>CAYWUN010000044.1:0-20486 GCA_964461315.1 uncultured Aestuarium sp.
GGATCTTCCTCGTTGCTCGCGGGGATTGAATAGGATCCGGAAAGCCACTTGGCCAGGTCGATATCAGCGCACCGTTTTGAGCAAAACGGACGGTACTTTTGGTCGGTTTCTTTAGAGCAAATCGGACAGGCCATTAGAGCCCCCGTAGTGTCCGCACCAGAGGAAGGCGCTCACGCTTGCGCTGAAGCTCGAACAGCCCCATCTGCGTCCAACCAACAAGTGAGGTCTCAATCGGATCGTTCTTGAACGAAGCGCGAAGGGATTGCTCAACCTGTTTGCGGTGAGCTTTGGACATTGGCGCAAAGTCCACAACGATTTGCCCGCCGAGACCGCGCACACGTAGAGCACGCGGCAATGCGCGAGCCGCCGCTAGGTTCGCCTTTAATGAGGCCCCTGCGGAAGTGTCTCCGCCTGTGTTAACGTCGACCGCAACAAGCGCCTGCGTACCTTCGACGAACATATAGCCTTCGCCGATTTCGACGCGCGAAGTTTTAATGTCGTCAATTTGGTCCATCACGCCCAAGTGCTCGAAGGAACCTGCTTCGGTCACGACATCCGCCGCCGAGGTCCATTCGCGCCAAGCAAGGATATGCGGGCCATCACCTTCGGTAAGAGCTTCGGGTTCGCTGCCTTCCGCATCATTCAAAACAGCTTCGGCAAGATCCTGCATTGCGGCGATATCTTCCGCGATTTCGTCCTCATCTGCGCCTTCACAGCCAGAACGGAGGATAAGCCCATGCTCGGTCTCCATCACGCCATGGGCAATTTCAAGGAGACGGTTACGCTCGTCCTCGTCTTCGATCTGACGGCTAACATTGATCCCCGGTTTGCCGGGTGTGATGATTGCAAAACGGCTTTTGAACAGGACGCGGTCCGTTACAGGAACCGCCTTGCCGCCATCTGCATAACCCGTCACCTGAACAAGCATTGATTGCCCCGGACGAAGCCCCTTGCTTTGCCGTAAGAACGCAGTGTCACCGTCTGGAAGGCGGAGCATCATGCCTCCCTGCCCTTTGATAGGGCGGTCGCAGATCGCTCGGAAGATCGCACCGGGACGCGGCGCATCGGTATCGTCGATCAAGAGATCGTCGATCTTGCCATCCACCATCAAGGCTGCGGCTTCAATGTCACCAATATGGTCGAGGACAATCGTGCGACCCTTCATTCGGTATCTCCATAGAGCGGATAACCCGCGGCGGTCAAAAGACCTGCGGTTTCAGAAAGCGGAAGCCCAACAACGCCTGTGAACGAGCCGTTGATCCAAGGAATGAACGCACCAGCAGGACCTTGGATCGCATATCCACCAGCCTTGCCACGCCAATCACCACTTGCGAGATAGGAATTCACTTCGGGGTTGCTCAAACTCTTCATCGCAACAGTGGTCGCGACATCTTTAAGCCAGACTTTATCGCCGCGCTTCACTGCAACTGCCGTGATTACGCGGTGACGACGACCAGAAAGAGCATGCAGGAACTCAGCAGCCTCTTTCTCGTCTTGGGGTTTCCCCATAATCCGCCGTCCCATCGCTACGGTGGTATCTGCACAAAGCACAATCTCGTCTTCGGCGCAGGTAACCGCTGCTGCCTTTTCGGCCGCGATACGTTTAACATAATCGCGCGGAAGCTCGCCTTTGCGAGGGTCTTCGTCGATATCTGGGGGGCGTACTGCGCTTGGTGTAACACCAATTTGCGCAAGCAGCTCCAGCCGCCGGGGCGAACCGGAGCCGAGAACAAGCTTTAGCCCAGGCGTAGCCCGGAGCACTGTCACTTGAAACGGTAGTTGATCCGACCTTTGGTCAGATCGTACGGGGTCATTTCGACTTGCACTTTGTCGCCAGCCAGAACGCGGATGCGGTTCTTACGCATCTTACCTGCCGTATGAGCGATGATCTCGTGGCCGTTTTCCAGCTCGACCCGAAATGTCGCATTAGGCAGGAGTTCCTTCACGACGCCGGGAAATTCGAGCAGTTCTTCCTTGGCCATGTGATCTCCATAGTTGTTTGATCCGCCAGAGTCTGCGGACCGCGCCTAAATGCGCCCAGATTTACATATTTTCAAGGGTTAATCAGCGCAGTGTCTCTGTTTTAACACGCTCGATCCGATCGTCTTGTTCAATCCAATGGGCAAAATTGCCAACCTGCCCAGTCTGGCGAGGCGCACTGATCGATTTCGGATCGACCTCAGCATAGACCCAAGCCGCCACATCAGTCTCGCCCTGGGCGATTATCCCATTCGAGGGAAGCCCATGATCGGGCGGGCAAAAAAATCCAACGCGGCCTGTTCCCTGATCCAAGACGTCACAATCTAACACGGGTCCGAGCACAGGTGACTGAATGATCAAGCATTGGTTCTCGATTGCACGCGCACGGCAGGATTGGCGAACTCGGGTCTGGCCCGCGGGGAAATCTGTCGCAGAAGGAACAAGGATCATATCGGCACCTGCCTCGGTCAGCGCGCGCGCCTGAACGGGAAATTCGCTATCGTAGCAAATGAGAATGCCGATCCTGCCCAGCGCGGTATCAAAGACTTTGATCTCGCGGCCAGCGCCAATCACCATTTGGTTCCGCTCGTATGGCGTCAGGATTAGTTTGTCCTGAAATACGGATGAGCCATCGGGGGCAACAAGATATGCACGGTTTACAAGACGTTCTCCGTCCGCAGCACAAAGCGATCCTGCAAGGATATGGACATCGTATTTCTTGGCCAAATCTGCATGAAGCGTAAGCCAATCATTGGCAGCGGCGGCCATCCGCTCCGCCCATGTTTTGGCGGAAGTATCTGACGGCGGACCAACCAGAACCGCTTCGCATCCACCATATTCTGGAAACAGCAAAAGCTCAGCACCTGCATCCGCAGCTTCTTTCACCCAAGTTTCGATCTTGGCTGAAAGCGAAGCCCAATCGGCGTGCCATTCAGGGCGATATGCTGAGGCGGCGATTTTCATAGCTCTTTGATCCAGAATTGAAGCGACTTTTCCGTTTGCTCAGTGTCACCATGGTCGGTCCATTTGAACCGCGCAATTGCACCATCGAGTTTTTCATAACCGCGTTTTCGCCAAAACCCATCCAGAGGGCGATAATTATCGGGGCGCGCTGGGTGGTCCTCGGGACGGATCACTCCGCAAAAGGCCGAATATTTGCGACCAAGCTCTCGCGCTTTTGCTTCGCGATGGTCAAAGAAATGGTGGCCAGCCCCCTGCCCGCGGTATTCCGAAAGCAAGACTGACTCGGCACAGTAAAAGACCTCTTCAAGCGGAATGCCTACGCCCATAAACGGTTCAGCAAAGTCAGAGGCGTGCTCTTCCATGGGAGTGCCGGTTGCGGCCCCGACAAGGCGTTCCCCATCAAAGGCACCGACCAGAACAGCACCCGCATTGTTGCGATAGCTTTGCAAATAGCGGTGCTCGTAATCAAAGGTCCCCGCATATAGATATGGCCACTCTGCAAATACTGCCATCCGAAGGCGCGCCACATCTACGAGAGATGCTTCAAGTGCTCCTCCGGTAAGACGGCGGAACTCTAACGTCATTGAGAGACCTGACGAACCCAGTCTGCGAGATTGTAATAGGTCGTAACCCGTTCAATTTTGCCATTTTTGAGTGACATGAACGACCCCGCAGGGAGAACGTAAGTTTGCCCAACGGCTTCTGGTAAGCCGCTGTCAGTCTGAAGATATTTGCCGTTCACAACAAACTCTGCCGATGCACGCGTACCCTCATCGTTTGCAAAGACGACAACATCTGTGAGCGTCTCATGGTAACAACGGCTCATGTGATCGCAAAATTCGGAAAACAACGTTTTGCCGCGGCGCACTTGTCCCTCATTCACATGATGCGCAATATCGTCAGACAGCTCAGCCAACATCCCAGCTTTGTCGCCCGCATTGAAGGCTTCGAAATAGCGGGTCAGAACGGATTTTGCGTCGGTCGTCATAGTATTTCCCTTGCTGGTCCCCAGCGCTGTTCAAGCCGGGCAATTATCTGATCACGGGTTTGGCGATAGCTGGCTAAGCGTGCTTCCCGCCCTTCGCCGAGGCCCGTCGGGTCCATAATGGGCCAGTATTCCACCTCGAGATGGAAGACACGGGTCAATTCAAGAGCGCGGCGCTGACTCGCGGGTGATAGGGCAAGCACGAGGTCAAAAGACGAAAGGTCATCGCCCCACTGCTGCATTTCATCAAAAGAGCGAGAACGATGACGTGAAAGCTCGACACCAATCTCTTGGCAAACGGCGATGGCGAAACCGTCGATTTCGAGATCGTTCTTCACGCCTACGGACTGAATATAACACTCGGTTCCATAGAACTTTTTCATGATCCCTTCGGCCATAGGCGAACGGACAGCATTATGGTCACAGCAAAAAAGCACTGACTGCGGCAAAGGGTCAAAGCTCTTGTCGCTGTCCGTCACGATCATCAGCCTCCGAAATGCAGAACGCAGATCAGAGTAAACAAACGACGGGCGGTGTCATAGTCGACCTCTGCCTTGCCCTCTAGCCGCTCTTGCAGCACGCGGGCACCTTCGTCGTGAATGCCGCGACGGGCCATATCGATTGTCTCGATCTGGTTTGTCGGGAGCGTTTTCACGGCATCGAAATAACTTTCGCAGATTTGGAAGTAATCCTTCACAACCTGACGAAACGGACCAAGGCTTAGATGGAACTCAGCCGCTGGATCGTCCGCTTCAGTCGCGAGCGCAAAAACCAAACGTCGATCTCGGATCGACAACGAGAGTTTGTAGGGCCCTTCTGGAACGGGCCGGTCATCTCGCTCTGGAAGAGTGATGTTATTGGCCTCGAGAAGGTCAAAGATCGCGACACGGCGTTCCTGCTCGATCTCCGGTGTCGGAGGCGGCAGAGCGCTGTCGTCTAGGTCAATTTGTATTATGCGGGACATGGGAGGAGCGGTCCTTAATCTATACTTTTGATTAGCTCGCTCCGCGCCCAGAGGCAATGCGACCTTGGCTCAGTTTATCCGTTAAGCTTGTCGAGTCGAGCACGAACGCTCAATCCATGTGCTTCTAGGCTTTCCGACTGCGCAAGACGCACTGCGCTTGGCCCAATTGCGGCTATCGCTTCAGGTGTCATTCGGGAAAGCGTAGTGCGCTTGAGGAAATCCATAACCGACAAACCCGACGAGAAACGGGCAGAACGCGCCGTAGGAAGCACATGGTTCGGACCACCGATATAGTCGCCAATCGCTTCTGGCGTCCAAGCACCTATAAAAATAGCACCTGCGTGTCTGATTTTGTCGCAAAGCCCGTCCGCATCATCAACGCAAAGCTCAAGGTGCTCGGGCGCAATCCGGTCCGAAAGACGAACAGCCTCGTCCATATCGCGCACGGTGATCACCGCGCCAAAGTCACGCCAGCTCGCACCGGCAATCGCACGACGCTCCAGCGTTTCGAGACGCTTGTCCACCGCAGCAGCTACAGCACGACCAAAATCGGCGTCATCTGTGATTAGGATCGATTGGGCGCTTTCATCGTGCTCCGCTTGTGACAGCAGGTCCAAAGCAATCCAATCGGGTTCATTATCCTTGTCAGCGATCACAAGGATTTCCGAAGGACCCGCAATCATGTCGATGCCGACTTTACCAAAGACGCGGCGCTTGGCAGCTGCAACAAAGGCGTTCCCAGGTCCCGTGATCTTGTCCACGGGGGCAATGGTTTCAGTGCCATAGGCCAGAGCAGCGACAGCTTGCGCGCCGCCAATGCGGTAGATTTCATCAACGCCAGCCAAACGCGCCGCGAGAAGAACGAGCGGATTAGCAATCCCATCAGGGGTCGGCACCACAATGGCGAGACGTTCGACGCCAGCAACTTTTGCCGGAATTGCGTTCATCAAAACAGACGAGGGATACGACGCCAAACCACCTGGCACATAAAGACCAGCGGCAGAAACCGCGGTCCACCGCCAACCTAGAGAGGCGCCAACCTCGTCGGTCCAGCGCTTATCTTCCGGCATCTGTGCCAAGTGATAGGCACGCACACGTGCGGCGGCTAGCTCCAGCGCCGCACGATCTTCGGCGGAAACCTTCGCACATTCGGCTTCAATCTCTACTTCGGAAAAGCGCAGGGTCTCGGGAGTGAGCTCCAAACGGTCGAACTTGGCCGTAAGTTCGATAACGGCCGCATCTCCGCGAGCACGAACGTCAGCAATGATCCCAGCAACAATAGCGTCGACGTCAGGGCTATCTTCGCGCTTCATTCCTAAAAGTGCGGTGAAAGCCTCTTCAAAACCGGCGTCTTTGGTATCGAGAAAATGCGGCATGTCGGTCTCCTTCAATGGCGGTGATACAGCCCCTGCCACTTCGCTTCAATGCACCGTAATGCGACAATTATTCAAACGGTTTCAAAGAACCCGCCCTGCAATGACCTTGAGCCGCTCAACAAGGTCGGGATCACGCTTGGCTGGCGCGGTCATAATGGCAAATTCAAGCGAGCGATCGCAGCCACATGGGCAAACATCCCTCGCACCCCCAATCAGATGCGGAAGCCCGGCGACGGTCTTCTTGGCTTGGGCCGCATTGCCCTGAAGTGTCTTTATGACGGCCGTAACATCGACGGCGTCATGTTCAGGGTGCCAACAGTCATAGTCCGTCACCATCGCAATCGAGGCATAGCACATCTCGGCCTCTCGGCTCAGTTTTGCTTCCGGCATGTTGGTCATTCCAACCACATCACACCCCCAAACCTCGCGGTAGAGCTTGCTCTCTGCTAATGTCGAAAACTGCGGCCCCTCCATAGCGAGATAAGTGCCCCCGCGATGCACCTTGATTCCGGTCGAACGCGCCGCTGCTTCACACGCATCCATGAGCCGACCGCAGGTCGGGTGGCCAAAGCCAACGTGCGCCACGCATCCAGCGCCAAAGAAGCTCTTTTCACGTGCAAAGGTGCGGTCAATGAATTGATCGATGATCACGAAGTCTCCGGGCGCATATTCTTCGCGGAAACTTCCACAGGCGGAAACAGAAATCACATCCGTCACGCCGAGCGATTTGAGCGCAGCAATATTTGCGCGATAAGGCACTTCGGTCGGGGAATGGACATGGCCGCGGCCATGACGCGGAAGAAAGACCATCTCTGTTCCGCCCAAATTTCCCGTCAATAGTTCATCAGATGGGGCGCCCCACGGCGTATCGACAGCAATCCATCGCGGATCGGTTAAACCGTCAATTTCGTATACGCCAGAGCCGCCAATAATCCCGATTTTCGCTTTCATCTTTCGCCTTTCTTGTCCCCCAAGATAGAGCCTAGCGGATCGCGCCAGCGCTGCAAGACCGCCGTGCAGATCAGCAACACCTTGGCATACCGGTTTCCCGTGGGTTTAATTTGCAGGCTTTCTGGGGTAGGCGATCCCCACGCGAACATTAATAGGACAAGCCGATGCCCAAAGCCTCGCTGGCGGCCTTTGCCGAACGCCTCTCTATTGCCGACAAGAACGAGCTCACCCCCATGCAGATCAAAACCGACCTGCTCTCGGGTTTGACCGTTGCTCTTGCTCTCGTCCCCGAAGCAGTTGCTTTTGCCTTTGTGGCGAACGTGCACCCACTCGTTGGTCTATACGCGGCCTTTATCGTTGGTCTAATAACAGCGCTATTTGGTGGGCGTCCGGGTATGATTTCCGGTGCAACCGGCGCTCTGGCTGTCGTGATGGTAAGTCTCGTGCGTGAGCATGGCGTTGAGTACCTGTTTGCGACTGTAGTACTTATGGGTCTGATCCAGATTTTTGTAGGGATCATGCGTTGGGGCAAATTCATTCGACTTGTACCTCACCCCGTCATGCTTGGATTTGTGAACGGACTTGCGATCGTGATTGGTCTTGCTCAGCTCTCACAATTCAAGGTTCCGGGCTCAACCGAAGCTGCGGGACACGGCATGGGAGGCGGAGAATGGCTTTCGGGGATGCCGCTTGTGATGATGCTGTCACTCGTCGCTTTGACGATGGCAATAATCTACTTCCTTCCGCGCTTCACCAAAGCGATCCCTGCCCCCCTTGCAGGTATTGGTATTACAGCGGTGATCGTGATTGCCTTTGGAATTGATGTGCCCCGCGTTGGTGACATGGCCTCGATCGAAGGCGGTCTACCCGCACTTCATATTCCGACTGTCCCGCTCTCACTTGAGACGCTCTACATCATCCTGCCCTATTCGTTTATTCTTGCTGCGATTGGTCTGATCGAGAGCCTTCTGACACTTAACCTAGTCGGCGAAATGACTGGCAAGCGTGGTGGAGCGAGCCAAGAATGCATCGCTCAGGGCGTTGCGAACACCGTAACCGGCTTCTTTGGCGGCATGGGCGGTTGCGCGATGATCGGTCAGTCCATGATCAACGTTAAATCGGGCGGACGGACACGAGTTGCAGCGACCTCTGCGGCCTTGTTCCTCCTCCTCTTTATCGTGGTCGCCTCTCCACTGATCGAGCAAATCCCGCTCGCTGCGCTCGTCGGCGTGATGTTCATGGTTGTGATTGGCACCTTCGCTTGGAACTCGTTCAAGATCCTACGCCGCGTCCCCCTAACCGACGCATTCGTGATCGTACTCGTGACTGTTGTGACCGTCTGGACCGACCTTGCGACCGCGGTTGTCGTGGGCGTTATCGTCTCTGCTCTTGCATATGCATGGAGCAACGCAAAACGCATCCACGCAAAGACCTATGAAACGCCCGAAGGCGCAAAGGTCTATCAAATCCAAGGGCCGCTGTTCTTTGGTTCAACCGATGGCTTCATGGAAACTTTCCAGATCGAAGCTGATCCGTCCTTGGTCATCATCGACTTCCAAGACAGTCGCGTTGCTGACCAATCCGCGCTTCAAGCGATCGAGGCCATCGCTGCAAAATACGAAGAGGTCGGCAAAACAATTCAGCTTCGCCACCTAAGCCGTGACTGCCACCGTCTGCTCTCAAAAGCTGGCCACCTTATGGTCGATAGCGATGACGATCCCGATTATGAAATTGCAGTCGACTATAGTGTTCGAACTGGCATTCTCGGAAATCATTAATTCACAAAGGGCGCCTCTCGTGGCGCCCTTTGCGTTTGACCTGACCTAAATTAAGGTAACGGAAATCATAGCCCCACGGAGCAAAAATGACAGCGCATAAGCTCATCGTTACCAATCAATATTTGCTTCTAAGCGATGCCAACGCCTTTCGCCAAGCGATCTCGGCCCTCGTTGCCCGCGTCGAAAAGGAAGGGCATCACGGAGTGCTGTCCTATCGTTTCTACGTCAACGAAACTGAAAACTGCGCTCGTGGCATTATCGAATACGCAAACCCCGAAGGTTGGATTGGCCACCACGATGTCTCAATGGGCTGGGACGAGATGACAGCACTTCATTCAGTCGCAAGCCTTGCCCATGTGACGTTCCATGGACCTGTCAATCAAGCGATCCTAGACTGGATCAATGGCTCTACGCTGTCCGCCACACTCGACACGGGCAATGACTTTGTTGCGGGTTTCGAGCGAGGCTAATCGCCAGCGCGCAACACAGCACCGGGGTTCATGATCCCAAGCGGATCAAGCGAAGACTTAATTGCGCGCATCATCGCGAGTTTTGCAGGATCGGAGTATGTCTCGATGTCTTTGACTTTGAGACGTCCAACGCCATGCTCTGCACTGACCGAACCGTTATAGGAATGCACCAAATCATGGATGCATTTCTTCACATCGCCGCGAATGCTGTCGTATTCCTTGCGGTCACGACCCTTTGCAGGGAACACGTTGTAATGCAGATTGCCGTCACCAAGGTGACCAAAACAGTTGATCCGAATATCGCCAAGTTTCGCCAGCTCTCCCGGACCGCGGTCAATAAACTCGGGGATCACGGACAACGGAAGCGAGATGTCATGAGACGAAATCGAGCCCACGCGTTTGTTTCCCTGAGGGATCATCTCGCGGATTTTCCAGAAGGCCTGACGTTGCGCTTCGGATGAGGCTAGCACACCGTCGCTCACGCAACCTTGCTCAACCGCTGAAGCAAAAAGAGTTTCAAGAACCTCGGTCGGATCAACAGTTGCAGGCAGTCCAAGGTCAACCAGAACCATCCACTCGGGCCACGCGTCAAATGGTCTTGAGACATCGATCCCTGTTTCATCAAGGAAACTTGGCCCCATTTGATGCATCATCTCAAAGGCGGAAATGCTCTCTCCAACCTGCGCACCCGCCAGCGCCAGTAGATCGAGCGCGGCCTTGGGCGATGGAACGACCATCAACGCGGTTCCGTATTGTGATGGTCTGGGCATGAGCTTGAGAGCAGCAGCCGTAATAATTCCAAGCGAACCTTCAGCCCCTACGAACAAGTCTCGCAACGCATAGCCAGTGTTATCCTTGCGCAAACGCGTCAGACCATTCCAAATCTCACCGTCGGCCGTCACGACTTCAAGTCCCAGAACCTGAGCGCGGGCATTCCCATAGCGTAGGACGTTGACCCCTCCGGCGTTGGTAGAAAGAAGCCCGCCAATCCGCGCAGAGCCTTCGGACGCCAGCGACAAGGGGAACAAGCGGTCCACCTTCTCGGCCGCGCTGTGTACGTCCGCAAGGATTACCCCTGCATCCGCGACGATAACGTTTTCAGTAGGGTAAACGTCTCTGATCTTGTTCATGCGTTCCGTGGATAGAACAACAGGACGAACGCCCTCCGCCATGATCTGACCACCGACAAGCCCCGTGCCACCGCTATAGGGCACGATCCCGACACGCGCGTCACGACATGCTTTGACGATAATCGCGACTTCTTCAGTTGACGAAGGCGCAAGTACAACGCCTTGCCCTTGATAGCGGCCACGAGGCTCTTCAAAGTAGCGCGCGGTGTCTTCTTTAAAACAGCCGTCAGGCAGCTTTGACTTCAATGAAGCAATAAAGGCATCATCAGCAGGGTTCAAAGCCATCGGGTACTCCGTTTCTCGTTCAACCGACTTCGGTCTTGCCGCGCCTATCATGTCGTAGGTTGGCGTAGAGCACATGATTGCGCCAACGCCCATTGATCTGAAGATAACTTTGCGCCACGCCCTCATATTTATAGCCACAGCTCTCGAGAAGCCGCCGCGATGGCGTGTTTTCAGGCAGACATCCGGCCTCAATTCGACTGAGATCCAAGGTGTTGAAAGAGTAATGCACGACCGCTTTGATCGCCTCCATCATATAGCCTTGTCGCGTGAAACGCTCGCCCGTCCAATAACCGGTCGTGGCAGATTGCGCGGGACCACGACGAATATTGTCGAGTGTGATTGCGCCCACCAGAGCGTTATCGCTCCTGCGGACAAGGAAAAACGGAAAAGCTGTTCCGTTCACCATGGAACGCTGCGCCCAATACACACGATTGGTAAAGGCCTTTCGCGACAGGTGATCAGTGGCCCAAGTCGGCTCCCACGGCGTTAGGAACTCTTGGCTTTCTTGCCGCAAACTCGCCCAAGGCATAAAGTCGCTGTGAATGGGCGGACGCAGTGTCAGCCGCTCGGTCTCGAGCTGGACTTTCTTACGCCGTCCGAACATCAGCTCGCCAGTCTCCCCTTGAGCGCATCGAGCCCGAGGGCGTCGCAATCTGGCCCATAAAGCGCCATCGCAACTCCCGTATCCGCGACCATCTTTTCCCCAAATGCTTTGACAGCGGCGACATCCACAGCGTCGATCTTGGCAATGGTTTCGTTCAAATCTGGAACACGATCCCAAATGGAAAGCGACCTAACTAGTCGTTCAGCACGGTTTGACGGGCTCTCAAGCCCCATAAGAAGACCGGCCTTCATCTGAGCGCGTGCGCGAGCGACCTCGGCTTCAGTCATATCATCTGCCGCGCGCTTCATCTCGTCGATGGTGATCTCAGACAGCTCGTTGATCTGTTCGGCACTTGTGCCCGCATAGATCGTCATCATGCCCGTGTCCTCATGGGCACCTGTCTGAGCAAAGATCGTATAGCAAAGTCCGCGCTTCTCACGCACCTCTTGGAACAGACGCGAAGACATACCGCCGCCGAGTGCAATCGCATAGACCTGCGCGGTAAAGATGTCGTCGGCGCGGTAATCAGGCCCTTCAAACCCCATCGTGAAGTGCACCTGTTCCAGCGCTTTTGTCTCGCGGCGTTCACCACCCACAAAACGAGCAGGCTCGATCAAGGAAGGCCCGCCGCTACGCTTCATGTCACCAAAGAGCGCGTCGGCCTGCTTGACGATAGCGGCATGATCGACAGCGCCAGCAGCAACAAGAATCATTTGTTCGGGGCGATAATGCTCGCTGACAAAACCCGACAGATCCGAACGACCAAAGGCTTTGACACGTTCAGCTGGTCCCAAAATGGTGCGCCCAAGAGCCTGTTCGGGATAGGATACTTCCTGTAGCCAATCGAAAATCACATCATCGGGCGTATCAAGAGCTTGACCGATTTCCTGAAGGATTACACCGCGCTCAACTTCGATCTCATTTGGATCAAAGATTGGCTCGCGAAGGATATCCGCGACAAGCTCGATACCGAGCGGCGCGTCCTGTTCGAGCACGCGCGCGTAATAGGCTGTCATCTCTCGGCTGGTATAGGCGTTGATGTATCCGCCCACGTCCTCAATCTGCTCGGCGATTTCGAGCGCGGTGCGTGTCTTTGTACCCTTGAACGCCATGTGCTCTAGGAAATGCGCAATACCGTTCTGCTCAATGCGCTCGTGTCGCGCACCAGCAAGAACCCAAACACCGACCGAAACCGTCTGAAGCGACGGCATATGTTCAGTAATGACGCGGAACCCGTTGGAAAGGGTATGAAGTTGGATCGTCAACGCGAACGGCGCTCCCGTACAAGGCTCGTGAGAGCCGAAAGGTCATTTGCAACGCGGGTCACGCGTTCTTCTCGGTCAAAAAGATCAGCCATACGTGGTGGAAGACTCGGGCGAATTCCTGTTGCCGCTTCGACTGCGTCTGGGAACTTAGCAGGGTGCGCTGTCGCGAGAGTAATCATTGGAACGTCCGACAGGTGGTCTTCCGCAACTTTCACGCCCACTGCGGTATGCGGACAAAGGATTTCTCCTGTAACAGCACGCTGCGCGGTGATCGTAGCCGAGGTTTCTTCCTCTGAGGCACGACCAGAATCGAAGGTCGACTTAAGGAAATCAAATGCACCTTGGGAAATGGTGAACTCACCCTTGGTTTTTAGGTCGTCCATCTGTTGCGTCACGGCCGCCCCATCGCGCCCATAAGCATCAAACAAAGCGCGCTCGAAATTTGAGGACACCTGAATATCCATAGACGGACTAATCGAAGGCGTGACACCCTCTTTCTTCTGGATGCCTGTTTTCAAGGTTCGGTCCAGAATGTCATTCAGGTTCGTCGCAACGACAAGCTTATCGATAGGCAGTCCCATCTTCTTCGCGATGTAACCTGCGAAGATGTCACCGAAGTTGCCGGTCGGCACGGTAAACGAGACTTTGCGATGCGGTGCACCAAGGCTCATAGCCGAGGAGAAATAATAAACCACCTGCGCAAGAACACGGCCCCAATTGATGGAGTTTACGCCAGCAAGTCCGACTTCTTCACGGAACTCAAAGTCGTTGAACATGTCCTTAAGAGCGGCCTGACAGTCATCAAAATCTCCGTCCACGGCAAGTGCGTGAACGTTCGCTTCAGACGGCGTTGTCATCTGACGGCGTTGAACTTCTGACACACGGCCATGCGGGAAAAGGATAAACACGTCTACATTCGACAGACCACGAAAAGCTTCGATCGCAGCAGAGCCCGTATCGCCCGAGGTCGCACCGACGATGGTGATCCGCTTGCCCGAACGCGCCAAGGCGAACTGCATCATCTGGCCGATGAGCTGCATCGCGAAGTCCTTGAATGCAAGGGTCGGGCCGTGGAACAGCTCGAGCAAGAAATGGTTAGGAGCAAGCTGGACCAACGGCGCGCGGGCGGCGTGACCAAAGCCAGCATAGGCCTTGTCTATCAAGCCTTTGAATTCTTCGTCGGTGAAAGTTTCCCCAACAAAAGGACGCATCACTTCAAACGCGATTTCCTCATACGACTTGCCCGCCATCGCCGCGATTTCCTCGGCACTCAGCGTTGGAACCGTTTCGGGCACATAGAGACCACCATCGCGCGCAAGACCAGTCATCATCGCCTCTTCGAACGTGAGGATCGGAGCCTGTCCACGGGTCGAAATATAGCGCATCTATCAGTCCTTTCGCGCAGCGGTGCGTTTCAAAAAGAACCCAGTCATCACAGCCCAAACAGCAGCCAGCAGGAACCAGGTAATCGCATATTCACGGTGATCGTTCTTGATGCCCGAAGTGTCAACTGGAACAGGTGTAAGACGCGGGTCAGGGTTGCTCGAAGTCCTCAGAACGACCATAATTTCCGAGGTGTTTAGCGCGGCTGCCATGTCGGCGACGTTCCGCGCGAACCAAATGTTGCGGCCAAGATCGGGGCTTGGCGTGGAATCGTTTTTATCGTCGGGCCAAAGAAGGTTGCCCGTAATCTCTTGCTTTCCATCAAACGGCGGGAGTTCTTTTGCTTCTAGTGGAAGAACGCCAAAGTCCACCATGATGGCTCGGCCACCAGCAATCTTTGCTGCACGGATCACTCGGTAGCCCGTCCCCGCACCCGTCCCAGAAGACAGAACGTGAAGCTCAGGGCCATACGGCTCGATCATTGCGGTCACTGCACCGTATTCCATTGTATCTTCGGACGGTTCGACAGGGATCTCAATTGCTGGGGCGTCAATACGGCTTTGGATGAGGTCGAGAATGTCTCGCTTCCAGTCGAGCCGCTGAACCTGCCAAAATCCAAGCCAAAGCAAAACGCCAAGACCACCAAGACCGAATGTCAAAAGAAAGAGAATACGGCGCATCGGCTCCCCTTGTTCAACAGAGAAACGCGCGGGTTATAGCCCGCGCGTTTTGTTCAATGTCGCTTATCCTTTGAAGGGTCAAGACCCACCGGACTTCAGCTTACTGGCCCCAAATGTAGACAGCGGCGAAGAGGAAGAGCCAAACGACGTCAACAAAGTGCCAGTACCAAGCGGCGGCTTCGAAGCCGAGGTGCTGCTCCTTGGTGAAGTGGCCGCGGTAAGCACGCATCAGGCAGATCGCAAGGAAGATCGTGCCGATGATAACGTGGAAACCATGGAAGCCAGTCGCCATGAAGAAGTTGGCGCCATAGATGTTACCACCGAAGCCGAAAGCAGCGTGGCTGTATTCGTAGGCTTGGAAGATGGTGAACAAAACGCCGAGCAGAACTGCGATCCAAAGACCGGACTTGAGGTCTTTGCGGTTGTTCTCGTGAGCGATTGCATGGTGCGCCCAAGTCGCAGCAGCACCCGAGCAAAGAAGGATCAGCGTGTTGATCAGCGGAAGGTGCCAAGGATCGAATGTTTCGATACCAGCGGGCGGCCATACGCCGTCAACAAGCGGGTATTCGGGGCCCATCGGGTACATGGCGTGCTTGAAGAACGACCAGAACCATGCAGCGAAGAACATAACTTCCGACATGATAAAGAAAATCACGCCATAGCGGAGGCCGATGCGTACAGCAGGCGTGTGATCGCCCGAGTGGCTTTCGACGACAACGTCGGACCACCACGCATACATGGTGTAAAGCACACCAAGGAAGCCGATGAGGAAGAAGTACGGCACATCTGCCGACATCCACATAACGGCGCCGAAAAGCATGATGAAAGTCGAGACAGCGCCTACAAACGGCCAGATCGACGGCGGAAGGATGTGATAGTCGTGGTTCTTTTCATGAGCCATTTCAGTATTCCCTGCGGCTTGGTCTTAATTCAGGTCAGAGGTGGCGACGGGCGCCTCGATGCTCAGAGCAGCTTGCCGTTCTTCTTCGGGCAGGTCGATCTGATAAAAAGTATAACTCAGCGTGATGGTATGCACGTATTTTCCTTCACGATCCTCAACGATCGCGGGATCGACAAAGAAACTTACGGGCATTTGCACCGTCTCGCCGGCCTCGAGCACCTGCTCGGTGAAGCAAAAGCACTCAATCTTGTCAAAAAACCCACCTGCGGCATAGGGGGTCACATTATATGCGGCTTGGCCGGCAACAGGATGATCCGTCGGATTGTGCGCCTCGTAAAACGCAAGGGCGGTTTGCCCGATCTTTACGGTCATCTCGCGCTGAACCGGCTTAAAGGTCCACGGCATTCCGCTATCGATTGAAGCATCGAAACGGATCGTGATCTCTTGATCAAGGATCACATCGCTTTCCGCGGTTGCGACATCCGTCGCGCCGCCAAAGCCCGTAACGCGGCAGAACCACGAATAGAACGGCACCGAAGCCCAAGCCATCGCACCCATAAAGACGACGACGCTCACGAGTTGAATAACTGTGCGCTTGGGGCCTTGGATGTTAGGGAAAAGCGTCACTTCGCAGCTCCCTCGGTTGCCTGACCTTGCTCTGCACCAGCTTCTAGCGCAGGGCGCGCTACGTGGTCGAAACGTTCAAATTTCTTCGCATCGCCAAGTTGGAGAACCTTAACAACCGTTAGGCCAAACACAATGCCAACAAAAATAAGAAGAAGAATCAGAACGCCAAAGTTCCGATTCTTGCGACGTGCATGCAGTTCATGCTCAACCTTCAAAGCCATGCCCAGCCTCCAAATCCAACGGGCGCAAGAGCGGCCTCTGCGAAGAGAGCAACAAAATGCAGGAAAAGATAGGCGAGCGAAACTTTGAACGCCGAGCGCTCGGCGGCAAAGCTATCTGACTCAGCCGCCTCTTCATCACGACGCCAAACCTTAAAGCAAGCTTTCATGAACCAAACGTTCCAAATGATTGCAACAGCAAGGTAGATCGGGCCACCAATCGAAGTAAACGCAATGGCAAGCGAGACAGGCACCAAGGCGACCATATAGCCCATGATGTGGTTGCGGGTAACGCGCCGTCCATGGGTCTCGGTCAACATCGGAACACCGGCATTGCCATAGTCAGCCTTCACGAAAATCGCGAGCGACCAAAAATGGGGCGGGGTCCACATAAAGATAAGCGCAGTCATCAAGAAGGATTCGATGCTGATCGAACCTGTTGCGATTGCCCAGCCGATCATCGGAGGCAGAGCACCCGAAAGGCCGCCAATCACGATATTTTGCGGCGTCGAACGCTTGAGCCACATTGAATAAACGACGGCATAAAAGAAGATGGTGAACGCAAGCAAGAAAGCGGCAAGCATGTTGGTTGCAAGCGCGAGAAGCACGACCGAAAAGCCGGAGAGTGCGAGGCCTATTGCAAGCGCCTCGTCTGGCTGAACGCGGCCCGAAGGGATCGGGCGCTTTGCCGTGCGGCGCATGATGCGGTCAATATCGGCATCCCACCACATATTCAGCGCGCCAGAAGCACCGGCACCGACTGCAACGCAGAGGATTCCAACAAACGCAATAAAGGGGTGCACCGGAACGGGCGCAACAAAAAGACCCACCAAAGCGGTGAATACGACAAGAGACATTACGCGCGGCTTCAGAAGCGCGAAGTAGTCGCCCATCCCTGCCTCGTAAGTCGTGTCCTGCATGTTCACGTCAGTCATTAGGTCCATATCCACTTTGCCATTCTCAATGGCGGGAAAGGTAGGCCTAAGCCTACCTTTGTCCTTAATCAAATCGCCGTGACCTCGATCAGGCTCCGGCGCGGCGCTTTAGACGCCGTTTTCAACCTTTGCAGCAGCGAGCCACTCGGCATAGGTCTCTTCGCTTACTACCTTCACAGTGATCGGCATGTAAGCGTGTGCAATACCGCAAAGCTCCGAACACTGGCCAAAGTAGATGCCTTCTTTCTCAGCCGCGAACCAAAGTTGCGACAGACGTCCCGGCACTGCGTCCTGCTTTACGCCGAACGCCGGCATAGCCCACGAGTGGATTACGTCTGCACCGGTGAGCTGCATCACGATGGTTTTACCCACCGGAACCACAACAGCGTTGTCAGTCGCCAAAAGGAACTGTTGGTCGGTGTAACCTGCTTCAGCAAGCTGCGCCGAAACTTCCGGTGTGAGCATGTTGTTCGCATCCGAACCAATCATGTAGCTGTCGAACGCAACGCCTTCGTCAACATACTCGTAACCCCAGTACCACTGGTAACCAGTAACCTTGATGGTGATGTCGCCTTGCGGGATTTCCTGCTGCTTGAACAGAACCGGAAGCGAGAACGAACCGATGAACACGAGGATCGCGATCGGAATAATCGTCCATGCGATTTCCAACGGCGAGTTATGCGTGAAGGTCGCAGGATTCGGGTTGGAGCGCCGGTTGTAGCGCACAATCACCCAAACGAGCAGCACACAGACAAAGATCACAATGCCAGTGATAATAGTGAGGATCAGGCCGTCGAGCCACTGAAGGTCGCGAGCGAGTTCGGTCGATGCCGGCTGAAAGCCCATCGACTCAGGAGTCGGCTGGCCGATGATTTCCAGTTTCTGGTTTACTGCTTGCGCAGAAGCTGCGGCGCCCGAAAGGATCAGCCCGGCAGCAGCCGCGAGCTTGGTGACAAAGTTGTTCATTCGCATGTCATACCCTGTTCTTAATGGAGCGCATTTCAGCTCCGTTAGAACTCCGCACAAATCAATTGGACGGAATCCCGTTGTATCCAGTGCCGCTGATCCCATATCCTGACGCACAACTCAAGAACTGGTATTGCGGCAAACGGACGCTTTTTGATCTAAATCAACGTTGCTGCGGGAAATCGAGACATGACATTAGACCCTTTTCGCCCTTTCGAGACCAATTTGGACCGAGATTCGGCCCTGAAACTGCTCCAAGAGGCGACTCTCGGCGCTGACGATGGAGAATTATTTTTGGAGCGCCGTCGCTCCGAAGTCCTCTCCTACGACGATGGTCGGGTCAAAACCGCAAGCTACAACGCCTCCGAGGGATTCGGTTTACGTGCGGTTCGGGGCGAAACTGCGGGATATGCGCACTCCACCACGATTGACGAGAACGCAGTAAGACGGGCCGTTGCCACCGCGCGCCTCGCCATTGGTGAAGGTGGCGGCACTTTGGCCGACGCGCCTCGCCCAACAAACGTGAAACTGTATACTGACGATGATCCGATTTCTCAGGCGACCTTTCCTGCAAAAATCGATGTCCTCAAAGAAATCGACGAATTCGCGCGTGCGCTTGATCCGCGCGTCGTACAAGTCTCTGCGACAGTTGCTGCTTCGCTTCAAGAAGTAGTCATTCTTCGCCCCGAGGGCACAATGGTCACAGATACCCGCCCAATGAGCCGCGTGAATGTCTCTGTCATCGTTGAGGAAAACGGTCGCCGTGAAAGCGGCGGTCATGGCGGCGGTGGTCGTGAGGGTCTTATCGGCCTGATTAGCCGCAACAACTGGGAACCCGCAGTTCGCGAGGCTCTCCGCGTTGCTCTTGTCAACCTTGAAGCTGAAGCAGCACCTGCTGGTGTCATGGATGTTGTTCTTGGCAATGGTTGGCCTGGCGTTCTGCTCCACGAAGCGGTCGGCCATGGCTTGGAAGGTGACTTTAACCGCAAAGGTTCTAGCGCCTTCTCTGGTCTTGTCGGTCAACAAGTCGCCGCAAGAGGCGTCACCGTACTTGATGACGGCACGATCCCAGGGCGACGCGGTTCGATCACCGTCGATGATGAAGGCACCCCCTCGGGTAAGAACGTGCTGATCGAGGACGGCGTCCTTGTCGGCTACATGCAGGATCGCCAAAACGCCCGTATAATGGGTGTCCCTGCGACGGGTAACGGTCGCCGTGAAAGCTTTGAACATATGCCGATGCCGCGCATGACCAACACTTACATGCTTGGTGGCGATGCAACTCGTGCCGAGCTCATTTCGGAACTCAAGGACGGCATCTACGCAGTCGGCTTTGGCGGCGGTCAGGTGGACATCACAAACGGAAAATTCGTGTTTTCATGCACCGAAGCCTACCGCGTAAAAGACGGCAAGGTCGGCGCGCCGGTCAAGGGTGCAACCCTGATAGGTGACGGTCCCGCTGCGATGAAAAGGATCCGCGGAATTGGCAATGATATGGCTCTTGATCCCGGCATTGGGAACTGCGGCAAAGCGGGCCAATGGGTTCCTGTTGGTGTGGGCCAACCTTCGCTGCTTATCGGTGGCTTGACGGTCGGCGGAAGCGGCGCATAAAAACTTTTGCCCTTAATCTTGGGTTAACCCTTCGCTCCTATACATGATCCTGTAACAGGACGGAGCGAAGGATGACCGAGGACACGACCTCTTCCACTCACCCCCCACTCCCACCCACCACGGAAGAAGAACGCTTCGCTTGGCTCCGCCTGTTACGCTCACGCCGTGTCGGAATTACCACCTTCTATCGAATGCTGGGCGAGTTTGGCTCCGCATCTGAAGCATTGCTCGCCCTCCCCGAGGTCGCCCGCGCTGCTGGCGTTTCAGACTATTCCCCCTGCCCCGAAGGTGTGGTTGCTGTCGAACTCAAAGCAGGGCGCAAAGCTCAGGCGCGTCTCATCGCGATAGGGGAACCAGACTACCCTGAATTGTTGGCCCAAATCGAAGACGCACCTCCCCTGCTCTGGTCCACTG
>CAYWUN010000045.1:0-19984 GCA_964461315.1 uncultured Aestuarium sp.
TTTGCCACGCGGCGGGCGGTTTCCGTGTCGATCGACATGGGCCTCTCCGTATATTGGTCGGAACTGCGTTTAACGCCGACAGACAACACCCGCAAGCATCTTGGGTGGACCAATTTAGGCCAGACTAGCGGCGTTCGGTAAAAAACTTGCGCAAAATCGCTTCAGCTTCTTTCGCCGCAAGCCCATCATAGATTTCAGGGGCATGATGGCACTGCGCCTGCGCAAAGACCCGCGCCCCGACGGTTACCCCGCCTGACTTCGGATCATCCGCTCCAAAATAGAGCCGCCTGATCCGCGCATTGGAGATCGCCCCAGCACACATCGGACATGGCTCCAACGTAACGTAAAGATCACACCCCAAGAGCCGTTCTTGCCCCAAAACGCGGCAAGCCTCGCGAATGGCCAAAACTTCGGCATGCGCGGTCGGATCATTTTGCTCTCGCGTTCGGTTTCCCGCGCGCGCCACGACCTCGCCGCTTGACGTCACAACAACCGCACCAACCGGCACCTCGCCCCGCGCCGCAGCAGCCCGCGCTTCATCAAGCGCAATATCCATGTGACTTCGAAATACCATAGCTTCTTCTGATCGATTTTGAGCCACCGTTCAACTCCTACCCCTCTGCCTTTGTGCTTCAAATATCCCGGGGGAGGCTGCGCCCCGCGCAGACGGGGGCAGCGCCCCCATTCCCCATTTACCCCCATTGCGCCGAGGCCCCCTCAGGCGGTATGAGACCCCATGAGCAAAGACACCCCCTCCGGCGATCGCATCGCAAAAGTCCTGTCCCGCGCTGGCGTCGCCTCGCGCCGTGAAGCCGAACGCATGATTGAAGAAGGCCGTGTGAGCGTGAATGGCAAAGTCATCACTTCACCCGCCCTAAATATCACGGGCAGCGAGCGCATCGTGGTAGACGGCAAGCCGATGCAAGCGCCAGAGCCTGCGCGCCTTTGGCTCTATCACAAGCCGACAGGTCTCGTAACAACCGAGCGCGACGAGAAAGATCGCCCAACTGTTTTCGGATCGCTGCCCGAGGACATGCCGCGCGTAATGAGCGTTGGTCGTCTTGATCTTAACTCTGAAGGCCTGTTGCTTCTCACCAATGACGGTGAACTCAAGCGCAAGCTCGAACTGCCCTCCACAGGTTGGCTCCGCAAATACCGCGTCAGGATCAAAGGCTCGGCCTCAGAGGCAAGCCTTGATATGCTTCGCGCTGGGATCGAAGTCGACGGTATCCAGTATCAGCCGATGATCGTAAACTTTGATCGCCAAGTTGGTGCGAACGCTTGGCTGACGGTCTCACTTCGCGAAGGCAAGAACCGCGAAATTCGCCGTGCGATGGAAGGAATCGGAGCGATCGTAAATCGATTGATCCGCGTCTCCTATGGCCCCTTCCAACTCGGCAACCTCAAGCCCGGTGAAGTCGAAGAAGTACGTCGCCGCGTGCTGAGGGATCAACTCGGCCTTGATGCGGAAATGGAACCGCTTGCCAATCCAAAGGCAAAGCCTTCGCGCACCCGCAAGGCAGATGCCAAGCCCGCCCGTGCTCCTTCGGACCGACCAGCGCGCCTGCAACGCGGTTCGGGCTTTGAGAAAAAGCCTGAGGGTGCGTCGAAACCAAAGAGCTTTGGCCCGAAAGGCGACAGAGCAAAAAGCGACAGGCCCAAAACTGATCGCCCCAAGGCAGATCGACCCAAGAGCGACCGTCCGAGGGAAACTGGCAAACCTTTGCGCAGACCACGAAATCCGTAACCTTTACACTTGCCACGGTTGAATCGATGGTGCAGCCTGCACCCGAAAAGACGGGGACTGTGGAATGGTTGGGAATTTGTCCGAAATTTTGGTGCTTTGCGCGGCAATCTTTGCAGGTTGCGCGGGTATTGTTTTGTTTGCCGGAGCGCGCCGCGTCAGCGCGGTTGAAAGACAACGCCTTACGCCTCAATCTAGATCGCGCTCCCCCTCGTAAATTTGAATAACGCTTCCTATCTAAGAGGTAACGCTTCAGACGAGGACCGAAATGGCACGGCTTTTTCTCTTGCTCATGTTGATCGCCGCTGCTGCCTTTGCAATTGTAGGCATTTTGAGAGCAGGACGAGAGCTCGCGACAACAGTTTATAGTATCAAAGGGAATACGATGCCTACCAACATTCGCAATATCGCATTTGCGGTCCTTCTGGTGGTGATGTTTGGCGTTGCCTCCGGCTGGCTCGGAGCGCTCTGATGGCTGAACGTTTTGGGGGCAAATACTCGCCCGTTCCGCAATCTAGATCAGATAAAAAACAAGCGCGCAAAGAGCGCCGTGAACACCGCAAGGTCGACCCAGCGGGCGGCAAAGCAAACGTTATGTTCGCGCCTGCTATTGTCCTTGCCTTCACTTCGTTTGGCTCCGGAGCATCGGGCCTTGCGCTCGCTCTCGTTGCGGCGGCGCTCGTCGCCTTTTCTGCGTGGCTCTTGCGCGATGGCCTTCGCGCCGAGGCGGCATTCAACGAAAGAAAAATTGCCCGCCGCCCCGCGTTTCCGCGTAAAATCGCGGCGTCTTTTCTCGCGGGCTTGGGCATCGCCTTCGCTGCCTTTGCCAAGAGCGGTGACATCTTCGGGGGTGTTCTCTTTGGTTTAATCACCACTGTCTTGCACAGTGTAGCCTTTGGTCTCGACCCACTTTCCGACAAACGTGTCGAGGGGATCGATAACTTCCAACAGGACCGCGTTGCCCGTGTCGTCGATGAGGCCGAAGAATACCTTGCCGCGATTGTCGATCATATCGCTGCACTAAAGAACCGCCCCCTTGAGCTGCGCGTTACATCCTTTGTCGCAGAGGCCCGCGAGCTCATACGATCAGTAGAAGAGGACCCGCGCGACCTGACTTCGGCGCGGAAATTTCTTGGTGTCTATTTGATGGGTGCGCGTGACGCGACGGTCAAGTTTTGCGACCTTTATCGCAAGAACAATGATACAGAGGCTTTGCATGATTACGAAGCGCTTCTGACCGACCTTGAAGGCAACTTTGCCGCCAAGACCCAGAAAATGCTAATCGAAGACCGAACCGATGTGGACATCGAAATAAAAGTGCTGCGGGACAGATTGCAGCGAGAGGGCGTAAAGCCACAGTGACGGAGAAAAAACCAATGTCTGAGAATATTCGCAAGCAAGCCGAGCAGACGCTCGCCGAAGTCGAAAAGATCACTGCCGCAGTTCTTCCCGAACCCAAAAACGAGCTGGTGACTTTAGACGACGCCGACAAGCCGACCAGCGTCGAAATAAAGAAGCGCATGGACGAAATTGACATGACCAACACCGGCTCGATCATTGCATTTGGCAGTCGCGCCCAAACCGAACTTCAGGTCATTTCGCAGTCGATGCTTCAAGGTGTTCGCAACAAGGATGTCGGCCCCGCAGGTGACAGCCTTCGCAGCATGGTTTCGACGATCCGCGGCTTTTCTGTTTCGGAACTCGACGTGCGCCGCGAGCGGAACTGGTGGGAAAAGCTACTTGGCCGCGCTGCACCGATGGCAAAATTCGTCGCCCGTTTCGAGGATATTCAAGGCCAGATCGACAAGATCACGGATGATCTGTTGAAGCACGAACATGTGCTTCTCAAGGACATCGAAAGCCTTGATGTGCTTTATGAAAAGACGCTCGATTTCTATGACGAACTTGCGCTCTACATCGCTGCGGGCGAGGAAAAGCTCAAGGAGCTCGACAGCGCGACAATCCCTGCAAAAGAGGCCGAAGTTGCAGCAGCCTCTGAAGAACAAGGCATTATCAAAGCTCAAGAACTTCGCGATCTGCGCGCTGCGCGGGACGATCTAGAGCGCCGCGTCCACGACCTCAAACTTACCCGTCAGGTGACGATGCAGTCGCTCCCGTCGATCCGTCTCGTGCAGGAAAACGACAAGAGCCTTGTGACCAAGATCAACTCGACCCTTGTTAACACGGTTCCGCTTTGGGAAACCCAGCTTGCGCAGGCCGTCACCATTCAGCGCAGCGCCGAAGCCGCAACGGCCGTCCGTGAAGCCAATGACCTGACCAACGAACTTCTGACTGCAAACGCGAATAACCTTCGCGATGCGAATAAAATCGTGCGCACTGAAATGGAGCGCGGCGTCTTTGACATCGAAGCGGTCAAGCAAGCCAACGCGACCCTTATTGCCACGATCAACGAAAGCCTCGAGATCGCGGACGAAGGCAAGCGCAAGCGCGCTGCGGCGGAATCCGAGCTTCAGACTATGGAAGCAGAACTCAAAGCAACGCTCGCTTCCGCAAAGGCACGTGCGACCGGTACTGGTGATAACATCGCAACTTCGGTAAACTCCTAAAGTATGAAGACGGGAGCTAATATTGCAGGACTTATTGCCGGGCTTTTGCTCGGCGCTTGCAATATGCTCCCGTCAACACCGACCTCGGTGGAACCACTACCGAGTAAGATTGCGCCTCAAGCCGATGACGCCTTTGACGATGAATTCGCGCCAGCTCCGACAGGGGCGAGCGAGGAACTCGCCGTTTACTATCGCCGCTGGCAGCAAGATCATCTTGCACAAGGGTTATTGCGCACGGACGGCGGCGGAGCAGATACCCCGTTCACCGATACTCAGCTTGCAAACAATTTCGTCCATATCGCTCTGTTCGACGAATATGTTGCCCGTGGCGGAAACCTCAAAGCACAGGCGACCCTTTCCAAACTGCGCCGTTGGGAAAACCCGATCCGCATGCGACTTGCCTTTGGCGAAAGCGTTGCAAGCCAGATCAGAGCCAAAGATTATCGGACAGTGCAGGACTATGCCAAACGGCTCTCTGGTCTGACCGGAGTCCCGATTAGCTTTGGCGCGAGTGCGCAGAACGCGAATTTTCATGTTTACGTCCTCAACGAAGATGATCGCCTCGCGCTTGGACCGGAGCTGAACCAAGTTGCGCCGGGACTTTCTGAAGGCACAGTGCGCTACGCTCTCAACTTACCGAAAGACCAGCTCTGCCTCGTCATTGGCATTTTTAAGCCAGATGGTGTCATCTATGACCGTGCTGTTGCGATCATCCGTGCTGAGCACCCTGATTTGCTTCGCTTGACTTGCGTGCACGAAGAACTTGCACAAGGTATGGGGCTCGCAAATGACTACTCGCGCGCTTCGCCTTCAATATTCAATGACAACGAAGAGTTCGGAACGCTGACGTGGCATGACGAGCTTTTGCTCAAAATACTTTATGACAAGCGACTTCGGATAGGCATGACCGCAGCCGAAGCTGCACCTATTGCGCGTGAGATCGCTCGCGAACTCATGGCTGAAACGACTATGTAGAAGGAACCATTTCAGATGGGCATTTTGGATTTTCTTTCTGGCGAATTTATCGACGTCATCCATTGGACTGAAGACAGCCGTGATACGATGGTCTGGCGATTTGAGCGCGAAGGCCACGCCATCAAGTACGGCGCAAAGTTGACGGTCCGCGAAGGTCAAGCTGCGGTCTTTATCCACGAGGGCCAACTCGCTGATGTCTTTACCCCTGGTCTCTATATGCTTGAGACCAATAACATGCCGATCATGACGACATTGCAGCATTGGGACCACGGGTTCCGCTCGCCGTTCAAGTCCGAGATTTATTTCGTCAATACAACGCGATTTTCGAACCTAAAGTGGGGAACGAAAAATCCGATTATGCTGCGCGACCCAGAGTTCGGACCCACGCGAATTCGCGCCTTTGGCACTTATACGGTCAAAGTCGGAGATCCTGCAAAATTCATGCAGGAAATCGTTGGCACGGATGGCGAGTTCACCGCGGATGAGATCACCTTCCAAATCCGCAACATCATCGTGCAGGAATTTAGCCGTGCCATCGCACAATCAGGTATTCCAGTTCTTGATATGGCCGCAAACACGGCCGACGTTGGCGCTCTGGTCGCCAAGGCAATTGACCCGATCATCTCCCAATATGGCCTAACGATACCCGAGCTTTATATCGAGAACATCTCTCTCCCGCCTGCGGTCGAGAAGGCGCTCGATGACCGCACCAGCCGCGGCATTGCCGGCAACCTAGACGATCACATGAAGTGGAAAGCAGCCGAGGCCATGGGCGCCGAAGGTTCTGCTATGGGTCAAGCGATGGGCGCAGGCATGGGTGCTGCGATGGGCATGAGCATGGGCCAGCAAACCATGACACAAGGCCCTTGGGGCGCAGTGCCGCAAGCGGCTCCCGCGGCGCCGCCCCCTCCGCCTGTCGAGCACGTGTGGCACATCGCCGAAAATGGCGCAACGAAGGGTCCTTTTTCCAAGGCGGCGCTCGGGCGCATGGCCGCAGACGGCACACTCAAGCGCGAAACACTGGTCTGGACAGCTGGTCAGGATGGCTGGAAAGCCGCAGGTGATCTGGCAGAGCTTGCGCAGCTCTTTACGATCCTACCGCCACCTCCGCCTCCGCCCGCAGGCTGATCTGAACTGAGCAAAGGGCCATATGGCCCCTAACTCCTTCCAACAAGCCCCCTTAGACGAGACTACTATGACCTCTCAGGAGCACCGTTTTCCCTGTCACCAATGCGGCGCGGATATGCGCTTTGATCCCGGTGCGGACCAATTGATCTGTGATTTTTGCGGCAATACCGAAGCCATCGAAAAAGGTGGATTTGTGGGAGAAGCAATTCGCGAGCTCGATTTCGAGGCCGCGATCCGCGACCAGCTTCCTCAAGCTGAAATCGAGGTCACAAGAAACGTCGATTGCCAGAATTGCGGCGCGTCTTTCGAGTTTGACGAAAGCATTCATGCAGCAGAGTGTCCGTTCTGCGCAACGCCCGTAGTCACGGACACAGGCGCGCATCGTCAAATCAAGCCAAAGGGCGTCGTGCCCTTTGCGCTTTCAGAACCGCAAGCCCATGATGCCATGAACGAATGGCTAGGGAGCCTTTGGTTCGCACCCAATGGGCTTAAGGAATACGCGCGTAAGGGGCGCAAAATGAACGGCATTTATGTGCCATATTGGACCTTTGATGCCGACACCAAGACCCAATACACAGGCCAGCGCGGTGACGACTACTACGAAACCCAAACTGTAGTCCGTGATGGCAAACGCGAGACGGTCCAAGTCCGCAAAACACGCTGGCATAATGTTTCTGGCCGCGTTGCAAGGTTCTTTGACGATGTCCTCGTGCTCGCCTCGCGATCGCTTCCGAAGAAATACACCGATGCTCTCCAACCTTGGGATCTCTCGGCACTACTCCCCTATTCCGCCGATTTCCTCGCGGGCTTTCGCGCCGAGGGATATCAAGTCGAGCTTGCAGATGGCTATACCGAAGGGCGGCAGATTATGGACGCCACGATCCTGCGCGATATCAAGTTTGACATCGGCGGAGATCATCAAAGGGTCAGCTCGGTCAATACGACCATCAAGGACGTCACATTCAAGCATATCCTGCTTCCCGTTTGGCTTGCCGCTTACAAATACAGAGGCAAGAGCTACCGCTTTGTCGTGAATGGCCAGACAGGTAAGGTTCAGGGCGAACGTCCATACTCGGCTTGGAAGATCGCTTTTGCCGTCATCTTGGGGCTTATCGCCGCCGCGATTGTGGGCTACATCGCTGCACAATCCCAATAAGGCTTGACCTACGGGCGCAATTCTTGCACCCCATTGCGTCAAATGATTGCGCTAACGGCGCCTGAGAAGAGAGTGATGCAAATGATCCTGTCGTGTGGTGAAGCCCTTATCGATATGCTCCCCCGCAAATCCCAAGCGGGTGAAGACGCCTATGCCCCCTATGCCGGCGGCGCG
This sequence comes from uncultured Aestuarium sp., assembly GCA_964461315.1. GTDB lineage: Bacteria > Pseudomonadota > Alphaproteobacteria > Rhodobacterales > Rhodobacteraceae > Marivivens. The sequence goes on from CAYWUN010000045.1 coordinate 7,745, forward strand.
GTCTTTAACACCGCCATTGCATTGGGCCGTCTAGGCGCGCCTTCTGCATTCTTCTCAGGTATCGCGAGCGACTTTCTTGGGGATATCCTTCTTAAAACCCTAGAAGAATCCAAGGTGGATACCTCCGCCTGTGCGATCTCGGACCGTCCCTCAACGGTCGCCTACGTCAAATTGGTGAATGGTCAGGCAACCTATGCCTTCTACGACGAGAACACCGCAGGCCGCATGCTGTCGCTGGACGATCTTCCTGATGTGACGGCGGATGCGCTTTTCTTCGGCGGCATTTCTCTTGTGGTTGAACCCTGCGGCGCAACCTACGAAGCGCTGATGATCCGTGAAAGCACCAAGCGCGTCACGATGATTGATCCGAACGTGCGCCCATCTTTCATCAAAGACGAAGAAAGCTATCGCGCCCGTATCGATCGCATGTTCCAACATGCCGATATTGTCAAACTCTCGGACGAAGACCTTGCTTGGCTCCGGGGCGGCGATGATATCGAGGCAATGGCCCGCGAAATTCTTCACATGGGTGCGCGCCTTGTGTGCATCACCAAGGGCGCCGAGGGAGCTGTGGGTTTCACAAACCAGCACGTCGTTGAAGTCCCGGCCAATAAAGTCGAAGTGGTCGATACCGTTGGCGCGGGCGACACCTTCAACGCAGGAGTCCTCGCTGCGCTCTATAAGCGTGGCGCGCTCGAAAAGCAGGCGCTAAAGTCCCTCGATGCAGCTTCAATTCGCGCCGCCCTCACCCTCGGCGTTCAAGCGGCAGCCGTCACAGTGTCACGCGCTGGCGCAAACCCGCCTTGGGCGAACGAACTGTGAGAGCGCTCCTTCAACGCGTTTCCGAGGCTTCCGTCAAAGTCGACGGAGAGGTTATCGGCGAAATCGGTCAGGGTCTTTTGATCCTGATCTGTGCAATGGAAGGCGACGAAGACACCAAGAGCGCTCAGCTCGCTGCCAAGATCTCAAAACTTCGCATCTTCAAAGATGAAGACGGCAAGATGAACCGCTCGATCATGGATATTGGCGGCTCTGCTCTTATCGTGAGCCAGTTCACTCTTGCGGCTGATACATCACGCGGAAATCGTCCCGGTTTCAGCTATGCCGCCCGTCCAGACGAAGGCGAGCGGCTCTATGAGCTGTTCAAAAAGGACGTTGCGGCCTTGGGCATCCCGACTGCCTGCGGCAAGTTCGGGGCCGATATGAAGGTCTCCCTCGTCAATGATGGGCCCGTAACGATCTGGATGGACGTCTAGCGGCGCATCGCACCTGCAAGTGTCGAGAGAGCGAACATCGCCGCCGCGACGACCACGATTGATGGGCCGACAGGCGTATCAAGGTAAAGCGACACTTCAAGCCCACCAATCGCGGCGATAACACCCAAAACCGCCGCGATGACCGCCATCCGCTCTGGTGTGCGTGAAAGGCCTCGGGCTGTAGCAGCGGGAATTACAAGAAGCGCAGTTATCAAAAGCGCGCCAACCACTTTGATTGAAACCGCGACCACCGCCGCAAGTAAGAGTGTGAGCACAAGTTGCTCGCGGCGCGGATTAAGTCCTGCTGCATAGGCCAAATCTGGGTTTAAGGTAGACGTCAAGAGCGCTGACCAATGTCGCCAGAGCACCAAGGCCACCAAGGCGGCGCCTCCCCATATGATCGCCAAATCTGTCTTGGATACCGTTAGCACGTCTCCAAAGAGATAAGCGTCGAGATTGATCCTCGCACCTGGAATGAGTGACACAGCGACTAGACCCGTCGCAAGCGCTCCATGTGCCAATACACCTAGCACCGTATCCACTGCGTAACCTTTGCCAGATAGTGCAAAAATGCTCAGCGCCATGAGTAATGCGATGCCTGCAACACCCGCAAAAATCGATACCGAAAAGCCTAGCGAGAGTGCCACGCCAAGGATCGCAGCATGCGCCGTCGCATCCCCGAAATAGGCCATCCTTCTCCAGACGACGAAACACCCGAGGAGCCCTGCGGCCAAGGCGGTTCCGACAGCGCCCAACGCGGCACGCACAAGAAAATCGTCAAGCATCAGTGAGCGTCCTCGTGGTGATGATGGTGATGGTCATGCGCGTGGTCATGGTCATGGTCGTGCTCGTGCCGATACAGAGCCAGAGCGCCACCCGTACCTGTTCCGAACAGCTCGCGGTAGGCAGGGGCCGCCGAAACAACTGCGGGCGAGCCTTCACAACAGATATGACCATTGAGGCAAATGACACGATCAGACGCGCTCATGACAACGTGGAGTTCATGACTAACCATGAGGACTGCGCAGCCGAGAGTGTCGCGGACTTCCTCGATTTGACGGTAGAAATGGGCTGAACCAGGCTGATCAAGGCCCTGCGTTGCTTCATCAAGGATCAAGAGATCAGGCTCACCCAAGATCGCACGCGCCAGCAGAACCCGTTGGAATTGACCACCCGAAAGTTGTGTCATCTGACGGTCCTCCAAATCGGGCGCACCCGCTTTGGTCAAGGCCGCACTTGCGGCTTGATTGCTCACGCGGCGCGGCAAATCGAGAAACCGCCGCACTGTGATCGGCAGTGTTGGATCGATATGGAGCTTTTGCGGGACATAACCAATCTTGAGACCCGCCATCCGCTCAATGTGCCCACCCGTGGGCCTTATCGCACCGATAAGGGAGCGAAGCAGCGTAGATTTACCCGACCCGTTTGGCCCTACGATGGTTACGATCTCTCCGCGTCGAATGGTCAGCGATACGTTCTCAAGCACTGCCTGTTCACCGCCATGTCCTGCCGACAAATTCTTGGCTTCAAGAAGGATCATACATCGCTCCTTTGGCAGATTGGGCAAAGCCCTTCCGCCTCCATGACCGTCTGTTCGATCACAAAACCTGCCTCGTCAGCGCTCCCTTTCAACAAGGCACCACGCGGGGCCTCGGCTTCGGCGACCTTGTGGCAGCTTCGGCAAATCATAAAGGCTGGGTCGTGCTCCGCCCCAGGATGAGTGCATGCGACAAAGGCGTTTAACCTCTCGATCCGATGCGCAAAGCCATTGTCCACCAGAAAGCCAAGAGCACGATATGCCACCGGAGGCTTAGAGCCAAAGCCGTCTTTGTCCAAACGGGCGAGCACATCATAGGCGCCCATAGCCTGATGCGACTCGAGCAGAATCTCCAATGCCCGCCGCCGCACAGGCGTCAGCTGGAGCCCCTGCTCTGCGCAAAAACGTTCTGCCGCTGCGATAGCATCATCTACACAACTGTGGTGATCGTGCTGAGAAAATCCCTTGGCGCTCATCATGAAACTCTGCCTTGTGATGTTATAACGTAACCTCTATATCCGCCATATTGAGACTGCACAAGAAGAACCATGCTGATTCGATCCCTCCCCTTTTTGCTTTTGTCGCTCCCTGCGCATGCTGAAACGCTCACCATTGTGACAGACATTCCTCCGCTCGCTGCGATCGCATCGGCAGTTGTTGGCACCGATGTCGAAGTACGCGCCCTCCTCCCCGAGGGTGGCTCTCCACATGACTTCGCTTTGCGCCCCTCGGACGCTCGTATGCTGCATGGCGCTGATGTTGTGTTTTGGAGCGGTGAGGCCATTGCGCCTTGGATGGAGCAGGCCATCGAGGGCCTCGACCCCAACACACTCATCATCGAAACACTGGCATCCAGCGGATGGGAGCCCCTAACACTTCGTGAATTAGAGCAGATCGGCGCGCATGACGAGGATCATGACCACGATGAAGAACATGACCACGGCATTATAGATCCTCATGCGTGGCTTTCAGCGCGTAATGCAGCCGCATGGGCGGAGAATTTGGCCGACGTGTTGACCGAGAGTAACTTGGCGGGCGTCGAGGTGTCCTCGAATGCTCAGACGTTTGCAATGGAAATGAACGCCCTAGAGATTGCTCTGAAATCAGAGGCCCAAAAGCTCAGCGGCAAGAGGTATCTCGTGTCGCACGACAGCTTTCAGTATCTTGAAGTGGCACTTGATCTACCGGCATCCGGCGCCATCGCTCTTTCAGACGCAACTTCATCTGGCCCAGCGCATATCGCCGCTCTGAAAGCGCAGGTCGTAGAACAAGACATTGCATGTATTCTGACAGACCCGCAGAGCAATCCTGATTTGGCCGCCCTCATCGCAGAAGGCACCGATGCAAAAATTGCGCAGGTCAATCCGATGGGGAACAGTGCGCTAAGTGGAGCCGAATATTATCGCGCACTTCTGAGCGGGATACTCGTCACGCTGGCGGAATGCACCGGCGTTACAAACTAAGCCAATCGGGCAGGTCGGCAATCGTGTCGAGGACAACAGCGGCATGTGGTTCAAGCACGTGCCGCGGCATTGGCCCTGTCAGAACGGCCACTGGTGTCATCCCTGCATCGCGCCCAGCATGTAAATCGTGCAGACTATCGCCGATCATAGCGCAGTCCTGCGGTGCAAGTCCTGTCGCCACGCAAAAAGCATCGAGCTGACCACATTGAGGCTTTGCGCCAAACCCGCTGTCTGCCCCCGCTACAAAATCGAAAAACTCCAGCACGCCATTGGCAGCCAGATGCGAACGCGCGGGCGCCTCGGTGTCATTCGTCGCAATTCCAAGCACATAACCCTGCTCTTTCAAGCGCGCGAAATAGGGAACAAGATCAATCGCGGGCACTTGTGGAACGCACATAGCTTTGTCGCTCACAAGCTCGAAAAGCTCATCTTGAGAAATCCCTAAATGCGGCACGAGCAGCGCAGTCCAGACTTTTGCTGTTTCCGCGATGAAGACACTATCAGGCGTAAAACGGGCCTCAACGATGTTCACGCCCATGAGCGATGCCAATTGATCAAGATGCGCATCGTCCCGCGCCAGTTCGGTTAGCAAGCGCTTGGCATAAGGGCCCCAAGTCGCGTTGAAATCGAAGAGCGTGCCGTCTTTATCAAAAACCAGCCCCTTCATGTCCAGTGCACCTGCTCAGCGCCGGGAAGAGCATAGCGTGCACGCAGCGGCTCTTCATAGGCATAGCCATTTGCATCACAGAACGAGACCACCCAAGCATCGTCCATTGTTAGGAACTCCAACACCGACGCCAGAAACGAAGGATCGGCGGCACGTTCTTTCATGTCGTCAACAGATGTACCCGTTGATCCCATGAAAACAGGACAAAGTTCGTCATTTCCGGCCAGCCAAGCCAAGGCCCGAAGTGCAAGTGTCTCTGCCTGTTCCGGTTTCATGGGCACTCCAATGCTATCGGCAATGTTTTCTTAACAAGTTTGGATCAATTTTACTCAAACCGGAGCTATCCGCATCGCGCGAGGAAATTCAACATGTCAGGCAAAATTCTTGTCCTCGATCCATCAACAACACACCGAATTCTCCTTAAAGTTCGACTTCAAAGTGCTGGTTTTGAAGTTATCGCTTGCGCAGGCGCCGAAGACGCGGGGCATTGGCTTTCAAAGGAAAAGCCCGACCTGCTGATCGTCGCGATGGGAACTGGGCTACCTGCAATTCGAGAGTTTTGCGCGGCCTTCCGGCTTGGCGCGGAAACAGCGCATATTCCCATCCTTGCGCTCGGTTCTGCGGACAAACGAAATCGCGTTGATTGGCTATCGGCTGGCGCGGACGACGCGATCAATCATGCAACCAGTGACACGCATCTCTTTGCCCGCATCCGAAGCCTCCTGCGTCTCAATGCTGGCGAACGCCCGTTGGGGTTTGCGACCGAACGCGCGCTTGGGTTCGCCGAACAAAATGAGAGTTTCACGCGCCCTGCTCGGGTTCTTATCTTTACGCCCGTTCCAATCCGTGCGCGCGCCCTCGTCCAAGCATTGGAGACCGGCGGGCGCTTTATCGTAAGCTGTCAGGACCCAGTGAATCCCCTGCCGCCCACAAATCCAACGCCTGATATTCTATTGATAGATGGACGTGAAAGCCTGACTTCGATTGGACAAGGTTATGCGCTGCGCTTGATAACTGAGCTACGTAGTAGGTCGGACACGCGCAACGCAGAACAACTCGTCATCGTCCCCGAAGATGGCACTGCGATTGCAGCCCTTGCTCTTGACCTAGGGGCCTCTGACACAGTGCCGAGCGATGCAAGCCACGACGAGATCACGATCCGCATTGGAAAGCTGCATTTTCGCAAGCAAAAACTCGAACGGCTTCGCGCGACGCTTAGGAATGGGGTCGAGGCCGCCCTAACCGATACCCTTACAGGGCTCCATAATCGTCGCTATGCTGAGCCCCATATCCAAGCGATATCAGATCATGCACGCGAAAATGCGAGTACCTATGCTGTTCTTGCAATCGACGTCGATCATTTCAAGCGCATCAACGATACCTATGGTCATGCGGTTGGGGATCAAGCGCTCATCGCGATTTCTGCTCTCCTGAAGAAAAGCGTGCGATCCAATGATCTTGTCGCGAGGTTTGGCGGCGAAGAATTCGTGGTGGTGATGCCAGATACGGACCTCAGCGCGGCCCAAGCCATGGCAGAAAGACTGCGAGACCGTATCGAAAGCACCCCGATATATGCAGAACTCGCGGGCGGTGCGATTGGTGTAACCGTCTCAATTGGTGTTGCACTTGGCGGATTGGGGGGCGAGCGCAATGCGTCCCCAATGGAACAGGCGGACGCAGCGCTATACCGCTCGAAACTTGCAGGGCGCAACACAGTCAGCGTGAGCGCCCAAGCCTCTTAACGATCCGGTTGCTTGTCGCGGCTCGCAAAGTTTGCAACGCGATCCGCAAATTCCTGACGCTCCTGTGCAGTCATTTCGACCAGACGTTTTACCAGCGCATCCTGACCTGCCTGCATTGCCTGAGCCCCGCGATCCCGCTGTGATGCGAAGATGCCTTCGATCACGGTGACATCAAAGGGTTCGGAACGCACGGCAGCAATAAACTCTTGCACCGAGGCTTCGCGAGCTGCACGGGACGGGAGACGGAAGTTTGGATTTGCACGCAAATCATCGCGAATTTTAGCGCGCTCATCACGTGAAAGCGCTTTGCCGAATTCACCAAGGCTCACATCATAGCCGCCCATCGGCGCAGGGCGCTTGCCGTTCAGCACCCCCCCACCAATCACGCCTATCACCATCACGTTCATTGCAAGTGAAATGACGAAAGCGACCTTGAGAGCTTTGCCTTCGGTCAGCTTCTTAAAGCGGGATTTGACTTGTTCACTCATGAATTACCCTTCCACACCGAGGATGTCGCCAGAGGTAAAGACCGAAAGGTCCACGCTCGTACCCCAAATAGCCTCGTCAATGACTGAGAGCGCATCGGGTGGCGCAATTCCAATCCAAAGACCTGCAACAGCTGCCGCAGCAAGACCGCCAGTACCTGCCCATCCGCCCAGCATGCTCCAAAGCATCGCAAGAAAACCGCCTGTTTCCAAAGCCTTGGCGACAGTCGGGGCTGAACGCTCTTCGTGGACCATAGCAGCATCCGCGAGAATGCGCGCCATAAAGTCATCGCTCAACACAGGCTCGGCGCGACGCGCGGAAGCAAAAACCTCGTCGAGGTCAAAGTCGTTCATATCGTGCTTGTCATTGGTCATTTTCATACCCCAATTCAGCTTTCCGGCCTGCCAATATCGCGGCCAAGGCTCTCTTGCCACGCGCTGTCAGGCTTTCTACGGCCTCAACGCTAATCTCCATAATTTCGGCGATCTCAGGATTGTTGAGACCATCGAGGTGACGAAAGGACACGGCCTGAGCTTGCCGTTCGGGCAATTGTGCCAGCGCATCCTGAAGCGCCTGAATTCTTGTACGTTCCTGCATTTGCTCGGCCACCGAAGGGGCGCCACTTTCAGGTTCCGCGATCGTGTCGATACCGACATTTCGTTTCCGTTTGCGCAAGCGATCCGTGCAAAGGTTCGACGTCACGCGATAAAGCCATGTCGAAACCTGAGCTTCATCTTGCCGCCACTCAGGCGCGATCTGCCAAAGTCGGATCAAGGCTTCCTGAGTAACATCTTCTGCTTCGGCCTGATCACCAAGCATTCTATATGCCTGTGCCAATGATCTAGGGGCGAGTCTGGCCGCAAGGATACGGGCAGCATCCTGATCGCCATTTGCATAAGCGACAAGGAGCGCACCATCGGGAATTTCGTTATCCTGCAAGGCAGCTAGTGTCATAGTCTAGTGTGCTATCCGCTCTATCAGCTCGTGGCAATCTCTCGATGATCCATTGTGGAGACCCGCTGGGGGCGGGCCTCCTGCACAAAGGAACTTAGTTGCCGCGGCCACCCGCTTTACCACCCGAACCGTGGCCCTCGTTCCCATGGCGTCCTTGATCGCCGTGACCCTTTTCATTTCCGCCGCGCTCAGGACGGGCAGACGCTGCGGCGTCATACTCTTCTTGAGTAACATTGCCGTCCGAGTCTGCATCAAGGCGCGAGAACATGCGTTCTGAGCGATCATCAGATGGTGAAGGGAGTTCGTCAGCGCTCAGCACACCGTCATCATTTGCGTCGAGCCGCTCGAGCATCTTTGTCGCCATGTCGGCCGAACGTGCCTGAGCTTGAGCAGCAACCATTGCAGCGATTTCTTCAGCACTCAGCGAGCCATCGCCATCGGTATCTGCAGCGGCGAAACGTGCCGCTGGAAGAGCCTGAAGCTCAGCCAACGTGACATTGCCATCACCGTCGGTGTCGAGATCGGCAAAGCTCGTTGCCTGCATTCCTCCGAGGCCTCGGCCCGTATCTGCATAGACTGCCGTGGAGCCGAGAGCAGCAACGAGTGCAGCGAGAACGATTTGCTTTTTCATTTTTAAATCCTTTTACGAGGTCGTCATTTGGGTTCTGATCCGGCCCTCAACTGCCGTGATCGACTTTAATACGCCCACCAACCCAGCTTCCGTCGCTTCTCCTGCACATTTTTTTGGCCCCTCTGCGCGACATCCAGCCGCATGGACAGATTGTCCTCTTTTTTTGTTCCTCCTAAAGTCGCATGTGTGTCTCGAACTGGAGACGCTGCATGATCCACACGACTGACATCACATCTGAAGAACGCTCGACAAAGACCGCCGTACTGCGCGGATTGCGCCGTCGTTGCCCAAGCTGCGGCGAAGGCCCGTTGTTTTCGGGCTATCTCAAGGTCAATGATCGCTGCCCTGCGTGCCGCGAAGAACTATCACATCATCGTGCGGATGACGGCCCCGCCTATCTGACCATTCTCGTGGTTGGTCACATCATGGCGCCGCTGATCCATATCGTATTCGTCCAGTTCCGCCCTGATCCGCTGGTCATGGCGACAATGTTTACCGTTGGCTGTGTCGCACTGTCCCTTTTCCTGCTACCACGTCTCAAGGGGCTGGTTATCGGCATTCAATGGGCTAAGCGTATGCACGGGTTCGGTCGCGCCGAGGACTAAGCCCTTTTGAAATCAAAAGAGGCTGGCATGTCTGAAACACCACTTCGTGATGCCGCGACGCTTGTCGTTATCCGAGACCGCAAAACCAATCCGTCGATCCTCATGGGGCAGCGCGGCGCGAATGCGGCTTTCATGCCAAGCAAAATCGTTTTTCCCGGCGGTGCGGTCGATACCGTCGACGCAAGTGTTCCCGTCGCAGGAACACTCTCTGACATTTGCGCCGAACGGCTCGCATTAGAAAGCGCCTTACCGCCTAATGCCCTTGCCGCTGCGGCCATTCGCGAACTCTTTGAAGAAACGGGACTGGTTCTCGGTGCGCTAAAGAACTGGCAGGACGCACCAAAAGGGTGGCGCAGCTATGCTGCGACAGGTCATATCCCCAGCTTTGAGGGACTAGAATTCATTTTTCGCGCTGTCACACCCAAGGGTCGCCCTCGTCGTTTTGACGCGCGTTTCTTTCTTGTTGATGCGTCCCGGCTGACCTCTGACCCAGACGATTTCTCACGGGCAGAGGACGAGCTTTCGCATCTTCAGTGGGTTCCACTGAGTGACGCGCGAAAGTTTGACCTTCCGTTTATCACCGAATGTGTATTGGCTGAGGTTGCGGCGAACCTTGATTTACAAGGCCCGCCGACCTCTGTTCCGTTCTTTCGCAACAACGACGAGGCGAACACGGTCGCACGCTTGGGCGGCCAGAGCCCGCTCGAAGCTTATTTCAACAGCTCAAGCCGAGACAGGTCGTAGCCGTTATAGCCGAGAATATCTGTCGCAGCCTTAAGGCGGTCGGCAGAAATTTCAGGTGTGCGGTTTAGGATCCAACCGGATTGGCCATCCGGTGCACCCACGACAGCGGTCCGATAGTCCTGATCCACCCAAAGGACCCAATAATCCGATTTGACGAATGGGATTGAGGGAAAGCTGACCTCAAGTCGGCCCGGACCGACAATTTCAGCTTTGCCTTTGATGGTCGAGCGGACACTTCCGTCTCCGTTCCTACAAGTGTTGAAAACAGAAACATCACCGTCTGGCAAAAGACCATATTCCGCAGTCACTCCAACGCAGTTCTTTTCAAACGGAACAGGGAAACGCGCCACTTCGTGCCACGTTCCAAGATAGCGCTCAGGTTGAAAATTCGCCTGCGAAGAAATCGCGACAGACCGATCACGATAGCTTTCGAAGAGCCCGCCACCACAAGCGGCGAGCCCCAAGAACGCGGTCAATAAAATTGCCGCGCGCATCCTAGAACGGCATCGGATGCGCTTTGTGCGCAATCTCGATGTCCTTCAAAACCTCATCGCTTAGCTTTACGTCCTTGCCGGCAAGAATGCGTTCAAGCTGCTCGCTCGTCGTCGCACCAAAAATCGCCGAGATCGGGAATGGACGTGTGTCTTGCCATGCCATTGCCATGTGGACCGGATCGAGGCCATGCTTTGCAGCGATTTCCAGATAGGCTTGGGTTGCATCAAACACGCGCTCGGTCTTGCGGCCACCGAGATCCCCGTTCAGCGCAAGACGGCTTCCTTCTGGAAGCGCGCCGTTCTGATACTTGCCCGTCAATAGGCCACAGCCAAGCGGCGAATATGACGCAAGAAGGACGTCTTCGTTCACGGCCACTTCGGCAAGATCGGTGTCATAGAGACGGCAAAGGAGCGAGTATTCGTTCTGGATACTTGCAACGCGCGGTCCACCTACCTGTTCAGCGACATCGATCCAGCGCGTCGTGCCCCAAGCGCTTTCGTTCGAGAGACCAAAGGCACGGATTTTTCCGGCATCAATCGCACGCTGAAGCGCAGTTACTACGCCTGCCATATGGTCGAGCGTTTTCTGGCGGTTATCAGGCTTGGCGGCAAAACCCCAATTCTGACGGAAATGGTATGATCCGCGCAATGGCCAGTGCAACTGATAGAGGTCGATGTAATCGGTTTGCAAGCGGCGCAAAGAGTCGTCGATAGCCTGTTCGATGTTCGAACCATCAAAGCAGCGGCCATCGCGGAAGAACCCGCCATTAGGGCCCGATACCTTGGAGGCAAGGATGTATTCGCCGCGGCGCCCTGACTTGGCAATCCAATTACCAATGGTCTCCTCGGTCATACCGACAGTTTCCTTAGCGACTGGGTTCACAGGATACATCTCGGCGGTGTCGACAAAATTGATCCCCGCTTCGAGCGCCATATCTAGCTGACGATCTGCGTCGTCTTGCTTGGTGTGCGTTCCATAGGTCATCGTTCCAAGGCACCATTTGGTGACTTCGATCCCAGTGCGGCCTAGTGCAATCTTTTCCATTTCGCTCCCCTTCGTTTGAGCGCAAACCCTAGCCTGATCCTTGCCAAGGGCAAGGGGCTCGATAGTTTTTTGCAAAGCCAAACCTATAGCCTGCCCTTGGCACTGGCTCTTTGGACTTCTCCGCGTTAAACCGCTTACAAATCTGATTAAGAGGCTCGCATGGCACGCCATCTCATTACTTCGGCCATTCCCTATATCAACGGGATCAAACACCTCGGTAACCTTGTCGGAAGCCAGCTTCCTGCCGATCTCTTTGCGCGTTATCAACGCGGTCGCGGCAACGAGGTGCTTTTCCTTTGTTCCACCGATGAACACGGCACGCCAGCCGAACTCGCAGCGGCGAAGGCAGGCAAGCCAGTCGCAGAATATTGCGCCGAGATGCACGCTGTTCAGGCCAAAATCGCTGACGGCTTCCGATTGTCATTCGATCACTTTGGGCGCTCGTCTTCGGATGAAAACCAGAAGCTGACCCAGCACTTTGCGGGCCGTCTTGCAGATGCCGGCCTAATTGCTGAGGTCAACGAGACCCAGATGTATAGCCACGCTGATGGTCGCTATCTTCCCGACCGCTATATCGAGGGCACCTGCCCCAACTGCGGCTTTGACAGCGCGCGCG
>CAYWUN010000046.1:0-19637 GCA_964461315.1 uncultured Aestuarium sp.
AGTGGATCGGCTGGATTCGCGACCTTTCGGCGCCCGATCCCTCGTCGATCCTCAATTTCTTTGGGCTATTCGATTGGGCAACACCTGAGCAGGGAAGCATCTTTTTTATCTTCTCTCTCGGTATCCTGCCCATCCTGCTCGGTATCTCGATGTGGCTCCAGCAAAAGCTGAACCCAGCTCCCACTGATCCGGCACAAAAGATGATCTTTGCATGGATGCCATGGGTCTTCATGTTCATGCTCGGTTCGTTTGCGAGCGGTCTGGTAATCTACTGGATCACCAACAACACGATTACCTTCTTGCAGCAGTACACGATTATGCGCAGCCACGGGCACAAGCCTGATGTGTTTGGTAATATCCTGTCTTCGTTCCGGCGCAAACCAGCCACTGCGAAAAAGTAAAACAGATCACCGCCCCGATTTCGGGGCGGTTTTCCTATGGGCGAGCGCTTTGCGCATCTGGTATAAGAAACTCATGCAGCTAAATTTTTCTGAAGTCGAAACCCCCGATGATGCAAGCCTTGAAACGGGGCGGCTTCTTTTTGCGGGTCCTGTAGATTTTCTCAAAGGCGTCGTGGCCATGAACGGCATGCCGCCTGCGGATCGGATCGAGGTCTGCTTTGCGGGGCGCTCAAACGTTGGCAAGTCGAGCCTTATCAATGCTTTGACTGGACGCAAGAACCTAGCTCGCGCTTCAAACACACCCGGTCGAACCCAAGAAATCAACTTCTTTACCGTGGGGGACGAACACTATCTGGTCGACCTTCCCGGCTATGGTTTTGCAAACGCGCCAGTTGCCGTGGTTGAGAAATGGCAACGACTCCTGAAACAGTATCTCTCTGGTCGCCCGACACTCCGCCGAGTCTTCGTTTTGATCGACTCTCGACATGGGGCAAAGGCAGTCGACGAAGAGATCATGACGCTTCTCGATAAATCGGCTGTTACATTTCAGGTCGTCATGACCAAAATGGACAAGGTTAAAGCATCAGAGCGCGAAGAGTCGCTTGCCCGCACGCGCGAGGCACTTCGACGTCACCCCGCAGCATTTCCTGAGATCATCATTACCTCGTCAGAAAAGGGTGATGGCGTCTCGACACTCCGCGCGATTATCGCGAACATCGATTAAAGCCTATCTGGAAAGGCAGGACCGTGAGGAAGCAGAATATGAACCGAGACTGGATCGCCACCGCCCGCACTTTGTCGGAGGCTCTTCCCTATCTCCAGCGTTATTCAGGCGCTATTGTTGTGATCAAATTTGGCGGCAACGCTATGGGCGACGATGAAGCCATGGCGGATTTCGCACGCGACGTTGTATTGATGCGTCAGGTCGGTTTGAACCCTGTGGTCGTTCACGGCGGCGGCCCCATGATCAACGATTTGCTTGGTCGTCTCGGCATCAAGTCCGAGTTTGTCCGCGGCAAGCGTGTAACCGACAAAGCCACGGTCGAAGTCGTCGAGATGGTGCTTACGGGTCTCGTCAATAAGCGTATCGTTCAGGCGATCATGGACGAAGGCGGTCGCGCTGTCGGTCTGTCTGGCAAAGATGACGATCTAATGGTCTGCGAGGCAGATGATCCGGAACTTGGATTTGTCGGCAAGCCCGTAGAAATGAATGTTCAGGTTCTACACGATCTCTTTAATGCGGGCATCATTCCTGTCATTGCACCCGTTGCTACAGGGATGAAGCCAAACGAGACCTTTAATGTGAATGGCGACACTGCCGCTGGTGCCATCGCTGGAGCACTCAAAGCTGATCGCCTCTTGCTTCTCACTGATGTTCCTGGCGTCAAGGATGAGACAGGCGAGGTTGTTACGCAGCTTTCTCCCGATCAGGTGCGCGATATGATTGAACGCGGCGTGATCGCTGGTGGTATGATCCCCAAGACTGAAACCGCGTTGACTGCGATTGAGCAAGGCGTACGCGCGGTTGTAATTCTCGACGGTCGTCTTCCGAATGCTAGTTTGCTCGAACTCTTTACCGAGCATGGCGCGGGTTCGATTATTCGGTCGACCGAAAGCCGCGTTAAGCCGCGCCGAGGATGAACTCGCGACGCACGGAAATTGAAGCTCTAGCAAACGCTGAGGCGTTGACCGTTTCCGGTATCGTTCAAAGCACAAATGAAAAGCCGCTCCCAAACGGGGCGGCTTCTTTGCTTTTGCTGTCCCCGCTGGAACCTGCGTTTTGGGGGCACTTCCAAAACTCGCCAGAGGCTTCGGACGGTGAACCTGATCCGATTGATCGCTGGTCAACTCGGGTGATCAGTGCGCTCGCTGATACAATCAATGGGGAAGCCTTTTTCCCTTTTGGAGGACCACCTTATCACCCGTTTTATAGCTGGGCACTTGCGAGTGGCGAAGTATACGCTTCACCAGTTGCGCTTCTGACTTCAAAGCGTGCCGGTCTCTTTACATCGTTTCGCGGTGCGATCGCACTTGGCGAGCGGCTTGAGGGCGAATTGGTCCCCTCCCCTTGCCCAAGCTGCACCGAGCCATGCACGACTTCATGCCCAGTGAACGCGATGGGCCCGATGGGATACGACGTCCCGAAGTGCCACGCGTTTCTTTACACTGAGGCTGGGAAAGACTGCCTTTTGAACGGGTGCCGCGCTCGCCGTTCATGCCCTGCGGGAGAGAACCGCCTTGCGGAACAATCCGCCCATCACATGAGTTATTTCCACAGATGACCTTACGACTGATACTGACACGACACGCTAAATCGGACTGGGGCAACCCGTTGCAGGGCGACAAAGACCGCACTCTGAATGAGCGCGGAAAAGCAGATGCCCCCAAAATCGGTAATTGGATACGAGCATGGGGCTTTGAACCCGAGCAAGTTCTCTGTTCGGCGGCGATCAGGACGCAAGAAACTCTGAAAGGCCTCGCATATTCGCACGAGCCCAAAATAACGGTTCTCGAGGAACTCTACCTAGCCGAACCCGAAGAAATCATCCGAGAGCTTGCCAAAGTGACGGCAAAGACGGTTCAAGTCATTGCCCACAACCCAGGCATCGGCGCTCTGGCGAATGCACTTTTAGAAGACGAACCCGAGCATCCAGACTTTTATCGCTACCCGACTGGTGCCACCGCTGTGATCGAATTTGAGGGCAACGATTGGAGCCAAATTGGTGCGGGGCGGCTTGTAGCTTTCCAAGTGCCCCACAATCTTTGAGCTTTAGCGCACCAACATTGGCCCAAGTGGCTTGCCCGCGCAAATGTGGACATGAAGGTGTGGCACTTCTTGGTGGCCATGTTCGCGAGTGTTCGCGATGGCACGAAACCCATCCTCAACCCCAACGATTTTGCAGACCTCAGCAATTGCTTTCATAAAGCCAACTTGCTCTTCGGCGCTTGCCTCAATCGCAAAATGATCAAGACTCATGTAAGGGCCCTTTGGGATGACCAGCACATGGATCGGTGCTTGGGGCGCGATGTCTTCGAAAGCAAGAGCATGCTCATTCTCATACACGGTCTTGTTCGGGATCTCTCCGCGCAAAATCTTTGCAAAGATGTTCTGATCGTCATAGGCAAAAGACATTCGGGGCCTCAGTCGTAGAAAAGATATGGGGTTTCAGCGATTTGTCGCGCCAAGTCTTTGCTGATGTCCAAGAACTCTTCAAGCACTTCTGTGTTGTCTTCAACAGAGCCGCGTTCGCGAAGCTTGAAATGATCGGCAAAGTTGGCATCACGGATGCGGTCGCTCTCGAAGAGAACGTCATTCAGTACGGTCGGCAAAAGAAGCGCCATCGCTTCTGCGGACGTCTGCTCCCCTGCAAGGCCAACACGTTTGGCATGACCCTCGAGGTATTCAGTACTGAATTCGCAATCGATCTCTAGAAGCTGAGTCTTAGAGCGATCCGAGAAGAAATCCTGCATTAGGTCAAGGCTGGCAGTGTCGAGGCAGATTATAAGACGGTCTGTCTCGTGATAGTCAAAGAGCATGCGCATGAGCGCACGGCGGTGACGGTGACGCTTTTCTAGCGTTTTTTCGATGCCACCGAGGTCTGGAAGGGGCGTGCTTTCCTCATTGAAAAGAAAATCAAGCGCAGGAATTTCGGTAAAATGCTTAATCGAGCCTATGAGACGCTTGGCGACGTGCCATTTTTTACAAGCGACGATCAAGAGCTCTCGTTCGCGACCAAGAGAAGTTTCAACCTCCCAGAACCGAGGGGTGAAACGCCGCCCCATACGTCCCCGACCCGTCAGAAACTTGAAGAGACTGCGACCTTCGTTCGAGATTTTGAAATCTTCTCTTCCAGAAGCATAGAGCCGGCCTAGGCGGCGCTTTAGCTCCTTCGCCTCAGGACTAATTTTGCGCGCGAACAAACAGTCCTGAGACAGCAACAGATCATAGTGATCGTTGTAGAATGTCACAGGCATGCCGTAGTCGGTAAACATCAGAAATGTGAGTGTACGCGTCTCGATTTCTTTGTCGGGCACAAGATGGCGGACAAGCGTCTGAAAGAACGTCTCGTCTGGGATCCAGCTGGTCGCAAAAAAGCGCATCACATCTTTGCGGTTCCGCGTGAATTCCAAAATCCATTCGATTGTGCGGCGGCGCAGGCACCACCATTGGCTCCCGATTTGAACCTGAATATCGGCGGGAATACTCCGCGAAAGACCAAGCTTTTGTTGGACCGCCAGTGACCAATAGAAGCGCCGCTTCTGAGTGCGTTCGTTAAAGAAGTGTCGATAGATCAGGCGTTCTTCTTTGATACCTGTCTTAATCCAATCGCTTTCAAAGAAGTCGAAGCTCTCAATGTAGTCGACGTCATGAGTATCGAGGAACCGCTTGGCGTATTTTGCTGACTTGATCGCCATACAATCGCCCGACACCATGTAAAAGTGTGTCGCACGAGGAAAGGCTTCTACCGCGGCCTCGACGGCATGAAGCGTCGCCTGAACAAGGCTCCAAGCCCCCCAGCCGCATTTGATTCGCTTCTTCGCAAAGGCGACATTGGGATTGTCCGACAGTGCAGAGCGAATTTTGTCGTAATGCGCTTTAGGCGCACGTGCATCGAAGTGAATCGAAATGAAATCGCCTACAGCCGTGAGCTGTTGTGCCTGAAAAATGATCGCATCAGGATCCTTGTGACAGAGAAGAATGAATGCGATTTTGGCCATAGCGGAAACAATAAGGGGATTTTGGGCTCTTAGTTTATGCTTGATACCCTGAACAGCCGTTGAATAAACAGGCAAAGTTTGATTTTTATACGAAAATATCAATCGCAGAGTGCAGGATTCAACCTGACCATTGCGAAATTGGAGGCGGTTTAATGGGTTTTCCCGGTACTTGGATGACTGAAAGCGAGAGCGTGGTTTACCGCGTTGTGCCAAAATGCGCTTGCTCGACCATTGGTCAGATAATGTTTTACTCCGATCATGGCGAGTTCTTTGACGGCGACATTCACGATGCTCAAGGCGGGCTCCACAAATGGTCGCTTGAGGCAAGCCAACCTAAGATTACCGAGAACGTGCAGAAGCATAAGTCATATGCGTTCACCTGCGTGCGCAATCCATATACCCGTATCCTTTCGTCGTTCTTTGACAAGATTTGCGGAATTCAGAGAAACGGCAAGCGCTATCGTGGTAACCTTGTTCCGCTCTTGATCCAAAAGTACGGGATCGAAGTCGGTAGCCCCGAGGACAACTTTGAATTCGACCAGATCAAATCGTTCCGTCGCTTTCTGCTCTTTGCGCGAGATACCATCAAATATCGCCGTCCCATGGATCCAGACATTCATTGGTCCGCAATGAGCGGTCACATATCGACATTCATTTGTAACGGCGGCACATACGACAACATCTTTTGGACTGAAAAGTTTAACGATGGCATGCAGTCCGTACTCGATAACATCGACACTCCAAAGTTCGTCGACCTAAAACAAATTCCGCGCTTTAACGAAAGCGAAGGCCACGGTCCAAAGCGACTACACCCCGTCGAAGACTATTTCGACGATTTGTCGATGCACCTCGTTTATGAAATCTACAAAAAGGATTTCTTGCTGTTCAAATACGACTTTGAGAACCCCGCAAACAAAATGCCGATCGGGGAGATTGATCTCGCAGAGGTGCATGCCAAACTTGGCAATTAAAGAAAAAAGCCGGCTCTAAGCCGGCTTTTGATTATGCGAGGTTCTGAGCGGCGAGGACTGCTTTTAGGTCACTCTGAGCGCGCGGGCCCATATGGCGAATGACTTCGCCAGCAACGGTGCACCCGATGCGGCCACAGGTCTCTAGATCGCGACCAAGCGCCAGTCCATAAAGGAAACCCGCGGCAAATCCGTCACCGGCGCCGGTGGCGTCCACGGGGACGATCTTTTCGACGGGCACGTCGGCACGCTCGGTGCCTGCGATGATCGTCACGCCATCCCCAGAGCGCGTGCATGCGACGAGCGGACAGATCGCAGCGGTCTTGGCAAGTGCGGCCTCAAGATCATCCGTCTGCCAAAGCGATTTGATCTCGTCTTCATTTCCGATCACGTAATCAAGTTCGTTCTCAATGAGACGCAGGAAGTCAGCACGGTGACGCTCGACGCAGAACGGATCGGAAATCGCGATACCCGCTTTGCCGCCCGCATCGCGGCATGCGCGAGCCATCGAAATAAACGCCTCTTTGCCTTTGTCTTTATCAAAGAGGTAGCCCTCGAGAAACACGATCTCTGACTCGCGAGCGATGTCGAGATCCACGTCCTCTGGCCCAAGTTCAGCGGAAATGCCGAGGTAAGTGTTCATCGAACGCTCGCCATCGGGCGAGACAAAAATCATCGACCGCGACGTCGGAAGCTCGCCACCTGCAACGGGTGGGTTTACGAAACGCGTGCCGTCCTCTTCCATCGCTTGCGCGTAAAAGCGGCCCAAAGCGTCGTCATGAACCCGTCCGACAAAACCGGTGCGAAGACCAAGTTTGCCGATCCCTGCAAGTGTGTTCGCTACGGAGCCGCCAGCCGCCTGCGTGCGACCCTCCATAGCGCCATAGAGGATCTCGGCGCGGTCACGCTCTACGAGCTGCATGATGCCCTTTTCGATGCCCATCAACTCGAGAAAGCTGTCATCGGCTTTGGTAAGCACATCAACAATCGCATTGCCGATGCCGACAACCTGAAATCTTTTCATAGGTTCTTATCCTCGAATTCGCAGAGGTCGCGGATCAAACAGGCCGCGCACTTGGGTTTACGTGCCACGCATGTATAGCGGCCATGCAGGATTAGCCAGTGGTGGGCGTGTAGTTGGAAGTCGGCGGGGATGTGATCTTCGATCGCACGCTCTACCGCATCAACATCCTTGCCGGGGGCGATGCCGCTCCGATTTCCAACGCGGAAGATATGAGTATCAACCGCCTGCGCTGGTTGTCTCCACCACATGTTCAGAACGACGTTCGCTGTCTTACGCCCAACACCGGGAAGAGATTGAAGCGCGGCGCGGGAACAGGGGACTTCGCCACCATATTGCTCCACAAGGATCTGGCTCATTTTGATGACGTTTTTGGCCTTCTGCCTAAAGAGCCCGATCGTTTTGATGTGCTCAGTGAGCCCATCCTCTCCGAGAGCCAGCATCTTTTCTGGGGTATCCGCAATCTTGAAGAGCTCTTTGGTAGCCTTGTTCACCCCCGCATCGGTCGCTTGCGCCGAGAGCGCCACGGCCACCACAAGAGTATAGGCGTTCACATGATCAAGCTCTCCCTTCGGCTCGGCCTCTGCCTCGCGAAAGCGTGTGAAAATCTCGCGGATAGTATGATAATCAAGTTGCTTTGCCATGAAACGGGTATGCCCAAGGCCCGACATTGAAACAAGCGTGAAAGCGCAAGAAGCGGGTCGCCACGCCTTAGGCAAAGTAATAGCGTTGCGGTCATGGAACAGGAAAACGCATACCATTTTGGCGTCATTCAACGCGCTATCGAGATCATTGATCAAGCACCTCGATTATCGCTTGAGGAGCTGTCAGCACGGCTTGGCATGAGCCCCTCACATTTCCAGAGGGTCTTTTCTAAATGGGTGGGCGTATCACCCAAGAAATACCAAGAGTATCTGGCGTTCGACCATGCCAAGGCACTTTTGCGAAAAAGGTATTCGACCCTGAGAACTTCAGATGAAGCTGGGCTTGCCAGCCAAGGTAGGCTCCACGATCTGTTCTTACGCTGGGAAGCGATGAGCCCAGGCGAATTCGCGCAAGGAGGTGCTGGACTCGTCATCAACTATGGATGGTTTCCGAGCCCATTTGGACCGACGATTGTGATGGGCACGGAACGAGGCATCTGCGGTATGGCCTTTGCTGCCGAGATCGGAACCGAAGCGGCCATGCTAGACCTGACGCAGCGCTGGCCCAAAGCCGAATTCACCGAGCGACCAGACGCACTTGAAAGATGGGTAACTCTTGCATTTGGAGGAGCAGATAACGGCTCCAAGGCGCCGATTGTACTGGTTGGCGCGCCGTTCCAAATCAAAGTCTGGGAGGCGCTTCTAAACATCCCTTCTGGCCATGTGACCACCTATTCTGATGTGGCGACGGCCATTGGTAATCCAAATGCTGTGAGAGCAGTCGGAACCGCCATAGGACGAAATCCGATCAGCTGGCTCATACCCTGCCATCGCGCCCTACGAAAATCAGGAGAACTGGGCGGCTATCATTGGGGTTTGGGCGTCAAACGCGCACTTCTCGCCTATGAGGCAGCCCAAACCGAATTTTGACGACTGGCGGAACTATGCCGCTTTTGGGCTGTTATTGGATATCAAATCAATTTGCGCTTTATCAGGAAAGCAAATCGCGCATAGTGCGCAGAAAATCTAGGATTGGAATGACCAATGACTTTTAGCAAAACCACTCTTCTAGGCGCTGTTGCAGCTCTCGCTTTGACGACCGCATGCACGAGCAGCCTCCAGGATCCGGCCAACCCCAACCGCAACGCCCAGCAAAGCGCGATCGTCGGCGCTGGTATCGGTGCTCTTGCAGGTCTCGCACTCGGTGAAGATGCAAACTCTCGCCGTGACGGTGCGCTTATCGGCGCTATTGTCGGAGGCACCGGCGGCGCGATCTATGGTTCGATCCTCGACAAGCAGGAAGCTGAACTTCGTCAAAGCCTCGGCTCGAACGTTGGCATCGTGAACAACGGGAGCCAGCTCATCGTTTCGATGCCGCAGGACATCTTGTTTGCAACCGACAGTGCAACACTGACTGGCGGGCTTCAGGCTGATCTATTTACCCTCGCAAATAGCATGAACAGCTATCCGAACACCCGTATCTCTGTCATCGGCCACACAGACAACACCGGTTCGGCGTCTTACAACCAGCAACTCTCGCAGCGTCGCGCCCAAGCAGTGACCTCGGTCCTGATCAATGCCGGCGTATCGCCATCGCGCATCACCGCAGTTGGCCGCGGCGAGGATGCTCCGGTCGCGGACAACCTCACAGAAGCAGGTCGTGCGCAAAACCGCCGCGTGGAAATCATTATCACGCCGACTCAATAAGCAGTTACGAATTGGCTTTCGGGGCCGCCTTCGGGCGGCCCTTTTCTTTTGTTGGCGCTGGTCATACATTTTGACCAATTGAAGGAGCCGACAATGCCGTTCGAAAAAATCAGCCAAAAGAAGCTTTCCCAAGAGGTCGTTCGCCAAATTGAAGGCCTTATCCTACGCGGCATCCTTCGTCCCGGAGAGCGGCTCCCCGCTGAACGAGAGCTGAGCGAACGACTTGGCGTGTCTCGACCTTCCCTCAGAGAGGCACTGAGCGACCTGCAAGATCGGGGGCTTCTCATAAGCAAAGTGGGCGCGGGTGTCTTCGTAGCTGATGTGCTCGGATCGGCGTTTTCTAACGCTCTTATCACGCTCTTCTCGCAACATGATGAAGCCGTCTTCGACTATATTTCATTTCGTCGGGACATGGAGGGGCTTGCTGCCGAGCGCGCCGCAAAACTAGGGACCGACACCGATCTCAAAGTAATCGACACGATCTTTCACAAAATGGTCGATGCTCACCCAAAGAGAAATGCAACCGATGAAGCGCGATTGGACGCCGACTTCCACCTTGCGATCATCGAAGCAAGCCACAACGTGATCATGCTCCACATGATGCGGTCGATGTATCAATTGCTGCGTGAGGGTGTGTTTTACAATCGCCAGATCATGTTCAAGCAGCGCACCACACGGAGCGAGCTTCTCGACCAGCACAAGGCGATAAATGACGCTCTGCAAGCCCGTGATCCTATCGCGGCTCGCAAAGCCGTTTCTGAGCATCTCGACTACGTACAGAAAGCTCTTGAAGACGCACGCAAAGCTGAACGGAATGAATCAATCGCCCAGAAGCGGTTTGATCATGAACTTCGCAAATGAAAAGGCCCGCTCAATGAGCGGGCCAAATTCCTGATTATCGAATGAAAGCTTAGTGAAGCTTCGCTTCGATAGTGCCGATTGCGTCATCAATCAGCTTGTTCGCATCGGTCGCAGTCATTTGCTCTGCAATGATGTCCTGAGCAGCACCGATAGCAACAGTGATCGCACGGTCGCGTACTTCTTTGATCGCAGCGTTCTGAGCACTTACGATCTGCTCTTCAGCAGAAGCAAGACGACGAGCAACCGACGAAGCGATGTCCTGCTTGGCCTTTTCGGCGGCAGCGGTTGCTTCTTCTTTGGCGGTTGCAACGATACGAGCAGCCTGTTCCTGAACTTCTTTCTGCTTACGCTCGTAAGAAGCAAGGAGGCTCTGAGCTTCTTCACGGAGCGCTTTGGCTTCGTTCAGCTCTTCCTTGATGCCATCAGCACGCTTGTCGAGCATCTTTGCGACAGTGCCCGGAACCTTGAGGTACAGAAGCACGCCAACAAACACGATGAACGCGAGCGTTACGATGAAGTTGGTGTTTCCGAGCGAGAAGAACGGACCAGACGCCGCGAAAGCAGGCGAAGCGGCCAGTGCAAGAGCAGCGGTCATGAGCTTTTTCATGTCGTTACCCTTTCATACGCGCGGTGACAGCGGCAGTAACGGTCTTGGCATCAGCCTTGCCACCAAATGCAGCCACGATTTCTTTTGTGGTATCTTTGGCAACTTCGGTAACGCTTTTGATCGCACCTTCGCGGATTTCGTTGATCGCAGCGGTGCTCTCAACGAGCTTGGCAGCGATTTTGTCATCAGCCTTCGCGAGTTCGGCATCGAGCTCGGACTGGATCTCTGCCTTAGCGGCTTCGACGATCCGGCTGGCTTCTGCACGTGCATCAGCAAGCGCCTGTTCATAGGCAGCTTCAGCCTCTTGGGCCTTTTGCTTCAGCTCTTCAGCAGCAGCGATATCATTAGTGATAGTTCCTGCGCGTTCCGCGAGCACCGAGCCGATACGCGGCAGGGCAATGCGGGACAGGACGAAGTAGATCACGACGAGCGTGACTACGAGCCAGAAAATCTGGTTAGAAAAGGTCGATGGATCAAGCTGCGGCATAGCTGCACCGGTGGCTTCTGCCCCATGTGCAACGGCTTCCGCGCCGTGTTCGACCACTGTGTGTTCGTCTGCCATCTCGTCTCTCCGTCGGACCCTTGGGTAGTCATCGGGGGCGCGAACAAGTCCGCGCGCCCCGACCGTAAGGATGCGTCAGTGATTAGACTGCGAACATCAGCAGAAGCGCTACGAGGAACGAGAAGATCCCGAGAGCTTCAGCGAAAGCGAGGCCGATGAAGAGAGTTGCGGTCTGCGAAGCAGCAGCCGACGGGTTGCGCAGAGCGCCTGCGAGGTAGTTAGCAGCAACGTTACCTACGCCGATAGCTGCAAGGCCCGAACCGATTGCGCCAAGACCAGCACCGATGAATTGACCGAGTTGTGCGAGTTCCATGATTGTCTCCTTACGATGGAATTGCAGTAGAAGAAATATTCAGACCTTAGTGTGCAGGATGCAGCGCATCTTTCAGGTAGATGCAGGTCAGAATGGTGAACACGTAAGCCTGAATAGCGGCCACGAGAACTTCGAGCCCGTAGACTGCCGAGATGGCCAGCACCGAGATGGGCGACACAGCGGCAATCGCAGCAAAGCCAGCGAACACTTTGATCATCGCGTGACCTGCAGTGATGTTACCTGCAAGACGGATGGAGTGGCTGACGGGACGGACGAAATAAGAGATGATTTCGATGATCGCGATGATCGGACGAAGAGCGAGCGGAGCATCGCTGAGCCAGAACATACCGAGGAAGCCAACGCCGTTCTTCACAAAACCGATCAGTGTAACGACGATGAACACACCAAAGCCAAGCACCGCAGTAGTTGCGATGTGCGAAGTCGGCGAGAACGACATCGGCAGTAGACCGAGGAAGTTCGAGAAGAAGATGAAGAGGAAGATGGTCATGATGTACGGGAAGTACTTCACACCGTCATGGCCGGTTACGTCTTCTACCATCTTGTAGATAAAACCGTAGAACAGTTCGCCAACAGACTGCGAACGGCTCGGCACGATTGCGCGACCACGCGAACCCACAACGAACAGCAAAGCAATCGCAAGAGCTGCAAGCGCGAGCCAAAGGGTCGCGTTGGTAATGGTGTACCAGTGCACCGGACCTTCACCGAAAAGCGGCTTTACGATGAATTGGTCAAGTGGGTGGAATACCAGGCCGGTGCCTTCGCCATGTGCTTCGGTTGCCACGTCAGTCGTCCCCATGTTTACCGGCATCATTTGCCAGCAGTTTCTTCTGTAGCTCCTGAGCCGAGCCAATCACGGTCTTAACACCGGCGGCAAAGCCCAGAAAAATGAATATCACCAGAAATATCGGCTTGGTCCCAAAGTAATAGTCCAAGCCGTATCCGACGACAAAACCGATCAAGAGACCGGCAACTAATTCCGTAACCATCCGCCACGCATGCTGCGCTTGGGAATAGTCTTTCTTCATGTGGTTCTCGGTCGGCGCCGCTTCCTTGGCTCGTGCGAGACGTTTTTCGAACGCTTTCATGCGTTCCGTTTCGCTGAGTTTCTTAGGATCGGACACTGCCGCAAGACCTCCATGAAGGTTGCGGACTAGCTACGATCCAATGCGTAATGAGTCAAGAAGCTGTTTCAGTTAAAATAGATTGACATAAACCACTGATTTAAAATGAAATAACATCAAAACACAAATCCCCCAAACTGCGGCAAATCGGCCCCTAAGTCTCCCAAAGTGCCTTATTCCCTTATTCAACCGATTGGTTGACGTTTTCAAAAAGGAAGGCTTAATCAACGTATGTCGCCAAAACTTGATACGGTGTTTGCCGCTCTTGCTGATCCAACGCGAAGAAGTATCCTGTCGATGCTTCTCGAAGACGACATGGCCGTGACCGATGTTGCCGAGCCGTTCGATATGTCTCTTGCCGCAATCTCAAAGCACCTGATTGTATTAACAAGTGCTGGCCTGATCACGCAAGAAAAGCGCGGCCGTGTTAAATGGTGTAAGTTAGAGCCCAACGCACTTAAAGAAGCCTCCGTTTGGATGCAGTCTTTTGGCATGATGGAAGGTCTCGACTTAGATGCCTTCGAGCGTTTCCTTGATCACGAGCTTGAGGCTTCGGGCGATTAAGTCCAGCCCTTTGCGCTATTCTTGAGGAACTTGAGCAAGGCCTGCACCTTTGGTGTGCGGTGCAAATCTACGTGGGTCACAAGCCAAAGCTCGCTGTTCCATTCCTTCCGAGGCCCCATGATTTCGACCAGTTCGGGCATTCGTACAATTTCGCAGGTTGGAACGAAACCGATCCCAGCACCAGACCGCACTGCATCCAGCATCGTGGTTTCTTCGGCCGTCCGAAAGGTAAAGCGATCTGGGGAAACAAGCTCGGCGAGCCACCGCGCAAAAGGCGCCCGCGTTTCGAGACTGTCTCGAACAACAAAATAGTGGTTGCTCAGATCATTCTCATTCTCAGGCGCACCGTATTTTTCGATATAGCTCTGACTGGCAACCATGCTCATCGGTAGGTTCATAAGGGGCTGAACAACATTGTCGGGCTGATCAGGAGCAGTTCCAGCGCGGATCGCCACATGAGCTTCTCCATATTCAAGTCGGAATAGCCTTTCACCTGTAAGAAAGCGAATGGTCACATTGCGGTTTTCGCGCTGAAAGTCGGTGAGCACGGGTGTAATCAACGTAGAGAGCGCAGAAAGGGACGTGATGACCAACTCACCAGTGACACTGTCTCCTCGCCCTTTGATACGCCCAACCAATTGATTGAACTGGTCCTCAGTCGCCTGAGCGATCTTCAAAAGGTCTTGGCCTGCCTCGGTCGGATTGTAGCCGCGCGCGTGCCTTTGAAACAGCTTTACCCCCAACCGTGCCTCGAGCGCGTCAATATGGCGGATGACGGTTGCATGGTGCACACCCAAGATTTCCGCAGCCCCACTCACCGTCCCAAGTCGGGCCACTTGATACGCGGTGCGAACTTCATCCCAATTGTCCATTGTGCATTCCAAAGCGCTAGATCATACTTGTGCCCAAACTCCCTTTTTTCGAAGGGGAGGGCAAGCCGTCCAGAGTCGTACAAGGGGTTGACTCTTGTGACACACCCACTTAATTCGCGCACGAACATCCGGAAGCTTTGATCTTCCGGTCCTCGCCCATTTGCGGGGATCGCCGTCCACCAGCGTGTTACGCCCGTGGGCGCAATTGTGTTTTGAGCGGTCGGTTCCTAGGTATCGGCTATTGGTGTTGGTCAAAGGAGGACCGAAGGCATGTTTGAAAATCTATCCGAACGCCTTTCTGGTGTATTCGACAAGCTCACAAAACAAGGTGCGCTTAGCGAAGACGACGTAAAGACCGCACTGCGTGAAGTCCGCGTCGCGCTGCTTGAAGCCGACGTATCGCTCCCCGTTGCCCGTGATTTCGTCAAAGCGGTTCAAGACAAAGCGACTGGGCAAGCTGTCACAAAGTCGATCACTCCCGGTCAGCAAGTCGTCAAGATCGTGCACGATGAACTTGTTAGCGTTCTTACCGGTGCAGAAGACCCTGGCGCACTCAAGATCGATAACCCGCCTGCCCCGATCCTGATGGTGGGTCTTCAGGGTTCGGGTAAGACCACCACAACCGCAAAGCTCGCAAAGCGCATGAAAGAGCGCGAAGGCAAACGCGTTCTCATGGCGTCGCTCGACGTTAACCGTCCTGCTGCTATGGAGCAGCTCCAGATTCTCGGCGCACAGATCGGCGTCGATACGCTCCCAATCGTCAAAGGCGAAGATCCTGTCTCGATTGCCAAACGCGCCAAGACCCAAGCAAGCCTTGGCGGTTATGACGTCTATATGCTCGACACCGCGGGCCGCCTTCACATCGACGAAGAACTGATCAAACAGGCGGCCGACGTGCGCGACGTTGTGAACCCGCGTGAAACTCTGCTTGTCGTGGACGGCCTCACTGGTCAGGACGCTGTAAACGTTGCAACCGAGTTCGATGCCAAGATTGGCGTTTCAGGCGTCGTCCTCACCCGTATGGACGGTGACGGTCGCGGCGGTGCGGCACTTTCCATGCGCGCAATCACTGGCAAGCCGATCCGCTTTGTTGGTCTCGGCGAAAAGATGGACGCCATCGAGACTTTTGAACCAGAGCGTATAGCTGGCCGAATCCTCGGCATGGGCGACATCGTCGCTCTCGTTGAAAAGGCTCAGGCTACGATTGAGGCCGAGCAAGCTGAACGCATGATCAAGCGGTTTCAAAAGGGCCGTTTCAATATGAACGATCTCAAGATGCAGCTCGAGCAGATGCTCAAGATGGGCGGCATGGAGAGCCTCATGGGTATGATGCCGGGCATGGCGAAGATGTCGAAGCAGGTACAGGATGCCGGCTTTAACGACCAAATGCTCCGTCGCCAGATTGCCCTCATCAACTCGATGACCAAAGTCGAGCGCGCAAACCCTGACATCATGGCCGCTAGCCGCAAAAAGCGCGTTGCCAAGGGTGCAGGTCTTGAGGTGTCGGAACTGAACAAGTTGCTCAAGCAGCAAAAGCAGATGGCCGACGTCATGAAGAAGATGGGCAAGATGGGTAAAGGCGGCGCTCTCAAGCAGGCCGTGAAGCAGATGTTCGGCAAGGGCGGTATGCCCGAAGGTATGCCTGACATGAATGACCCCAAAGCCATGGAAGCGGCGGCCAAAGCTCTTGGCGGCCAGCTTCCGGGTGGCAAGCTCCCCGGTCTTGGAGGTCTGGGTGGCCTTGGCGGAATGCCTGGTGGCCTCTCTGGGCTTATGGGGAAGAAAAAGTAACCGATGATCACATCCCTCGAAACCGAGCGCCTTATCCTGCGCAAGCCGAACGTTTCGGACGTAGATGCCGCCGTGGCATTCTTTACGTCGGAGCGCGCTTCTGGCGTGGGCGGCCCTCTGAGCAAGGGTCAGGCGTGGCGCGCTTTGGCGGGGGAAATTGGTCATTGGGACATGCGTGGCTATGGAATGTGGAGCGTCACTCGAAAGGGCGAAGACACAGCAGTTGCTATGATCGGTCCATGGTTCCCGAACGACTGGCCTGAAACCGAGATCGGTTGGATGGTCTGGGACCCGAGCGTCGAAGGCACAGGCATCGCAACCGAAGCCGCGCGCGCAGCGATTGACGATGCGTTCGCCCGTCTGGGCTGGGACACCGCCGTTTCCTATGTCGGCGTCGGCAACACCCGCTCGGCCCGACTTGCAGAAAAGCTCGGTGCGGTTTTCGACAAAGACGCAAAGCAACCCGAGGGCAAAGACGTTTGGGTCTATCGCCATCCGAAACCGGAGTATCTGAAATGAGCCGTGCATGGGAAAATGCCCCCGAAGGTCAAGCTGCCGTAGCGACCGACCGCATCCGCGGCTCGCTCCCCCGCATTGTCCTTGATCGCGTGACGCTTCGCGCACCGCGCATCACCGACTTCGAAGACTATGCCAAAATCGTCTGCACCGAGCGTGGTAAGTATGTCGACGGCCCAATGAGCCGTGACCAAGCTTGGCTTGACTTCAACCAGTTGATCGCAGGTTGGGTTCTTCGCGGTGCAGGTCTCTGGACTGTTGAACGTAACGAAGATTTGGCGACTCTGGGCTTTGTCATGCTTGACCACGAGTTTGGTGACCCCGAACCAGAAGTTGGCTTCCTCTTCCTCGAAGAGTACGAAGGCCAAGGTTACGCATTCGAAGCCAGCCGTTCGGCACGTAACAACGCCTATAACGCGCTAAGCTGGCCGACTTTGGTGAGTTACATTCACCCCGAGAACACCCGCGCGATCCGCCTCGCGGAAAAGCTTGGAGCTGAGCTTGACGAAACTGCTGGTCACGATGGCTGTCTCGCCTATCGCTACCCGCGTGAACTCCCGACTGCCTAAGAGGACAAGATGACTGACGCCGTATCTCGCGCCGCTGAATTGCTCAAAGGCCACCGTGAAAGCATCGACCGCTTGGACGCCATTTTGGTGTTCACTCTGGCCGAGCGTTTCAAGCACACCCAAGCTGTTGGCCGCCTCAAGGCCGAACATGAATTACCGCCGTCCGATCCGATCCGCGAGGAAGCACAGATCGCACGGCTCACCGACCTTGCCACTCAGGCCGATCTCGACCCTGAGTTTGCTAAGAAATTCCTGAATTTCATCATTCAGGAAGTCATCAAACACCACGAACAACACCAATCGTAAGGACTGGCCAAGCCGGTCCGCACCCTGCCATCCAAAGGAGAAACTCAAATGGCTATGAAAATCCGTCTCGCCCGTGGCGGCTCCAAAAAGCGCCCCTTCTACTCGATCGTTGCTGCTGACTCCCGTATGCCCCGCGACGGCCGCTTCATCGAGAAGCTCGGCACATACAACCCGCTCCTCGCAAAAGACAGCGAAGACCGCGTAAAGTTCGACGCAGAGCGCGTTCAGTTCTGGCTCGCTAAGGGCGCTCAGCCGACCGACCGCGTTGCTCGCTTCCTCGAGGCTGCTGGCCTTGTTGCAAAAACCACCCGCAACAACCCGAACAAAGCCGTTCCGGGCAAAGCTGCTCAAGAGCGTGCTGCTTCTAAGGCTGCAAAAGCTGCTGAAGCTGCCGAGAGCGCTGAATAATATTGCGCTGGTTGCTCGGATCACTACGATCCGAGCAACCAACTCCCTAGCGAGGCTTTCCACATGATCTGGCTGTTTCGCAAACTCCTCATCCCCATCGCCGCTTTTGGCTGCGGTATGTGGTATCAACACGGACTGGCCACACAGGCCTGCCTTGACGCTAAAGGCATCTGGTCCGCAGGCGTTTGCCAAGGAGCAAGACCATGACCCAAACCTCCTCCAATGATCGCGTTGTTGTTGGCGCCTTTGGCGGTGCATTCGGCGTTCATGGCGAAACCCGTCTCAAATCGTTCTGCGCCGATCCTTTGGCGATTGCCGACTATACCCCGCTCTACACCGAAGATGGACGCAGCTTTCCGACTGTTGTTCTCACGGGCCAGACTGGAAATGCGCTTGTTGCGCGTGTGGATGGCGTTATTTCCAAAGAGGACGCTGATGCACTCAAGGGGCAGAACCTTTATGCGGAACGAGATCGGCTCCCATCGCTTCCCGATGACGAGTTCTATCACGCTGACCTTATTGGCCTCCAAGTGTTTGACGCAGGTGGCGCACTTCTCGGGACTGTGAAAGCGGTACAAAACCACGGTGCAACGGATCTGCTCGAAGTTCACAAGTCAGGCTACAAGTCCACGGTACTTCTGCCTTTCACAATGCAGATCGTGCCGACCGTTGACCTAACCGCTGGTCGCATTGTTGCGGACCCGCCCGAGGGTCTTTTCCCAGATGCCTGAGCGCTCGGAGATTATTCTCCACGCCGGTTTTCATGAAACCGGACATGATGCCATTCAGAACTTCGTTCGGGCAAACTTTAGCGCAAATGCAGACATTCCATTCATTTTTGCAGACCAACTTGGGGATGCAACGCGGTTCGCGCGCGAATTTTCCAAGTCCCAGAACCCCTTGGCTCTCTCCGATTTAATCGAGGCATTGGACACCGCTCTCCCCAAATCAGGCCCCATGATTGTGAGTGCAGAGGATCTTTCGGGCAATCCCCCAGGCGCATCGAATGTTCGCGATTACACGGCACTTTTAACGCTCATTCCCGCCTATGTTGAATTCCTGAACGAACGCTTTCCGAATGCAAGTGTCCTTGTGGTGCTCGTCGAAAGATATGCCGAAGACTGGCTTTTTGAGGTCTTTCGGACGCTCGTGATCCAATACCGGATGCGCCTAACCTTTGCGGAATTTCAAGCCGCCTATTTTGAGGCGAGTCAACTTGCTGACTTCGCTTCGGTGCTCCAAGAACTCATCCATCCCGTGCCCCTTCGACTGTTCAACTATGACAGTCTGAATGACCACCCTCTTGGGATTGGCGGCGGTTTTCTCGAAGCGCTGGGGTTCAACGTCGAGGGCTGCAAGGCGACCCCCGCGCACGAACGGCCCGCCGACCTCTGGCACGAGTGCCTTCGCCTAAATCGAAGCACGCTCACCAATCCCGAGGTGCGAGCCGCCAAAGACGCGCTCCTCAAAGCCTAGTTCCCCTGCCCGCGCATTTGCCCTAAGAGGCCCATATGACCGAGACAGATAACAAACCCAAATCCTATGGCCGCAAGGCGATGAGCGCGTCTCTCAAGCCGCGCGAATTGATGACCGAAGACCCGCTCCTTGCCCGCGCTTGGACGGCCCAGATCATCACGCTCGTCCCCCAAGCCTTTCCGGGCATCTT
>CAYWUN010000047.1:0-19304 GCA_964461315.1 uncultured Aestuarium sp.
GGCAAAATCTACCAGCGTCCGTTTGGTGGCCACACCACCGAGTTCGGTGAAGGCCCGCCCGTCCAGCGCACCTGCGCCGCGGCTGACCGTACTGGTCACGCGATTCTCCATACGCTCTATGGCCAGTCGCTCAAGCAACAAGCCGAGTTCTACATCGAATACTTTGCGATCGATCTCGTTATGTCCGACGAAGGCGAGTGCACTGGCGTTGTCTGCTGGAAACTCGACGATGGCACGATGCATGTATTCAACGCCAAGATGGTTGTTCTTGCGACCGGCGGTTATGGCCGTGCCTATTTCTCGGCGACCTCTGCTCACACCTGCACGGGTGACGGTGGCGGTATGGTGGCGCGCGCTGGTCTTCCGCTACAGGACATGGAATTCGTTCAGTTCCACCCGACGGGCATTTACGGCTCGGGCTGTCTGATCACCGAAGGCGCACGTGGTGAAGGTGGTTATCTGACCAACTCCGAAGGCGAGCGTTTCATGGAGCGTTATGCTCCTAACTATAAAGACCTCGCACCGCGCGACTACGTTTCCCGCTGTATGACGATGGAAATCCGCGAAGGCCGCGGCGTTGGCGCGAATGGCGACCACATCCACCTAAACCTGAACCACCTGCCGAAAGAAGCCCTTGCCGAACGCCTTCCGGGCATTTCGGAAAGCGCCAAGATCTTCGCGGGCGTTGATGTGACCAAAGAGCCGATCCCGGTTCTTCCGACGGTTCACTACAACATGGGTGGTATTCCGACCAACTACTATGGCGAAGTTCTCAACCCAACCGCTGAGAACCCGAACGCAGTTGTGCCGGGCCTCATGGCTGTGGGTGAAGCTGGTTGTGCGTCTGTTCACGGTGCAAACCGTCTTGGCTCCAACTCGCTCATTGACCTCGTGGTCTTTGGCCGCGCTGCTGCGATCCGCGCAGGTAAGGTAGTGGATGCAAATGCCGCTAACCCGAACCTGAACAAAGCCTCCATTGACAAGGCGTTCGATCGTTTCGACGGTCTGCGCCACGCAAACGGTAACATTGCAACCGCCGAGCTTCGTCTTGAGATGCAGCGCACCATGCAGGCAGATGCAGCCGTGTTCCGCACCGATAAGACGCTCAAAGAGGGTGTCGAAAAGATGACCGCCGTTGCGGGCAAGCTTGACGATCTCAAGGTCACTGACCGCAGTCTCGTCTGGAACTCGGACCTGATGGAAACGCTTGAACTGACGAACCTGATGCCGAACGCTCTGGCAACCATCGTTGGCGCAGAAGCTCGTAAGGAATCTCGCGGTGCACATGCTCACGAAGATTACTCGAGCCGTGACGACGAGAACTGGCGTGTCCACACGATCAGCCGCGTCGAAGGCAACAAGGTCGATCTCACCTATCGTCCGGTCATCACCGATCCGCTTACCACTGAGGCCGAAGGCGGGATCAGCCTCAAGACGATCGCGCCAAAGGCACGGACGTTCTGATGAAGCACGCCGCGGCACTCACTTTGCTAATTCTTCTGGGGGCTTGCAGCTCCCAGATGACGCCTGAACAGGCGGCGGATTATTGCGAGGAGCGTGCTCGCGGTGCGCAAGGCCCTTCCGGTGAAATCTCGATTGGAGCAAACTCTGAAACAGGTCCGTTTGTCGGCGGACGCATTGAAGTCACAAGCGATTACCTAAATGGTCGTGACCCGATGGCCGTCTATGAGACCTGCGTTATTCAACGTACTGGCGAGCTTCCTGTTAGGCCGCCTGTTCTGAGATAAGATTGGAGAGAATTGATATGATCCGTTTCACCGTTTCCGCATTTGCTTTTGCTTCGCTGGTTGCATGCACACAGACTGCTGCTGTGGATGCCCCAGCTTATGATCCGACTTTTGATGCGACCTCGACTGTCACAGCGATTGTTGCAGCAACTGAGGTGCAGGGAGCTCTGATGCCTGCTGCAATTCAGACCGTGATGGCTGACTGCATCATCAAACATGCGACCGCTGACGAGCTTTCAACGCTCGCTGCCGCAAGACTGAACCCCACGGCGGACACGAACGCCTTGGTTTCCCAAATTCTGGCACGTGAATCGACGACCGCTTGTGCGGCATCGAAGCTCACGCAAAGCTAATACAGTAGGAGCCTGAGCCATGGTTCAATTCTCTCTTCCCAAGAACAGCCGGATGACGGTTGGCAAAACTTGGCCAAAGCCCGAAGGGGCAAAGAACGTTCGCAAGTTCCAAATCTATCGCTGGAGCCCCGATGACGGGAAAAACCCGCGTATCGACACTTACTTTGTCGATATGGATAACTGCGGACCCATGGTTCTCGACGCTCTTATCAAGATCAAGAACGAGATTGACCCCACGCTTACTTTCCGCCGGTCTTGCCGCGAAGGTATCTGTGGCTCTTGTGCCATGAACATCGACGGGCGAAACACGCTCGCATGTATCTATGGCATGGATGAGATCAAGGGCGACGTGAAGATCTATCCGCTGCCGCATATGCCGGTGGTAAAGGACCTTATTCCTGACCTGACGCATTTCTATGCGCAGCACGCGTCAATTATGCCGTGGCTTGAAACCAAGACCAACCGTCCCGCAAAGGAATGGAAGCAGTCCATCGAGGACCGCAAGAAGCTTGATGGTCTTTACGAATGCGTTATGTGCGCCTCTTGCTCGACATCGTGTCCCAGCTATTGGTGGAATAGCGACAAGTATCTTGGACCGGCTGCGCTCCTTCATGCGTATCGCTGGATCATCGATAGCCGCGATGAAGCCACGGGCGAGCGACTTGACGCACTCGAAGACCCGTTCAAGCTCTATCGCTGCCATACCATCATGAACTGTGCAAAGACGTGCCCCAAGGGGCTGAACCCTGCGGAGGCTATTTCGCACATTAAGAAAATGATGGTGGACCGCGTCGTTTAAGGTCGCGATTACTGGAAATGAAAAGGGCGCCCAATACGGCGCCCTTTTGTATTAGTTCTTTGCGGCGATGAAACCACCAGAGACCATCTGGTCACCGCTGCTGCTCTTGCCGTGGAACACGCCAACGGCCTTGTCCTCGCCTGCAAGGGCTTTGAACTCGCCGCTCACACTGTCCTTGTAAGTCATCGTTCCCGAGGCATTTGTGCCCGAAATGGTGCCTTGCAGTGAAAGACCGTTGCCCGATGAGGCGTTAAAGGTTTTCGCTGCGAAATCCGCAGTCCCAGTGAGTGCACCAGTGCGCAGATTTGGTAGGCCATAGAGATAGCCGCTGCTGTCGAGCGTGATGCTCTCAATGCTGATCATGCGATACTGACCAGAATAGTTGACTTGCGCCGAAACAGGTGTGTTTACGGTCGTTTGAGGTAGAATACCCGCCACTGCGAGAAAGCCGTCACCTTCAAGCACACCACCAGCGAACGCGTAGCCGTCACCGTCATCGTCTTTGTATTGCTTGCGCATCGAGTCAGAGAAAGCGATGCTGAACGTTCCGTCAGTGTTCGGAGTTTCAAACCGTGTGTTTGTAGCATCGTTGAGATTGCTAGACGTGCATGCTGCAAGAAGCCCAAGGGCCGCAACATAGATTGCATTTTTGATCATAATAGATTCTTTGAATTTTTCCCCAGTAAGTTGATAGTTATATCTTCCATACAATTTTAAAAGTTGATTTTTAGGCTGGGAACCAGTCCAAGGCTATTGACCTCGCTTGTGGTTGCGACGGATAGTTACTGGATGGAGTTGAATTTCATCGTATTTAGTTGGGTTTTTGCTGTTTTGGGCACGGCTCTACATGCTCAAAATATTGATGAAATGATGCTTGCGCGAAAGACGCTAACTGCTCTCCAATCGCAATCATTCGCCAAGCAACGAGAGTTTTGTGGCTATATTGGATACAATGCAAAAGGCGAGCTTATGGCGACGCGCGCCGTGGGCGGTGACATTGCCAGTTGTAACCCAATTCTGCCGAGGGATTTTGCGCCAGTCGCATCGTATCATACCCATGGAGGGTTTGATCCTGAGTATATCAGCGAAGTTCCGAGCGATATTGATTTGGACGGGGACCTATCCGAGCGCATTAATGGCTATATCTCAACGCCGGGTGGCCGCTTTTGGTATGTCGATTCCACCAAACTTGAAGTGAGGCAAATTTGCGGAGCGGCTTGTTTGCCCGTCGCCCCCAATTTCGAAAAAGGGGCCGACGGCTTCATTGCATTACGCTATTCGCGCCAAGAGCTTTTGAGAAAGCTTAACGAATATTAAATAGCAAAGCTTTCGATGTCGGTTCCTGCGTCTTCAGCATCTTTGATCCACTGAGGTTTGCGACCACGGCCAGACCACGTTTGGTTTGCGTCCGCAGGATTGCGGTATTTAGCTTTGGAAGGCGCCGAAGCTTTGCGGACTTTGAGGCCGCCAGTGAGTTCGGCAAGGGTAAAGCCATGCTCAGCAGCTGCGCGTTCAACAGCTTCGCGGGCTTTTTGTAACTCGCGGGCATCTACTGATTTAATTGCTTTTTCTACAGCTGCACGAAGTTGTTCGAGTTCGCTGCGCGACATATTGTCGAGATCAAACTGCATTTAAGTCTCCAATTGAAACGAAATTACCCGCTCGACTAATGCCGAGCGGTCGCCAATTCATAATTCAATTAAATCGTAGAAATCCAGAATTATTTATTCTGCAGCAATTCCTGTCGGATCAACGATTGTAACAATTTCGTCCATAATTCGATTTAATTCAAAATCTTTTGGGGTATAAACACGTGCCACCCCGATTGCGCGAAGTCGAGCGGCATCTTCTTCTGGGATAATTCCGCCGGCAACCACTGGAATGCTCATTCCTTTTTCACGCAGACGTTCCATGACCTCGGTAATCAGTGGAATGTGAGAGCCCGAAAGGATCGAAAGACCAATTACGTGGGCGTCTTCCTTTATTGCGGCCTCAACAATTTCCTCAGGTGTGAGACGAATGCCTTCATAGGTGATGTCCATCCCGCAATCGCGTGCGCGGGCCGCAATTTGTTCTGCACCGTTCGAATGACCGTCTAGGCCAGGTTTGCCGACAAGGAACTTGAGGCGGCGACCAAGGCGCGACGAAGCGGCATCAACGCGCGCGCGGATATCGTCGAGACCTTCGGTTCGATTAGACGGGTTGCGAGACACACCTGTAGGGGCACGGTATTGGCCAAAAACGGCGCGGATCTCTTCCGCCCATTCGCCGGTTGTGACTCCTGCTTTGGCACAAGCGATCGACGGCACCATGATGTTGCTGCCGTTCAACGCAGCGGCCTTCAGATCGGCAAGCGCTTTGGCGACAGCAGCGCCGTCACGTCCTGCTTTCCAAGCGGCTAGGCGCGCCATCTGATCGGCTTCGGCCTCTGGGTCGGAGACCATGATTGCGTCATCTCCAGCAGTAAGCGGCGAGGGCTCGCCGTTTTGCCATTTGTTCACGCCGACGACGATTGTCTCTCCTGTTTCGATGTTGCCGATACGCTCGGCATTTGACTCAACAAGGCGCGATTTCATGTATTCGATCGCGTTGACTGCGCCACCCATCCCATCAATCTGTGCAAGCTCTTGACGAGCGCCTTCTTTGAGCGCGGCAACCTTGCGATCTACAGCGGGGTTATTATCGAACAGGTCGTCGTATTCGAGAAGATCGGTCTCATAGGCGAGGATCTGTTGCATGCGGAGCGACCACTGTTGGTCCCATGGTCGGGGCAGGCCGAGTGCTTCGTTCCAAGCAGGAAGCTGCACGGCGCGCGCACGCGCATTCTTGGAGAGGGTTACGGCCAGCATCTCGATGAGAATACGGTAGACGTTGTTTTCGGGCTGCGGCTCGGTAAGGCCTAAGCTGTTCACTTGGACGCCATAACGGAAACGGCGCATTTTTGGGTCTTCAACACCGTAGCGTTCTTGGCAAATCTCGTCCCAGAGTTCAACGAAGGCACGCATTTTGCACATTTCGGTGACAAACCGGATACCCGCGTTCACAAAGAACGAGATACGCCCAACCATATTACCAAAGTGCTCTGTGGGGACTTTTCCCTTGAGATCGTCGAGAACCGCTGTCGCGGTGGCAAGCGCGAAAGCAAGCTCCTGTTCGGGCGTCGCACCTGCCTCTTGGAGGTGATAAGAGCACACGTTCATCGGGTTCCACTTGGGAAGATGTTCACGCGTATAGGCGGCAACGTCGGTGATCATCCGCAAAGACGGCGCTGGCGGGCAGATATAGGTGCCACGGCTCAAGTATTCTTTGATTATGTCGTTCTGAACCGTGCCTTGAAGCGCCGAAATGTCTGCGCCCTGTTCTTCGGCGACTGCAATATAAAGAGCGAGCAGCCAAGGTGCCGTCGCGTTGATTGTCATCGACGTATTCATTTGCTCGAGCGGGATATCCGCGAACAGCGTGCGCATATCGCCAAGATGGCAAACGGGAACGCCGACCTTGCCGACTTCACCACGCGCAAGTCGGTGGTCGCTGTCATATCCCGTCTGAGTGGGAAGGTCGAAAGCGACCGACAGACCTGTCTGACCCTTGGCAAGGTTGCCGCGATAAAGCGCGTTTGAAGCCTTGGCGGTCGAATGACCCGCGTAGGTGCGGAAAAGCCAAGGGCGATCTTTCTGCGTCTGCGACATAGCTATGACTCCGGAATCTGATTGCGCAATAAAATTTCGTTAAGACCTGCCTAACGGAAACTTTGCATCCTTGTCAATTCGCTGCGTTGCGGCATGAGACTATTTACCGATACTTAAATACCTGTCAGGTTCGCCATATGACACAAATGGTATCTGTTCCGCTCTGGTTGCTTCTCCTGATTCTCGCATTTGCAGGGGTAACGTTCGCATCACATTTCCTTTTCCCATCGGTCCGCTGGTTCTTTCGTAGAAGGATGGAAAAGGCTGTTGCAGGTCTGAATGAACGGCTGACGCGGCCGATCCAACCGTTCAAACTTGCGCGGCGCTATGACATGATCCAACGGCTGGTCTATGACCCCGAAGTGACCTCAGCGATCTTTGAAGAAGCGCGCAACGAAGGGATACCAGAGAACGTCGCCTTTGAACGAGCAACGCGTTACGCGCGCGAGATTGTACCGTCGTTTTCGGCGACGATGTATTTCACAATCGGGGCGCGTTTGGCCGCTTGGTTGACCAAGTTGCTTTACCACGTACGAATTGGAACGTTCGACCGAAAGAAGGTCGAAGAAATCCATCCCGATGCGTCGGTTGTTTTCGTCATCAATCACCGCTCCAATATGGACTATGTGCTCATGACCTATCTGACGAGCACGGCTGGAACGGTGTCATATGCTGTCGGCGAGTGGGCACGGGTGTGGCCGCTCTCTGGCTTGATCAGAATGATGGGAGCTTACTTTATCAGACGTAAGACCCTTGGACCACTTTATCGCAAAGTGTTGTCACGATATGTGAAAATGGCAGTCGAAGGCGGTGAGACCCAGGCAATTTTCCCCGAAGGCGGTTTAAGCCTCGATGGAAAGATGGGCGAGCCTAAGCTGGGACTCTTGAGCTATATATTAACAGGAGCAAAAGAGTCGGGTCGCGAAATCATCTTCGTTCCGGTGTCACTCAATTATGACCGCGTCCTTGAAGACCGCGTTCTGATTGACGCGCAGAAAACAGGCGAACGTCGTTTTCGTGCCCCCATTTGGCAGGTCGTTTGGGGCGTTGTCCTACATCTGTCGAGGATTGCTACATTCCGGTTCAAGGGATTTGGCACTGCCGCCGTGGAATTCGGCGAACCCATCAGTCTTTGGTCAATAAAGGAGGCGGACCCAGAGGCCATTGCGTCCATGCTCATGGGAAGGATCGAGGCAAGTACGCCGATCGTTCCGGTGCCGCTTGTTGCTCGTGCAGTCCTTATGGGGCAAAGAGACCGCCTAGCTTTGGTTCGCGACGTTGAGAAGATGGTTGAGCGAATGGTGGCGAATGGTGCCAAAGCGCCCAGCCGGACCGCCGCAAAGATGGTGACTGATGCGCTCGAGCTGCTTGGTGAACGAAAATTGGTGACTGAAAATGGTCAGAAACTGGTTGTCGATCCAGATGCCGACAGGATCTTGATGTTCTATGCGTCGTCAATTTCTCATTATTTTAATGCACTTGCAGCATAAATGACCCAATTTTCTGCGTTTGCTCGGTAATAAAATTACAAAAATACCTTAGTGGCAGTTGCAAAGTTACTCCAACGTCTCCTACAAATAGGAAACGCCGCGATTCTGCATTGCGGCGAAAACCAAAGATTTGACGATGGAGATTATGATGGCCCTTGATCAGAAACCGGATGTTCTGACCTACACTGCACCCGAAAAGGACCTTTACGAGGTGGGTGAAATGCCGCCCCTCGGATATGTCCCCAAATCGATGTACGCTTGGACGATCCGTCGAGAGCGCCATGGCGAACCGGACAAGGCTTTCGAAATCGAAGTCGTCGACACTCCCAAGCCCGACAGCCATGAAGTGCTGGTTATGGTTATGGCCGCTGGCGTTAACTACAACGGCGTTTGGGCGGGTCTTGGTATTCCGATCAGCCCGTTTGATGTCCACGGTGCTCCCTATCATATTGCTGGATCTGACGCCGCTGGTATCGTTTGGGCCGTTGGCGACAAGGTGAAGCGCTGGAAAATTGGCGACGAGGTTGTAATTCATTGCAACCAAGACGACGGCGACGATGAAGAGTGCAATGGCGGCGACCCTATGTTCTCTCCTTCGCAGCGCATTTGGGGCTATGAGACACCCGATGGATCGTTCGGTCAGTTCACCTGTGTTCAATCGCAGCAGCTGATGCACCGCCCGCGTCACCAGACTTGGGAAGAGTCGGCATGTTACACGCTGACCCTTGCGACGGCTTACCGTATGCTCTTTGGTCACAAGCCTCATGAACTTAAGCCTGGTCAGAACGTTCTCGTTTGGGGCGCTTCGGGCGGTCTTGGTTCATATGCGATCCAGCTCATCAATACCGCCGGTGCAAACGCGATCGGCGTGATCAGCGACGAGAGCAAGCGTGACTTTGTTATGTCGCTTGGTGCAAAGGGCGTCATCAACCGCAACGACTTTAATTGCTGGGGGCAAATGCCCACTGTGAACACGCCCGAATACAAGGAGTGGTTCAACGAGACCCGCAAGTTTGGCAAGGCGATCTGGGACATTACGGGCAAAGGCAACAACGTTGACATGGTGTTTGAACACCCAGGTGAGGCGACTTTCCCTGTCTCGGTCTTTGTTGTGAAGCGTGGCGGTATGGTTGTGATCTGTGCAGGCACCACCGGCTATAACTTGACCTTTGATGTTCGTTACCTCTGGATGCACCAGAAGCGCGTTCAGGGCAGCCACTTTGCGAACCTCAAGCAGGCATCGCAGGCGAACCAGCTTATGATCGAGCGTCGTCTTGACCCTTGTATGTCCGAGTGCTTCTCTTGGGATGAAATTCCAGCAGCGCACACCAAAATGCGCAAAAACCAGCACAAGCCAGGTAACATGGCAGTTCTGGTTCAGTCACCACAGATGGGGCTGCGCACCTTCGAAGACGCTTATGAGAAGTCCAAAAAATAAGGTCTTAAACTTAGTGAACTACAAAAGCGCGGGCCATTGGTCCGCGCTTTTGCATTTTTCTCTGGGCCTCGTCCCCCCAGAAATGGGGGGAACAAATACGCGGGTAATTTTGCTTCCTAAGATTTGCTACTATAGGTTGTTAATACTTCATTAACCATTCCTTAAGAGGCTTGTCATGGGAAACAAATGGATACTCGACGTCCTCGCGGACCTACAAACTTTCGCAGCTCAAAATGGTCTACCGGACTTGGCAGGTCGGCTTGAGGAAACCGCAACGTTAGCTGATCGCGAAATAATGTCTTTGGGCGGCGAAGTTCGATCCTTTGTAAGGCTCGGAGATGGGTTGAATGCCGGAAGAATTTCTAGTGAGGTTGGAGCAAGCTCAGGCTTTTGAAGATCTACAAAGCCTGATTTTGGAGCTACGCGACCACTATGGTGTGTCGCATATGGTTTATCATTGGGTTTCGGCGAATGGTGAGCAATACGGCTGTGGAACCTATCCGCCGGATTGGGTTCAAACCTATATCGACAAGGACTATCTTAGGATCGATCCAGTGGTAGTCGGGTGCTATCAGCGGTTTCATCCGGTTGATTGGCGTAGGTTGGACTGGTCTAGCAAAGCATCAAGAGCACTGGCAGCAGATGCGGCTCGGTTTGAGATCGGTAGCCAAGGGTATTCAATTCCAATTCGCGGTCCGAATGGGCAGTTTGCTTTATTCACCGTGTCAGATCATCGCGATGATCTCGAATGGGATGAATTTACCCGAGAAAATCAACGCAATTTGATTTTAATTGCACATTACTTCAATAACTCTGCACTCATGATCGAGCGTGGGCGCACGCCAACTGCCGCCAAACCTTTGAGCCCTCGCGAAACGGACGCACTCACTTTTCTTGCGATGGGGTATGGACGTGGTCAGGTTGCTGAGATGCTCGAAATTTCCGAGCATACTCTGAGGACTTACATTGAATCTGCTCGGCTGAAATTGGGGGCAAACAACACCATACATGCCGTCGCTCGGGCTCTTGCGGAGGGGTTGATAATCACAGGGGGCGCGACCAACGGTGCTGTTGGAAATTGGCCCGGACGATACGAGTTGCAAGGTAAACAAGGTGTTGCCTAGCGTCGGAACAGCGTACGCAGCGTTCCTCTCACATTAACTTTTAAGCCGCACCTTTGGGCAAATCCTTCGCCAATAGGAGAGCCCAATGCTACGCTACATCTATGGATCAGACCTGCCTCAATTTCCCAAGCTTGCGGAAACAATGTTCCTCGATCGCGCGGATCAGTTCAAACACCGACTCAGATGGGATGTTGAATTGGACGGCAGGGGATGGGAGCGGGACGAGTATGATGCGCTCAATCCTCTCTACGTCATTTGGGAAAATGCCGACGGCACCCACGGCGGTTCGATGCGGTTCTTGCCGAGCGTCGGTCGAACAATGGTGAATGAACATTTCGGCAATTTGACGGGTGGAAGCCCAATATGCGATCCGAATATTTGGGAGTGCACTCGATTTTGTCTTTCGCGCGGGGCAGAGAGCCGTATCGCCGCTGCCTTGATGTTGGGCGGCGGTGAGCTCATGCGAAACTTTGGCCTTTCGCATTTTGCAGGTGTGTTTGATGCAAGGATGGTGCGGATATATCGGATGATTGGATCATCGCCGACTATTCTGGGAGAGAGTGGCACTGGACGCGAGAAAGTTTCGGTTGGGCTTTGGGCCTATTCACCGGAAGCACGACTTCGTGTGTCAAAAAGTGCGGGCGTGTCGCATGCTCTCTCTGAAAGATGGTTCGAGCGTGCGTTTGGTACGCCTCAATTGCCGCTTTCCGCCTAAGTCCACTGGCCCTTGGTCGCGGTGAGGGATAGGGTCGCGCCATGTCAGGAACCGCACTCACTTTCTCATCCGATCAGGCCGAAGCTTGGGACGCAGTCGCGGCGCTCTTGCGTTCGGCGGGCGTGGATATCGAAGATTCCCTGCTCACGCCTCCGATGCCCGACAAATCGAGCGTAATTGCGGTAATCGGCAAGGCGGGGTCCGGCAAAACGATGCTCTTATCAGAGCTAACCAAGGCATTGGTCGAGGCTGGAATCGACGTTGTTTCCGGCGATTGGGAAGGCAAAAAACGCAAGGATCGCCGAACGTTGGCTATCCTTGCCCCAACCAACAAAGCCGCAAGTGTTCTTCG
The DNA here is from genome assembly GCA_964461315.1 of uncultured Aestuarium sp. Taxonomy (GTDB): domain Bacteria; phylum Pseudomonadota; class Alphaproteobacteria; order Rhodobacterales; family Rhodobacteraceae; genus Marivivens. The sequence continues at coordinate 11,709 of CAYWUN010000047.1, forward strand.
TAATCGCGGCGTTCCTGCAACGACCATTCACCGTATTCTTTACACTCCCGTCTATGATCCCGAATATGAGCGCATCGCCGAATGGCTCGCAGGCGAGGGCGAACGGCCCAAAATCGAGGGGATAACAGATGTCGCCCTTGATCGAGCTTGGGCGTCCTATCAGGTGAATACGTCGATCCCTGCAGCACTCGCAGCTGCTGGTCTGAGGGGGTCGGACTTTATCACTGGCTGGAAGCGACGCGAGGAGCCACTCGATATTGGGTTTATCGACGAAAGCTCGATGCTGGACGCCAAACAGTTTGAAGACCTTCAAGAGATATTCCCGACACTGGTTCTCTTTGGTGATCCCGCTCAGCTTCCACCTGTCCAAGGCACGGGAGGGATGGTGTTTGAGAACCTTCCAGCCAACCGCAGGTTCGAGCTTCAGCGCGTTCATCGACAGGATGCAGACAACCCCATTCTTGATCTTGCGCATGCTCTGGCTGATCCGGCTGTAGATTTCTACCGTTTCGAAAAGCTCGTAGAGGAAGCGTCAAAACGCGACGAGCGCGTTGTCTGGGCGCAACGTGTCGAAGCCGATCTTATGGCGCGCTCGCCGGTTTTGGTTTGGCGGAACGCGACGCGTATCCGTTTGATCCATGCTTTCCGCAATGCCTATGGTGCGCCCGAAGACGAATTGCTTGAAGGTGAGCCGTTGATTTGCGATGGGATCGAGCTTCCTGTCAAACACCGAAAGAAGCGCTTGGACCTTGAGGCACGTGGCCTGATCAAAGGCGCGCAGGTTGTTTATCTTGGACCTGGCCGCAAACCTGGTTTTTCACGTTTGCATGTCATCGGAGCCGAAGACCCACAGGTTTCAGCAGCCAGCATTGTAAAAATCGAACATGAAGGCGACGAGGAACCGTTCATCCCTTTCGCCGCTCGGATGGGCGCAACGTTCCTGCATGGAGCCGCAGTTACGATCCACAAGGCCCAAGGTTCTCAGTGGGACACGGTGCAGGTTTTTGCGCCGGACATCTATGCTGCGGCGCAAATGGGCCGTGTCGAAGCAGGTCAGCCACTTTGGAAACGTCTTGCATACGTCGCAATCACGCGAGCCGAAAACCAACTCAGATGGGTTGTGCGCAGTCGGCTTGGACGTCCCTCGGGTCCACTTGCGGTGGATGATTTGAGAGTTGCTTCGGTTCCGCTGGAGCTTCGCTCGGAAGACGAGAATTAGCCGCGCAGTCTTCCAAAGATTGCGGCGGCCATCCACCCCGCGAGAGCCGCAATCGCCAGCGAGAGCGCGCCATAGATCGCTGCTTGCTCTTGGGACATCTTGTATAACCAGCGCTCTATCCCGACTTTATAGACTGGAATGATCGTGTCCAATTGGTCCACAACCATGCCGTTTCGAGTCAAGAAAATGCGCGTTTTATAATCGCCTTCGGTAATATTTGCGGGGAGTGAAATGCGAGTTCGAAAAAGCGTTTGTTCGTCAATTTTGACCGCGCCTTCAAGGATTTGAACAAGGTTATCTTCCGCTTGAATACGAGCGAAAGCATCAACTGAATTGTCAGTCGCAAAGGCGTCTTGTCCCGCGCTTCGAACAACCCTTCCCACAGACACCGCGTGGCGCAGATCTTCGAGTGGCAGGAGCACCTCGCCGATCTCACCGGAAGTGGCGACTGCGTAGAATGACGGTGCAATATCAAGATCGATTGAGCTGGTGTTCACCCAAATGCCCGCGACACGCTCTTTCTTGCGGACTGTAACGGGTACATTTGGTCCCTGAACCGCGATAATGACCTCAAGCTGAGAGCTTTCAGGGGCGGGCGCGTCTCGGCGAACTGCGCCAAAGATGAGGATTTCGGAGCCTGTGAAACTAGCAGTGATTGCGACTTCGTCTTGCGACATGCCCAGCACAATCTCTTCGGCTTGTGGCGCTGTCGCTATGAATGCAAACCAGAAAAAGGTGAGAGCTCGCGTGATCATTCTCCGATCCCCGCGATTGAATAAAGCTCGCTTGGCTCGACTAGAAGATCAACAGCAAGTTTCAAAGCAACGAGCAGCACGAGTCCCGCGAGCAAAATTCGAAGCTGCTCTGCCTTTAGTTTCATGCCAATTCGCGTTCCAAACTGGGCGCCAATCACACCGCCAATAAGCAGCAGGATTGCGAGAACGATGTCGACCGTTTGGTTGGTGATTGCATGCATCATCGTCGTGAAGGCGGCAACGAAGATGATCTGAAAAAGTGAAGTCCCGATGACCACTTTGGTCGGCATGCCCAAGAGATAGATCATCGCGGGCACCATGATGAAGCCCCCACCGACGCCCATAATTGCTGCCAAGAGGCCGACCAGAACTCCAACCATAAGCGGCGGAATGACCGAGATATAAAGCCCCGAGATGCGAAACTTCATCTTGAACGGCAGGTTGTGCACCCAGTTATGCTTGCGGCGCTTTGGGGGAGCGTTCTTAGAGCGAATGAGCGCGTTGAGGCTCTCGATGAACATCATGCCACCGATAATTCCGAGGAATACGACGTAGCAAAGGTTCACCAAAAGGTCGACCTGACCCATTTCTTTTAGGAGATTAAAAATCTGAACCCCGATCGCCGAGCCAATGAGTCCCCCGACGAGGAGCACTGTTCCCATTACAAAATCTACGCCGCGCCTTTTGATCTGGCTAATAAGACCAGAGACTGATGAAGCGACAATTTGATTTGCAGAGGTTGCAACGGCGACAGCGGGCGGAATGCCTACAAAAAACAGCAATGGCGTAATCAGGAAGCCTCCGCCGACGCCGAACATCCCAGATAAAATCCCGACCACACCACCGAGGCCGAGAATGAGAAAGATGTTCACCGAGACTTCGGCGATGGGAAGATAAATCTGCATTTTGGATTCCGGCAGAGGGGCCGCGTGAAACCCAAAAAACACCGATCCGAAGCGAGTGTCAAACCCCTGACTTTATTTAAGATCGCGTAGGAACCTGCGCAGCACGACTTCGAGTTTAGCAGCACCGAGCGGAGCCATCGCTTTGGTGTGCTCGTGGCTGATCTTTTCGTCACTCATGCCTGCCGCCATGTTGGTGATTGTCGAGATCGCAGCAGCACGAAGCCCAAGGAAGCGCGCCAGGATCACCTCGGGCACAGTGGACATGCCCACGGCGTCTGCTCCCAATGTGCGGATCGCGCGAATTTCGGCAGGAGTTTCGAAAGAGGGGCCTGAATACCAAGCATAGATGCCTTCGAACATTTCGATCTTCTCACCCTTGGCCGCGGAAGTCAGCGCCTCGCGCAGTTCAGGCTCATAGGCGTCCATCATCGGAACAAAGCGTTTGTCTGTTTGCTCGCCGATAAGCGGGTTAAGGCCAGAGAAGTTGATATGGTCCGTAAGGCACATAATCGACCCCGTGGGCATATCGGCGCGAAGTGAGCCTGCGGCATTGGTCGCGATGACAGTGTCAGCGCCCAGCTCGCAGAGCGTTTCGAGCGGTAGGCGCATCGCAGCGGGATTGCCGTTCTCGTAGTAGTGGGCACGGCCACCAAACACAGCAACTCGAACGCCCTCAAGCTCACCGATCACGAGGTTCGGGTTGTGGCCAGAGACACCTGCATGCGGAAAACCGGGGAGTTCGGAATAGGGAATCGCGACGCCTTCAACAGCCCCAGCTAGGTGTCCAAGACCCGAGCCAAGGATCAGACCAATCCGAACGGGCTCGTCCCCTGCGATTTCACGGATGGTTGCGGCGAGATCAGCGCTCTTTGACATAGGGTTCTCCACCCGCACGCGGCGGGATTGCTTTACCGACAAAGCCGGCCAGAATAACGACAGTAAGGATATAAGGCAGGGCGTCGAGGAGCTGTACCTGCACCTTAACTCCGATTGCGCGTTCAAGGATATCGGGGCGCAAGGAGAGCGCCTGAAGATAACCGAAAAGCGTTGTCGCTCCGAGCGCATACCACGGCCGCCACTTTGCAAAAATCAACGCGGCGAGAGCGATATAGCCGCGACCTGCGGTCATATCTTTCACAAAACCAGCCTGCAACGCTGTGGCCAGATATGCACCCGCAATTCCGCAAAGGACGCCGCAAATTAGCACAGCAGAATAGCGAAGGCCCACGACCGAGACGCCCGCAGTATCCACAGAGGCGGGATTTTCACCCACAGCGCGGAGGCGAAGACCATAGCGCGTCCGGTAGAGCACCCACCACGTAAGCGGTACGCAAAGCAATGCCCCATAAACAAGAATTGAGTGGCCGGAGATCACTTCGGAGTAAAAGCCATTACCATCCGCGCCGATCCAAGTGATTGGATTGAAACGCCCCCCTTCAGAGAGCGATGGCGTGCGTCCACCCTGCTGGAACCAGCTTTGCGCAACGACGACGGTCAGACCTGCTGCAAAGAAGTTGATCGCAACGCCTGAGATTAATTGGTTGCCACGAAAGGTGATCGAAGCGAGGCCGTGGATCACAGACAGAACCAGTGAGGCCGCGATACCCGCTAAGAGGCCGAGCCATGCATTTCCTGTGGTGGCTGCGATCGCGCCAGACAGGAACGCAGCAGCCAGCATTTTACCTTCGAGACCGATGTCGAAGATTCCAGCACGTTCCGAAAACAGACCCGCGAGGCAGGCCAAAAGGAGCGGCGTGGCAAGGCGCACTGTTCCATCAAGGACCGCGAGGTCAAAGAGAGCAAAGAAATCCATTACTTGGCTCCTTCTGGTTTGCGGCGGAGAACTGAGAAGAGGCTTTCGAGCGGAATGCGTACCATGTTGTCGAGAGCGCCTGTAAAGAGGATCACCAAGGCTTGGATCACCACAATCATTTCACGTGGGATCGAAGTGGCCAGAGCAAGTTCAGCGCCGCCCTGATAGAGCACCCCAAAGAGAAGTGCGGCAAGGAGAACGCCAAAGGGATGGTTGCGACCCATCAGCGCCACGGCGATACCGATAAAGCCAGCGCCTTCGACCGCGTTTAGAACCAAGCGTTCAGCTTCGCCCATGACGTTGTTAATGGCCATAAGACCTGCAAGGGCACCCGAGATCAGCATTGAAACCATGATGATCTTGGTCGGGCTGATCCCAGCGTATCTGGCTGCACTTTCCGAATGGCCAAAGGCGCGGAGTTGATAACCGAGGCGCGTGCGCCAGATCAACACCCAAACGAGGAAACACGCAAGAAGCGCGAGCAAGAGCGCGATATTCGCGGGTGCGCCGCGCGAAAAGGGGATGCCGAATATGCCTAATATATCATGCATGCTCGGGAGATGGGTCGGCTCGGGAAACTTGGCCGTCGCAGGCTCCATCGCACCGATGGGCTTAAGTGTTTTAACAAGCAGATAGTTGATCAGTGCAGCGGCGATAAAGTTGAACATGATCGTAGTGATTACGATGTGGCTTCCGCGTTTTGCCTGAAGAAAAGCAGGGATGGCCGCCCAAGTCGCACCGAAAAGAGCAGCAATGACCGTCGCGCCAACGAGCGCGACTGACCAGTGTGGCCAAGGGACATAGAGGCAAACAAGCGCGACACCTACGCCGCCCAAAGCTGCCTGTCCTTCACCGCCAATATTGAACATTCGGGCATGAAAGGCGACAGCGACCGCAAGGCCGGTAAAGATGAAGTTCGTGGCGTAGTAGAGCGTATAGCCCCACGCGTAGGATGATCCGATCGAGCCTTGTATCATAATGCCAAGTGCTTTGATCGGGTCCTCGCCTATGGCGAGCATCACGAGAGCGGATAGAAACGCTGCGAGGATAAGTGAGATTAACGGGATAAGGACAATGTCAGCCCACTTCGGCATTCGGTCCATTATGCGGCCTCCCCATTCATCCCTGCCATCATGAGGCCAAGCTCTTTCGCATTGGTTTCCGAGGCGAGACGCTCCCCCATGATTTGACCATCGAACATGACCGCTATCCGATCCGAAAGTGACATGATTTCATCAAGTTCGACCGAAACGAGGAGTATCGCCTTACCTTTGTCGCGCAGAGCGATGATTTCTTTGTGGATGAACTCGATCGCGCCGATGTCAACGCCGCGTGTCGGTTGACCAATCAAGAGAAGATCAGGGTTCTGTTCAATCTCGCGGGCTACGACGATCTTTTGCTGGTTTCCGCCAGAGAAGCTCTTGGCCGCAAGGTAGGGATCTGGTGGTCGCACGTCATAGGCGGCCATTTTGGTCGCAGTGTCTGCCTTCATCGCGTCATGGTCCATCAGAATTGCGTTCTTTTGGAAGCGCGGATCGTTGTGATAGCCAAAGGCGATGTTTTCCCAAGCGGCGTAGTCCATGATCAGACCTTCGCGCTGGCGATCTTCGGGCACGTGGGCGATGCCCATCGCGCGGCGTTTTTGTCCGCCAGACGGTCCTATATCAAGTTCAAGCGACTGTCCGTTCAGCGTTACGTTGCCCGACGCGCGACGATAGCCCCCCAGCACTTCGAGGAGTTCCGACTGTCCATTGCCCGCAACCCCTGCAATCCCAAGGATTTCACCTGCACGGATATCGAGGTTGATGCCCTTGAGGCGCTGAACGCCTTTGTCGTCTGTAACCTTTAGATCACGCACTTCGAGGATGTTCTTACCCGGCTGGGCTGGGGTCTTTTCGACTGTCAAAAGCACCTTCCTACCGACCATCAGTTCAGCAAGCTCGGTCGGAGAGGTTTCCGCAGTTTTAACCGTCGCCGTCATCTGGCCACGTCTCATAACTGAAACTGTATCCGTGATTTCCATGATTTCGCGGAGTTTGTGCGTGATCAGGATGATCGTCTTGCCCTCACGGCGCAGGTTCTCAAGAATGCGGAACAGGTGATCTGCCTCGGCAGGGGTCAGAACGCCAGTGGGTTCGTCTAGGATGAGGATATTGGCCTGACGGTAAAGCGCTTTTAGGATTTCGACACGCTGCTGCATGCCAACGCCGATTTCCTCGATGATCGCGTTTGGATCAACGTTAAGCTCGTACTCGTCAGCAAGTTCTTTGAGCGCGGAGCGTGCTTTGTTCAGTGAAGGCCGAAGGAGTGGGCCGTCCTCGGCGCCGAGAATGATATTCTCGAGCACAGTAAAATTCTCGACCAGCTTAAAATGCTGAAACACCATGCCGATACCCGCAGCAATTGCCGCTTGGCTGTCGGGGATGCTTTTCTTTTGACCGTTGATGAAAATCTCGCCTGCATCGGCTTTGTAAAAGCCGTAGAGGATCGACATCAAAGTTGATTTTCCTGCTCCGTTTTCACCGATAATCCCGTGGATCGTGCCGGGCATAACGCGAATGGAAATATCTTTGTTGGCCTGAACTGGGCCGAAAGACTTGGAAATGCCGCGCAGCTCGATAGCGGGAATCTGGTCAGTCATCGGAAATTCACCGTGGTCTTTATTGGAATAGAGGCCGCGCCAATTTGATGAGCGCGGCCTCAGTGTTTCAAAGGCTTGGATTAGAAATCAAGCGCAGGGCAGGTTTCGTCGGACATGTAGTCATGCACCGAAAGTGCACCCGATGCGATTTCCGCAGCGGCCGCGTCTACAGCGGCCTTCATCTCGTCCGAAACGAGCGAAGCGTTGAACTCGTCAAGCGAATAGCCAACGCCACCGTTCGAAACGCCCATGACGTTAAAGCC
>CAYWUN010000048.1:0-17695 GCA_964461315.1 uncultured Aestuarium sp.
CCCGACCGCTATATCGAGGGCACCTGCCCCAACTGCGGCTTTGACAGCGCGCGCGGCGACCAGTGTGACAACTGCACCAAGCAGCTTGACCCAGTAGACCTCATCAACCCGCATTCAACCATTTCAGGGTCAACCGATCTTGAAATGCGTGAAACCAAGCACCTTTACCTGCGCCAAACCCAGCTTCGCGATCAGCTTGATGCTTGGATCGACAGCAAGACCGACTGGCCGGTGCTGACAACCTCGATCGCCAAGAAGTGGCTACGCGACGGCGACGGCCTGCAGGACCGAGGCATTACCCGCGACCTCGATTGGGGTGTCCCCGTTAAAAAGGGCGATCAAGATTGGCCAGGCATGGAGGGCAAAGTCTTCTACGTCTGGTTTGATGCCCCCATTGAATACATCGCCTGCTCGCAGGAATGGGTTGCTGCCGGCAAAGGAAATGACTGGGAGCGCTGGTGGCGCACAGACAAGGGCGCCGAAGACGTAACCTACACCCAATTCATGGGTAAGGATAACGTACCGTTCCACACGCTTTCGTTCCCCTGCACCATCATTGGCTCTGGCGAGCCATGGAAGCTTGTCGACTACATCAAGTCGTTCAACTACCTGAACTATGACGGCGGGCAGTTTTCAACCTCGCGCGGTCGCGGTGTATTCATGGATCAGGCGCTTGAAATCCTCCCCTCCGACTATTGGCGCTGGTGGCTCCTGAGCCATGCACCGGAAAGTTCGGACTCCGAATTCACATGGGAGAATTTCCAGCAGTCGGTGAACAAAGACCTCGCCGATGTGCTCGGAAACTTTGTCAGCCGCATCACAAAGTTCTGCCGTTCCAAGTTTGGTGAAGAAGTCCCTGCAGGCGGCGAGTTTGGTGCAAAAGAAGCCGAAGTCATGGCTGCACTTGCCGAGCGCCTGACCGCTTACCAAGGGTTTATGGACGCCATCGAAGTGCGCAAAGCCGCGGGTGAACTGCGCGCTATCTGGGTGATCGGAAACGAATATCTTCAGGACGCTGCGCCTTGGTCGACCTTTAAGGAAAATCCGGAAACCGCAGCGATGCAGGTCCGCTTCGGCCTTAATCTCATTCGTCTTTATGCAATCCTCTCGGCGCCATTCATTCCTGATGCTTCAGCGACGATGCTTTCCGCAATGAAGACCGAAGATAGCGCTTGGCCAGACAGCGTAGAGACCGCGCTTGCTGCGCTCCCCGCTGGTCACGCTTTTGAGGTTCCCGAAAATCTCTTCCGCAAGATCACGGATGAAGAACGCGAAGACTGGCAACAACGTTTTGCAGGCGTTCGCACCTAAAGAAAAACCCGCCTTTCGGCGGGTTTTTTTATTGCAAGATGATCAAGCCCAGCGCCAAGGCCGCGTGAACGCACCAAGTGCTTTGACCACGTCGTCATCCGTAACGGTGCCCGTCTTTGCAAGGCAGGCAACGAGGCCAAGTTTCTTATCCTCGATCACCTCTTTGACCTCGGCTGCAACGTCCGCATTCGAAAGAGCGGCGTTATAGATGCGCGTGATCGCGAGACGGCGCAGGTCGGGCTTGAAGATTTTACCGACTGCAGTCTTGGGCAGTTCAGGCAATATCTCGATGTGCTTGGGCACTGCTGCTCGCTCGTGAATTTTCTCAGCCGCAAAGGCAAAGAGCTCTGCTTCGGTCACGGTTGCACCCGAAACAAGCTCCACGTAGGCGCAGGGAATTTCTCCAGCATGAGCGTCGGGCTGGCCAATCGCACCGGCAAAAGCGACCGCAGGATGTCCTGCAAGAGCCTCTTCAATCTCAGCAGGATCGATATTGTGGCCGCCGCGAATGATAAGGTCCTTCGCCCGCCCTGTAATCCAAAGGTAGCCGTCATTATCAAGACGGCCAAGGTCGCCAGTGCGCAAATACTGGGTCTCGCTCTTTGGGCCGGGATAATAGAGAGAAACATTCTTACTCACGTCGGTATAGGTGTGCCCCAGAGATACCCCAGGGTTAGATACGCAGATTTCACCTACCTCGTCACGGCCAAGTATCTTTTGCGTCGCAGTGTCTACGATTTGAACGTCGGTATAGGGGAATGGGATGCCGATCGAGCCGACTTTCTTCTCGCCATCTGGCGGGTTAATCGACACCAGACATGTAGCTTCGGTCAGGCCGTAGCCTTCACAAATGGTCACACCGGCCGCAGCCTCGAACCGCTTGTAAAGTTCAAGCGGGAGGGGGGCAGAGCCACAAAATGCAAGGCGGAGCGAAGAAATATCAGCATCGACTGGCCGCTGCATAAGCGCCGACATCGCAGTCGGTACGGTAATCATAAAGGTCGCCTTATACCGCTCGCATAGCTTCCAGAAGTTGTCGAACACGCCCTCACCGCGATAACCTTGCGGCGTAGGGATCACGAAATGTGCGCCCGAAGACAGAGACGCGCCGAGAGACACAATGGTTGCAAAAACATGGAAAAGCGGGAGTGGACACATCTGCACGTCTTGCTCGGTGAAAAGAAGACGAGCGCCAAGCCACGAGTTATAAACAATCCCCGAGAACCGATGCTGAGCAACCTTAGGAAGTCCGGTGGTGCCACCCGTATGAAAGAGCGCCGCAACGCGGTCCTCAGTCGAAGGCGCAAAAGCAAGCTCTTTGGCCTTGCTGTTCATCGTGCGATTGAAGTCGATGACTTTTGCCTTGTGGGTCACTTTGACCTTTGGGCGGATCAGAGGAACGATAAGTCGCTTTGCGCCTGTGAGATACCGCACGAGGTCGACCTCAACGATAGCCTTAACATTGGGCGCAAGAGCGACCGCATCCGCCGCCTTCTGAGCCACGTCCGTCTTGGGAAATGCACGAAGTGTGACGAGAACCTTGGCGTTGGTTTCACGCATGATCCCTGCGATATGCTCGGGATCGAGTAGCGGGTTAATCGGGTTCACCTTTCCCGCAACTTGGCCGCCGATATAAGTTAGGATCGCCTCGGTGCAGTTGGGAAGAAGATAGGCAACTGTGTCATCCTCCCCTACCCCCAGATCGCGCAGCATGTTTGCCGTCTGACAAACCTTTTCCTTCAGCTCGCTCCAGTTAAGTGTTTCCTTCTTGCTCGTAGGGTCCGAGAAGATTTGAAAGCTGGTTGCGTCACGTTTTGGAAACTTCTCAACCGTTCTGCAAAGCATGTCATAGGTAGTCTTTGGCAGCTCTCGGCTGTCCCAAGGCATTTCCGCGACAATGGCATCACGATCCGCGACCGATGCATAAGGCATAGACGTTCTCCCTTGCTGCCGCATTAGCTGCGGCTGCTCCCTTTATATCAAGATGGTAAATTCCATCTAAAGGCGCAAGGATTACGCGACGAAACGTGACTATTCCGCGGCAAGACCTTCGGTAAATTGGAGTTTCGCTAGGCGCGCATAGAGTCCGCCCTCTGCAACTAGCTGATCATGCGTGCCCTGGGCCACGATTTGGCCCTGATCAAAGACGACAATGCGGTCAGCCTTTTTCACGGTCGCGAGACGGTGCGCTACGATAAGCGTGGTACGATCCATCGCCAATTTGTCGACTGCTTGCTGAACCAAACGCTCGCTTTCGGCATCCAAAGCACTTGTCGCTTCGTCCAACAATAGGATCGGCGCATCGCGTAGGATCGCGCGGGCAATCGCAATACGCTGCTTTTGACCGCCGGAGAGCATGACGCCGCGCTCACCTACATAGGTGTCATAGCCTTCGGGAAGGATTGAAAGAAACTCATGTGCAGCGGCGGCCTTTGCAGCGGCTTCTACCTCTTCATCCGTCGCTTCGGGTCGGCCAAAGCGGATATTCTCACGGGCGGTATCTGCGAAAATCACTGGGTCTTGCGGAACGAGCGCGATCCCTTTGCGGAACTCAGCACGCGCCACTTCTCGAAGATCTTGCCCGCCGATGCGGATCGAACCCGAGTTCGGATCGTAAAAGCGCAGCAAAAGCTGAATGATCGTTGACTTACCCGCACCGCTTGGCCCGACGAGCGCAACCGTCTCCCCAGGCGCAACCGTGAGGCTAATGTTGTCGAGCGCAGGCATATTCGGGCGGCTTGGATAGTGGAAAGTCACGGCGTCGAACTCGATTTTGCCGCGGTTCATCGCGCCGACAGCTTCGGGTGCGGATTGATCTGCAACGCTGTCTTCGGCGTTCAACAGCTCTACAAGTCGCTCTGTGGCACCTGCTGCGCGTTGAAGTTCACTCCAAATCTCGGTCAGAGCGCCAACCGCACCCGCTACCATGATCGCATAAATGACGAACTGAACTTGTTCGCCCACAGTCATGACACCAACGGCAACATCGCGGGCACCAACCCAAAGGACGCCGACGACGCCCGAGAAGATCATGAAAATAATGATGAAGGTTAAAAGCGCACGCGTTTTGATTCGAAGAAGCGCGACGTCAAAGCTCTTCTCGGTCACATCGTTGAATTTGGCACGCACAGAACCTTCTTGAGTAAACGCCTGAACGGTTTGAACAGAGAGGAGTGCTTCAGACGCATTGCCGGAAGAAGCTGCGATCCATTCCATATGCTCGCGGCTGCGTTTGCGCAGTTTGCGGCCGAGCACGACGATCGGCACGATCACAAGCGGAACAATCAGCAGAACAAGCCCAGTTAGCTTGGGCGAAGTCAGGAACAAAAGAATGAGACCGCCAAAAAACACGAGCACATTACGCAGTGCGACCGATACAGACGATCCGATGACCGAGAGGATTAGCGTGGTGTCCGTTGTGATGCGGCTTAGAACTTCGCCCGTCATGATACGTTCGTAAAACGCAGGAGACATGGCCACCATGCGATTGAACACAGCTTCGCGGATGTCCGACACGACGCGTTCGCCTAATCGGGTGACAAAGTAATAGCGCAACGCGGTGCCAAGCGCCAAGAGCGCGACGATCCCGATGGCTGCACCGAAATACTGATTGAGAAGTGGGCTCAAGCCATCTTCAAAGTTATCAACCACGCGGCGCGCCGCCAGCGGCAGGGTCAATGAAATCATCGAGGTGACGACAAGAAAGACCATGGCCATTGCGATATTGCCCGCATACGGCTTGAGAAAAGGCCAAAGCCCTTTTAGCGCGCCAATTTCTTTCGATTTCTCGCGCTCATCCGCGTTGATACGTGTTGGGTCAGCCATTGTACCTTGCCGTCTTGAAGTGTCACCGACACATAAGGAACACCAAACCTAACCTCAAGCGGCGCGATGTCTCATCTGCCGAAACAAAGGACTGGGGAACGCTGGAATGCGGCTCGAGCTCTAGCAATGTTCGGAGTTCGTGGAGCGGGTGACGGGAATCGAACCCGTATCATCAGCTTGGAAGGCTGAGGTCTTACCATTACACAACACCCGCGCTGCGTGCGATATAGTCCAACCTTCGCGACAGGTGCAAGCGGCTAATGCACATAAAGCTGCCAAGTCTCGCCATATTCATGCCGAATTCTGAAAGTACTCAGAATCCAAGTGCCATTCCTTGTGTTTGGCCGAATGAATTGGAGATTTTTAGATGCGCCGCATTCTTGCTACCGCTTTTGCGCTCGGCTTTGCCGCCTCTTCGGCCACAGCCGAGGAGGTAAAAACCATTATTATTACGGGTTTGGGCTATTTCCCTGCCGTTACATATATCGTCCCTGGCGAGAAAATTCGTTTCTACAACGGGTCTGATTCTGTTCAATCGATTCAGTCGGATGCTGCACCAGAGGGTTCAGGCCTGAATACATGGGAGCTGCGCGATATCGGGCCGGGCTCAGAATTTGTCATCACAGCAGAGACAGGTTATGTGATGACCTACCACGACATGCATGAATTTAGCCGCACTGCGAGCTTCTCGTTTGATGCTCCACCTTCCTAATTCACTCCCCGTCCCAAGGCTCGATTAATTCGGGCCCTTGGGCACGGTTGGAATTAATTTTGGTGCTGACACGCGTGAAGCGAAGCCGCCCCTCTGCGATCGGCTTCATCAAGAGTGCAGCACCTTTGCCCTCTTCGCCAAGCCATTTGCCCCAGTCTTCTTGATCGACAACGACAGGCAAGCGGTCGTGGATTGGGGCCATGTCTTCGTTGGCATCGCAGGTGACAACAGCACAAGTTGAAACGCGCGTATCACCCTGCCCCCAATCCTGCCAAATTCCCGCGAAGACTATTGGCGTGTCATCAGCCCGCGTCACATACCAAGGGAGCGGCGTTTCACCCTTTACGCGCTTCCATTCATAAAAGCCGCTTGCCGCAATAAGACAGCGCCTTTGGCGACAGGCATCTCGAAACGCCGGCTTTTCGGCGATGGTTTCAGAGCGCGCATTTATGAGCAGAGGCCCGTCATTGGGCAACTTGTACCAAGCGGGAATGAACCCCCAACGCATTGACCTTAGCCGGCGAACGCCACTCTCTGACGTAACCACTGCGATTTCTTGCGTTGGGCAGACGTTATAATTCGGCTCAACAGGAAGATCGTTTGAAGGTGTCGCCTGAAAGAGCTGAACCATCGCATCGTTCGGCTCGGTGATCGACATACGGCCACACATCAGCGTTCATATGCCTTTCGTGACATCGCGATGCGTGCGTCCATCATGGACATTTCCTTCATGATCTCGCTGCGGCGGGTGCGGTCCCCTGTTTCGCAAAGCTCTTCACGTAGTTTTGCCAATTCGCGGCTGAGAGATACAAATTCCGGCACCGCGCCGTTCTCGGCTATCAGTCTGTTGATCAGCTCATTTTCAGGATCGTCGGACCATTTGAGCGGTTTCCCCGCGCCCGCGAGATTATCAAACGCACCGTCCGCTTCAGCGACGGCGATGCGCGCGTTAATCAAATCAATCAGCGGGTGATCCATCTGGCCCTCATGACTATTGAAGACCAAGATAGTCTGCCGCACCCAAAGCTAAAAGCCCCTAGCGTTTGACTGCACGAAAACGTTCTTGCGCATCAAGAGACCAAGTTTCCTTTGGGTTATAATATGCCTCAAATGTCCGAACGCCTTTGGGTATCACGACCCAAGGCAGCTTGGTTGAGGTGTAAATATGCACGTCCGGCTCGATTGAGGCGCGTTCATCGAGCACCCCCGCACGAACAAATGCAAAGGCCGCTCCCGCTGCGCCGTAGTGCGTCCAGAGCGTTTGACGGCAATTCAAGCAAGCGTGCGATGCCTGACCTTTTGGCCCCCCAGCGGGCAAATGGGTCCGAGCAGTTTCCCCCGTTACGCGCAGGTTCTCACTTTCAATCATCACATTGAGCGCAAACGCAGACCCACTCTCACGCTGGCAATTTGTGCAGTGACAACAATGAACGATCAAAGGCTCTCGAAGGATCTCGATCTCGACCGATCCACAGGCACAGCGTCCCTTCATTTCCCCCCCCTACAAAACGAAACACCCCCGCCAAAATGACGGGGGTGCCCACTCGTTACCAGTTGTTTTTACTCACCAACAATTTTGATGCGTCCGTCGATGACAGGAGCATAAGGCGCATGGGCCGCCAAATACTCCGCCGTAACGTCGGCAAGGTCGGGGCCAAAGTCATACGCATTTTCAGCGTCGCGGAACATTTTGTATCCGTCACCACCGTTACGAACATAGTTGTTCGAAACCACGCCATAGACCTTTTCTAGCTCAATCGGAGCGCCGCCAACCATGACGCCCGAAATACGCTCGCCAGCCGGTTTGGACGGATCAACGACAAAACTGATGCCTGCAACCTGTGGGAAGCGGCCCGCTCCCTCTTCGATCTGCGAAGCCCCATTTTCCAAGGCAGCAACAACAGTCTCGCCGGTGACTTGGAAGGTCGAGAGCGTGTTTTGGAACGGCAGCACAGTTAGCACTTCGCCCATTGTGACATCACCAGCATCAATAGAGGCACGAACACCGCCGCCATTTTGGATTGCAATCTCAATGCCTTGATCCTTCACACGATCAAGCATTGCGTCTGCAATGGCGTTCCCCATCGAACACTCGCGCGCACGACAATTTGCGCGGTCGCCATCAATTGCATCAGCGGAAAACGCGACAATCTTGTTCCGAATTTCTTCTAAGGGCTGCGCAAGCTCGGCGATGCGTGCAACGGTTGGCTCATCTTCGACCACTTGTCCGTCGATCAGGATTGGCTGACCAACGGCTTCAATGATGTTGCCATCGTCGTCAAAAGTTACATTCAGCTCGCCAAGGAACTTGCCATAGGCATAGGCAGACAGGATCGCCACACCGTTCACCATCGTAGGATACGGACCTTCCGCCCCCTCCATGTCGCCAAGCAGAGTGTTAGTGTGGCCACCCACAATCACGTCGAGACCGGTGGTGCCAGCGGCAACCTTTTGGTCCATCGAATAACCGCCGTGGGACAGAAGAATGATCTTGTTCACACCTTCTGCGGTAAGCTTGTCAATTTCACCCTGAACAGCCTGAACCGAATCCGTGAAGATGACGTTCGGGCCAGGGCTTGCAAGCTCATCGGTGTTTTCAGGAGTCAGACCGATCAGACCGATCTTTTCGCCACCACGCTCAATAATGGTCGACTTCTGAAGTACATCAGCGAGCGAGGCTTCACCTGAAACATCGGCATTCGACATCAGCACCGGAAAGCTGACCTTGTCCATAAAGCCGCGAAGCACCTCGGGGCCGTCATCGAACTCGTGATTGCCGACAGTCATGCCATCATAGCCAAGTTTGTTCATAAACTCGGCGGCCATTGCCCCTTTGTAATAGGTATAGAACAGAGTGCCTTGGAACTGATCGCCGCCATCGACAAGGATGGCATTATTCGAGCGCGCACGCGCCTCGGCAACAGATGTGACTAAGCGCGCAGTTCCGCCGAAACACTCACCGGCAGCGTTAGTTTCGGCGTCACAGGTCGAGTCATACTTGCTAATTGGCTCAAAGCGCGCGTGAAAGTCGTTCGTGTGAAGAACAGTCAACGAATAGTCTGCGAGTGCAGGACCGGCGCACAAAGCCAAAGCACATGTCGTGCTGAAAATTGTCGTTTTCATTGTAATCCCCCTATTTGGATATCGGCAGGCTGAAATGCTTTGACCATTCAGTCAAATATTTGTTTCGACTCTTGTCTATTTCCCGAACGTCACAGCTTTGCGACAACCGCCGACTGAGCGCTTCTTCTGCAAAGCGCCTCAATATCAAGCGCCGAGCAAAGCCCCTTGACCGGATCACCGCCATTCGGCATCACCGCGCCATGTTAATTTTCAAGATATTCCGTGCCGGCGAATGGTCCGAGCTTCAGTCTAAAGGCGAAACTTTGGGTGCCCCGATCGATGTGATCGACGGGTACATCCACTTTTCCACTGCTGACCAAGTCAAAGAGACCGCCGCCAAGCACTTTGCTGGCGAAGAAGGGCTTGTTTTGCTTGGGCTTGAAAGCGATGACTTAGCCCCACTCAAGTGGGAGCCGTCCCGCGGCGGCGCGCTCTTTCCGCACCTTTATCGTCCTATCCGCCTTGGCGATGTGCTCTGGAGTAAAGATCTCCCGCTCGTCGATGGCACGCACCAATTTCCGGAGATGACATGAAGCTTCTAGAACAGTTTGGCATGGTCGCGCTACGCAGCATCGACCCCGAAGTTTCGCATGGCCTCGCTATTCGAGCGCTTCAATTTGGACTCGGGCCGAGCAACGGACCTTTCGTAAGCTCACGTTTGAAAACTACTATTGCAGGGCTGAATTTGCCTAATCCCGTGGGTTTGGCAGCAGGTTTTGACAAGAACGCGACTGCGCTTTACCCGCTCGCCAAATGTGGTTTTGGTTTTATTGAAGTTGGAGCAGCGACGCCTCGCCCGCAGCCGGGCAACCCAAAGCCGCGTCTCTTCCGCTTGACCGAGGACAAAGCCGCGATCAACCGTTTCGGCTTCAATAACGATGGTATGGATGCGATCGCAGAACGTCTTTCGCGTCGCCCAAGGAGCGGTGTCATCGGTTTGAACCTCGGCGCGAACAAGGACAGCGAAGACCGTGCTTCTGATTTTGCCAAAGTCCTGACCCGTTGCGGCAAACATATCGACTTTGCGACAGTCAATGTTTCGTCTCCGAACACTGAGAAGCTCCGTGACTTGCAGGGCAAAGCCGCGCTCTCCGCGCTGCTTGGCGGCGTGATGGAAGCGAACGCAGGTCTGGCACGTCCGATCCCGATCTTCTTGAAAATTGCACCTGATTTGACCGAAGCAGAAATCGCAGATGTGGCAGAAGTTGCGAACACTTCGGGTGTCTCGGCTCTTATCGCGACGAACACCACACTTTCTCGCGAAGGTTTGAAAAGTGCAGACAAAGACCAAGTGGGTGGCCTTTCTGGTGCTCCATTGTTCGAAAAATCCACTCGCGTTCTCGCCCGCCTTTCGACACTTACGAGTGTTCCACTCATAGGAGTTGGGGGTGTCAGCAACGCCGAACAAGCATATCAAAAGATCCTCGCTGGTGCGTCAGTCGTTCAGCTTTATACCGCTCTCGTCTATGGCGGTATCAGTTTGGTTGACGAAATCACCCGTGGCCTTGATCAACTTCTTGCGCGAGATGGCTATTCCAATGTCGCGGACGCCATAGGCAAAGGACGCGACAAATGGCTGTGATCATCTGGCACAATCCACGCTGCTCAAAGTCCCGCCAGACCTTGGCGCTTCTTGAGGACAAGGGCGCAGAGGTCGTGCAACGGCTCTATCTTGATAACCCGCCCACCAAAGCGGAATTGACCGAGGCGCTTGAGCTTTTGGGCAAATCGCCCGCAGACCTTGTTCGCAAAGGTGAGACAGCTTTCAAAGAACTTGGCCTTCAGAATGCGACCGATGCTGCTTTACTTGATGCTATGGTCCAAAACCCAAAGCTCATTGAACGCCCGATTGTATTTGCCAATGGCAAAGCAGCGGTCGGACGCCCACCTGAGGCGGCTCTGGAAATTCTCTAAGTAGCCGCTCTTTCGAGCGCGGGATAACGCGAACCGAGCGTAATCCCGCGAACAATCCAGCTAAATATCAGAGACATCCAGAGCCCGTGATTGCCAAACGCCGCCATCAGTGGGAAGGCCGCGAGCAAATAAAGCCCGAATGACAAGAGCATCATATTGCGCATGTCGCGGCTCCGCGTTGCGCCAATGAATATACCGTCGAGCATCCACGCAGGTAACCCAAGCACCGTTCCCAAGATCATGTAGGGCAAAAAGACACGCGCTTCGGCTCTCACATCGGGGGCAGTTGTCAGTAAATCGATGATCAGTCCGCCAAAGACTGCAAAGCTCAACGCCATCAGAATTGCGGCAATCATACCTTGCAAAGAGGTCATGAGAGCTGCACGACGAAGACCAGATCGATCTTTTCGGCCAAGCGCTTGTCCAACAAGGGTTTCTGACGAGAAAGCAAACCCGTCGAGGGCAAAGGAGACGAGGCTAATGAACTGGATCAGCACCTGATTGGCTGCAAGCTCTAGGTTCCCGAACCCCGCTCCCCAGAACATAAAGGTGACAACAACGGTTTGGAGCGCAACTGTCCGTATCAAAATATCGCCATTGACCGAAATCATCCGTTTGATCCGCACAGGATCAAGGATCGCAGGCAGTCCCAATCGCTCTAGCCCTACACGGCAAAGCCATAGTCCAAGCGCGAGGCCCGTCCATTCCGCAAGGAAAGTTGCGATGGCCACGCCTTCGACACCCCACCCCAGCCCAAGAACAAAAACAACATCAAGTATGATGTTAAGACCGTTCATCCAAAGCTGAAGTGCAAGCACCGCTCGCGACCTTTCATGGGCGATCAGCCAGCCAGTCACCGCATAAAGTGCGATGGTTGCAGGCGCGGACCACACCCGGATTTTCATATATCCTCGGGCAAGCGCTTCGACTTCAGGGGTCGCAGGAGAAAGCCAAAAGGCCCCAAGAAACAAGGGCAATTGAAGCAATATCACTGCAAGACCGAAGCCAAAGCCGACGAGCAATCCACGCTGAAGGAGGGCTGCGACTTCTGCGTTATCTTCCGCGCCTAAGGCCTGACTTGTCATGCCTGTTGTGCCCATTCGGAGGAACCCGCAGATCCAATACACGCTCGATAGGATCAAGGCGCCGATTGCCACTGCACCGATCGGCTCGGCGGCACCGAGTTGGCCGACAACGCCTGTATCGACGAGCCCTAATAGCGGCACCGTTGCATTTGAAATCACAATCGGAATGGCGATGGCCAAAATCCGTTTGTGTGTAAGCGCTTTACTCATCGCGTGTCGGCATCAAGAAATGACCAGATGCCTGAGCAAAGAGACGGCTACGGTTGTCCTGCCATGCTTCGACGTGCACCGAGGCATAACGGCGACCAGAGCGGTTGACGCGCGCACGTGCATAGGCATCTCGCGGCAGTCCTGAGCGAAGATAATCCACCGTAAAATCGATGGTCTTAGGAAGCTTGAACGGAGTTTCCGCAAAACGGACCTCGGCGTTTTCCGGTTTCTCCATATCTTCCCACAAAAGGCCCCAACTCAGTTCGATTATCGCGGCAATCTCAAGAAATGCGGCTGTCGCTCCGCCGTGGATCGCCTGAAGCATCGGATTGCCGATCAGGTCCTCTTTAAATGGCATAATGGCTGTAAGCTCATCGCCGCGACGGTCAAACTCAACGCCAAGAAAACTGATGTATGGCACCTGACCGATGAGGCGTTGCAGGGCTTCGTCACGACGCTTCTTTACGATTTGGACGGGTTCAACTGGGCGTCTCATGCATTGCCACCTTTCGCACGCTCAAGCGTGAAAGCACCGGTCGCCGTTGCCACGGGGCGCGAGGAATCCTCGTCCGTCGTCGTGGCACGCACAAAGGCAACCGTTCTGGTCGCGTGATAGCAGTGCGCTGTCGTCACCAATTTTTGGCCCGGTGTTGCCGAACGCATATAGTCAATTCTCAAATCCAAAGTTGCAGTTGCGATGGGTGCTGTCGGATGCGCCATTACAGCAGCACCACAGCACGTATCCATAAGCGCCGAAACAGCACCCCCATGGATAACCCCCGTTTCGGGATCGCCAATCAGCTTGGGGTCATATGGCATCTCGATACAGGCTGTTCCTTCCCCCAATTCGGTAAGATTCATGCCCAAGGTCCTTGAGTGCGGAATAGCCTCGATAAACTGCCGTGCTATCTTTTGGCGCACCTCTGATGAAACGCTTTGCTCAGTATTCGTCATTTCGTTACTCCTTATGGCAGTTTTGTCCTGCACATTCGCAACGAGCAAGCCCAAATAGACGCCCCCGAGAAGGTTGCGTCCCTAGACGTAAAAAAGTTAAATTTGGCCAAAGGGGAGAGGTCCGAATGCCCAATCAGCGCTTGAGCTTCAAAGAAATGTGCGCCCGTTTTGACGTAACGCCTCGAACGCTGCGCTATTACGAGTACATTGAGCTTCTTAACCCAGAGAAAGAAGGCCGCTCGCGATTTTACAATTCGCGCGAGCTTGCTCGGATGACTTTGATTCTGCGGGGACGGAAATTCGGCTTTAGCCTCGAAGAAATCCGCCAATGGCTTTTGATCTATGATCAGATGGGCACCGAAGCGCAGTACCGCACCTTTATAGATGAAGCCACAAGTAAGCTGGCTGATCTGATCGAACAGCGTCGCCAGCTCGACGAAACGATTAGCGATCTTGAAGCACTGCGTGAGACCACGAGAAAGCTTCTTCCTACCGATTAATAAAGTGACCTTTGGTCATTCGCTTTCCTGACGCCACGTTACGTTTACGTTAACGTCATGTGTGCTTGTATGCTCCCTTCACGATACGCATGTTCGCAACTCGAACCGACATGCGCCAAGGGGGGAGAATGACCGAGACTCAACTGACAATTCGCGAGATGTGCGACGCCTACGATGTTACGCCTCGTACGCTTCGTTTCTATGAGGCAAAGGAGCTTTTGTTCCCTGAACGTCGGGGCCAGCAGCGCTTGTTCACAAAGCGCGACCAAGCCCGATTGAAACTGATCCTTCGTGGCAAGCGTTTTGGGTTTAGCCTCGAGGAAATTCGCCAGCTGCTGGACCTCTACTACGTGGGAGACCAACAGCGCACCCAGCTTGAGCGCACGCAAGAACTGGCGCGCAAGCATTTGGCCGACATGCAAGCCCAGCGAGATGAGCTGCAAATCGCGATTGAAGAGCTCAAGGAACAGATGACGTGGGGCGCTAAGCGCCTTGCAGAGCTTAAAGAAATTGAAGCGCAATAGATTTAATTAGGGAGAGAAAGATGCCGGTTTTCACCGCTCCAACCAAAGACATTCAGTTTGTTCTTCATGACCTTTTCAAGGTGAGCGAACAGACTATTCCGGGCTTTGATGAACTCGACCGCGAGTTCACAGGCGCCGTTCTTGCTGAAGCGGGAAAGATCGCTTCCGATGTTCTTGCGCCGCTCAATGCAGTTGGCGACAAAGAAGGCTGCCACTTTGAGAACGGTGTCGTGCGCACCCCGAAAGGCTTTAAAGAGGCCTTCGACCAGATGAAAGAAGGCGGCTGGACTGCACTTGATTGTGATCCCGAGTATGGCGGTCAAGGTCTCCCCTATCTCATGGGCACCGCTGTCGGAGAAATCTTCGTTTCGGCCAATATGGCGTTCAATATGTACCAAGGCCTGACCCATGGCGCATATTCTGCAATTCGTGCCCATGGCACGGACGAGCAAAAGGCGAAGTTCCTGCCGAAAATGGTGACCTGCGATTGGACTGGCACCATGAACCTGACCGAGCCGCATTGCGGCACCGATCTTGGCCTCATGCGGACCAAGGCTGAACCGCAGGCTGATGGCAGCTACAAGATCACCGGCCAGAAAATCTTTATCTCGGCTGGCGATCATGACCTCGCGGACAACATCATCCACCTTGTGCTCGCCAAGATCGTTGGCGGCCCCGAGGGGATCAAGGGTGTGTCCCTGTTCATCGTTCCCAAATTCATGGTGAACGAAGATGGGAGCCTTGGGGACCGTAATGCTGTCTCGGTCGGCAAGATCGAAGAAAAGATGGGCATCCACGGGAACGCGACCTGTGTCATGAACTATGACGGTGCAACCGGCTATCTCTTGGGCGACGAGCACAAGGGGATGCGTGCGATGTTCACCATGATGAACGAAGCGCGTCTCGGCGTTGGCCTCCAAGGCTACGCACAGGCCGAAGCCGCCTATCAAAACGCGGTTGCATACGCCAAGGACCGTCTTCAGGGGCGCGCTGTTACCGGTGCCGTGAACCCTGACGGTCCTGCCGACCCGCTGATCGTTCATCCCGACATCCGCCGCAATTTGATGGACCAAAAGTCTTTCGTCGAAGGTGCACGCGCATTTACTTATTGGGGCGCAATGCTCATTGATCAGGCACACCGCTCTGGAGACAAAGCGGCCGAAGGTCTCGTCTCGTTGCTCACACCTGTGATCAAAGGCTTCCAAACGGACAAAGGCTTTGAGATGGCCGTGCAGGCGCAACAGGTCTATGGCGGACATGGGTACATCGAAGAATGGGGCATGTCCCAGTTTGCGCGCGATGCACGAATTGCGATGATCTACGAAGGCGCGAATGGCGTTCAGGCGCTCGACCTTGTGGGCCGCAAGCTTGCTCAGGACGGTGGCAAACACGTCATGGCGTTCTTCGAGTTGATCAAAGGTTTCATCAAAGAAAACGAAGGCAACGAGTCCCTCAAGAAGGACTTTCTTGATCCACTCAAGGAAGCCTCCAAGGCACTTCAGGCCGCTGCGATGTATTTCATGCAAAATGGAATGAAGAACCCGAACCACGCGCTCGCGGGATCTTATGATTTCATGCACCTTACGGGGCACGTCTGTTTCGGCCTGATGTGGGCAAAGATGGCCAAGGCGTCGATGGAGGCACTTGAAGGCGGCGCGTCGGACAAGGCGTTCTATGAAACCAAGCTGACGACCGGCCGCTACTACATGCAGCGCCAGCTTCCCGCTGTTGCAATGCACCTTGGCCGAATTCAGTCCGGTGCCGATAGTGTCATGGCGCTTTCAGCCGAGAGCTTCTAAGTTTCAGGAACGCAAACAAAAAAGAGACAAAGAGAATGCCAAAACGCTTTCGCCTGACCCGCCGTTTTCCCGTCGCCATGACCGAAGATGGCTATCGCAAGCTCAAGCGGTTCGCCCAAGAAGCGGGGCTCGACGAAGGCGAGGCACTCTCTTTCCTGTTTGAGAACTTCGACGCGATCATGGATCAAGAAATGCTTGGCCAAAGATTGCGTCGGTTCAACTCGGAACTCGAAGACAGAAAGCGCTGATCTTGGCGTTTTTCGACAACCAATAAGGGCAAAGCGAATGACGATCGAACTCTATTGTTTTGGTGAAAGCGGCCACTCCTACAAAGCGGCTTTGATGCTTGAACTTTGCGGTCTCGATTGGACGCCGCGCTTTGTTGATTTCTTTGCAGGCGAAGGCCGCAGCCCCGCTTTTCGCGAAGTGAATGAAATGGGCGAATGCCCGGTGTTTGTGGACGGCGACACTAAGATCACCCAATCTGGCGTCATTCTACAGCACCTTGTAGAAATGACAGGCAAGTTTGGCCCGCAGACCAAAGATGAGGAACGCGAAGTTCTGCGTTGGATTTTGTGGGACAACCATAAACTTTCGTCCCAAGCTGGGATGCTTCGTTTCTTGATGAACTTCTTGCCCGAAGATAAGCGCCCTCAGGAGGTCATCGCCTTCACAACGGGCCGCGTCAAAGCCGCCTACGCTGTGCTCGACGCACATCTTACAAACCGCGACTGGATCGCAGCGGATCGTCCCACCATCGCCGATTTCACCTGCTGCGCGTATCTCTTCTATCCCGAAGAGTTCAACTTCAATCGCAGCGATTACCCCAACATCGACCTCTGGCTTGAACGCATCGCGTCCCTGCCCGGTTGGAAACACCCATATGATTTGATGCCCCGTGCATTTCGCGGCGCTTGAGGAGGACCGAGATGACTGAAGCTTATATTTATGACGCCGTGCGTACACCGCGCGGGAAAGGGCGCGCAGATGGGAGCCTACACGAGCTCACTAGCGTCCGCCTTTCGGCTCAGGTTCTCAACGCCCTGAAAGAGCGCAACGGCCTTGAAGGACACGCTATAGAGGACGTGATCTGGGGCAACGTGACCCAAGTTGGGGAACAGGGCGGCTGTCTGGCCCGTTCGGCTGTGCTAGCCTCGGACCTTGATCAAGCGATCCCGGGTCTTGCAATCAACCGTTTCTGTGCATCGGGCATGGAAGCCGTGAACCTTGCCGCCAACCAGATCAAGGGCGGTGCAGGGTCGGCCTATATCGCGGGCGGCGTCGAGATGATGAGCCGTGTGGCCATGGGCTCGGACGGGGCGGCGATTGCTGTTGATCCAACCCTTGCAATGGAGACTTATTTCGTCCCCCAAGGCATTTCGGCCGATATCATCGCCACCGAATACGGCTTTACCCGCGATATGGCGGATGCCCTTGCCGTTGAATCGCAAAAGCGCGCCAAGGCAGCTTGGGACGATGGCCGCTTTGCTAAATCAGTCATTCCCGTGCGCGACCAGAACGGTTTGACCATTCTAGACAACGATGAATTCATGCGTCCCAGCACGGACATGCAGGCGCTTGGTGCACTCAAAGCCTCGTTCAAGGACATCGGCGAGGTGATGCCCGGTTTCGATGCAGTGGCTTTGATGAAATACCCGCATCTGGAACGGATCAATCACATTCACCACGCGGGGAACTCGTCGGGTATTGTGGACGGATCGGCAGGCATCCTGATCGG
>CAYWUN010000048.1:17795-19216 GCA_964461315.1 uncultured Aestuarium sp.
GACCAAGACGGCGTTGCAGTCATCACTTGGGATGTTCAGGGCAAATCCATGAACGTGCTGAGCCTTGAGGGGCTTGCCGAACTTGACGCTCTGATCGATCAGGCGCATGCGGACAAAACTGTCAAAGGCATCGTCATCACATCTGGCAAAGACAGCTTTGCGGGCGGCATGGACCTCAATATCATTGCCAAGATGCGCGACAGCGTGGGTGATGATCCTGCCAAGGGTCTTTTCGAAGGCACGATGAAGATGCACGGCATCCTGCGGAAAATCGAACTTGCGGGGATGGACTTCAAAACCAAGAAAGGTGGCAAACCGACCGCTGCGGCCCTTCCTGGCACGGCGCTCGGCATTGGTCTTGAGCTTCCGCTCTCAACGCACCGTATTTTTGCGGCCGACAATTCCAAGGCCAAGATCGGCCTGCCCGAGATCATGGTCGGCATTTTCCCAGGTGCTGGCGGAACCACGCGACTTGTCCGCAAAATGGGTGCAATGGCGGCCTCACCTCTCCTTCTCGAAGGCAAGTTGAACGACCCCGCCAAGGCCAAGGCTGCTGGTGTAATCGACGAAGTTGTCCCTGCGGACGAGCTTTTGGCGCGCGCCAAGGAATGGGTGCTCAATGCCACTGACGCAGACATCATCAAGCCTTGGGACCAAAAGGGTTACAAGATGCCGGGCGGCGCGCCCTATCACCCTGCGGGCTTCATGACGTTTGTCGGCGCTTCGGCCATGGTGAACGGGAAGACCAAGGGCGTTTACCCAGCAGCCAAAGCGCTCCTCTCGGCCGTCTACGAAGGCGCGATGGTGCCCTTTGACACCGCGCTCAAAATCGAGGCGCGTTGGTTCACCAATGTTCTGATGAACCCGTCCTCAAGCGCAATGATCCGCTCGCTCTTCATCAATAAGGAAAAGCTTGAAAAAGGTGCGAACCGTCCCGAAATGGGTGACCAGCGCGTTCAAAAAGTCGGTGTCATCGGCGCGGGCATGATGGGTGCGGGTATCGCATTGGTTTCGGCGCTGGCAGGGATCAACGTCGTGCTGATCGACGCCAACCAAGAGGCGGCGGATCGCGGCAAGAGCTATACCGAAGCTCACATGGACAAGGGTATCGCGCGCCGCAAAGCCACGCCTGAGAAGAAAGAGCAGGTTCTCGGTCTGATCAACGCGACCACCGATTACGACGCGCTCAAGGGCTGTGACCTGATTGTCGAAGCCGTGTTCGAAGACCCAAGCATCAAGGCCGAGGTCACGAAAAAGGTTGAAGCCATCGTGGGCGAGGACTGCATCTTTGCGACCAACACCTCGACGCTTCCGATCACCATGCTCTCCAAGGCATCGAGCCGCCCCGAACAGTTCATCGGCATCCACTTCTTTAGTCCCGTGGACAAGATGATGCTGGTCGAGATCATCAAGGGCAAGGC
>CAYWUN010000049.1:0-19202 GCA_964461315.1 uncultured Aestuarium sp.
GATGTCAGAGACCTTTCGGTGGCCTTCCGTCAAGACGGGCAAGATATCGCTGCTGTTAAGGGCGTGAGCTTCCACGTGGACAAAGGCGAAACGGTTGCTTTGGTCGGGGAAAGCGGATCGGGCAAATCGGTAACGGCGCTTTCAACCGTGTCGTTACTTGGTGACAATGCGACTGTGCGCGGATCAATCACCTATAATGGAACCGAGATGGTCGGCGCGTCTCCGAAGGAGCTGCGCCGTGTTCGGGGCAACGATATCAGCTTTATCTTCCAAGAGCCGATGACGTCGCTCAACCCGCTTCACACCATCGAAAAGCAACTCCGTGAATCTTTGGAACTTCATCAAGGGATTTCGGGGACAGAGGCTCGGGCCAAGATTATTTCGCTCTTGGATCGGGTCGGTATCCGCGATGCCGAAGCACGTTTGGGCTCGTTCCCACATCAGCTTTCGGGTGGTCAGCGTCAGCGAGTCATGATCGCAATGGCGCTTGCCAATGGGCCTGAACTTCTCGTCGCGGACGAGCCGACGACTGCGCTTGATGTCACCATACAGGCGCAAATCCTCGATCTACTTGAGGACCTTAAACGCAACGAAGGTATGGCGATGCTTTTCATCACCCATGACCTGACCATTGTGCGCAAGATTGCGGACCGTGTCTGTGTGATGAAGGATGGTGAGATTGTCGAGCAGGGGCCGACGGCAGAGATTTTCGCGAACCCACAGCATCCCTACACTCAGATGCTCCTTGCCGCAGAGGCGGGAGGACGACCTGCACCCGTGCCAGAGAATGCGGCACAGGTTCTAAGCACCGATCAGCTCAAGATTTGGTTCCCCATTCAGCGCGGCATCCTTAAGCGCACGGTTGGTCATATCCAAGCCGTCAACGAGGCCACGCTAACCGTAAATGCGGGCGAGACGCTGGGTATCGTCGGCGAAAGTGGTTCTGGAAAGACGACGCTCGCTATGGCGATTGCGCGTCTCATTCGCTCCAAGGGAGGGATCCGATTCCTCGACAAGGATATTGCGCGCTTGTCGCAGCGCGAGATGCGCCCACTTCGCAGCGATATGCAGATCGTGTTCCAAGACCCCTATGGCTCGCTTTCGCCGCGCATGCCTATCGTCGATATTATCGCTGAAGGTCTTGGAGTACATGGGGTCGAACAGGGGCGGGATACCCGCGAGATGGTCGCCGAGATCATGCGCGAGGTCGGGCTAATTCCTGAAATGATGGATCGTTATCCGCATGAGTTCTCGGGCGGTCAGCGTCAGCGGATCGCGATTGCGCGGGCGATGATACTCCGCCCTAAGCTCTTGATCCTTGATGAGCCGACTTCTGCACTGGATATGACGGTGCAAGTGCAGATCGTCGATCTCTTGCGTGAACTTCAGTCGAAGTATGGGTTGGCTTACCTGTTCATTTCGCACGATCTCAAAGTTGTGCGGGCGCTTTCACACAAAGTGATGGTGATGCGAGCAGGGGATGTGGTCGAGGCGGGTGATGCCACGACCATCTTCGAGAACCCAAAGACTGATTATACGCGCGCCCTTATGGCAGCCGCTTTTGAAGGTCGATCCGTCCTTTAACCTTCTTGGCCAATCATAAAGCAGCTCGAGCCGCGGGCCTGAATACGGCGACAGGCGAGGTCGGCCGTTTCGCGGGTGAGACCCATAAAGTTGGCATCAAAACCGCGCGGACTTTGAACAACGCGGCGTAGCGAGCCATCAAGAGTAGACATCTCGTTGAGAGCGACCTTGAGAAGGACGCGTTCTGCCTCGTAACGAGAGGCAAAGCGTCCAACGTTGATGCCCCAGTTGTGACCGCCGCTTGTCGAAACACGCGTCACAACGAGAGGCTCGGCGGGTGTTTCAACCAGTGCTAAAGTCTCTTCGGTTTCCTCGGGCGTTTCAGCTTCGGTTGTGGCCATAGCAAGAACAATCTCTTCAGGCCGCGCCTTTGGTGTTGCATCGACGGTGACAGGAGACGGCTCTTCAGCGGCTTCTGCATTTGCGATTACCTCAACGAGAGCGTCTTCAACGCTGGGCGCTGATGCGGCGACGATCGCAGCTGCAACCGCTCCTGCAATGGCATCGGTTTCAGCAACGGCAAGCGTTTCGATCTCTTGGATCGAGCGGCCGTTCGGGCGAAGGCTTGTCTGCACAAGGCCGCTGACGCGGATGGTTTTACCCGCGCCCTGTGGGGCTCCGCCTTCGGTCGAGCCTGCAACGTCCGTTTGGCCGATTTGGGCTTCAACTGGTGCAGGTTTGCGGACCGGCGCGTTAGAGCTGGCTTGCGCGAAACCCATATTCAGAAGTTCAGCCATTTTTGCATTACGGTTTGCGGTCGAGGTGCCGCCAAAGACGGTGCCGATAATGCGAACGTTGCCACGCTGGGCGGATGCCACCAAGTTATAGCCAGCGGCGTTGGTGAAACCTGTCTTAATGCCGTCAGCACCTTCATAGGCATCAAGGAAGCGGCGGTTGGTGTTGTAGACAACACGCATGCCCGCATCGGCCTCTCGACGCGAAAACAGGTTATAATACTGCGGAAAATCGTAGATCACGTGGCGACCAAGGATGGTCATATCGTGCGCCGTGGAGAGGTGACCATTGACCGTCAGGCCATTTGCATTGCGGAAGCTGGTGTTCCGCATCCCCATGGCCGCTGCGGTTCTGTTCATCCGATCCGCAAAAGCGCTTTCCGATCCAGAAATACCAATACCGATGGCAGTTGCGGCGTCATTTGCAGATTTGATCGCTGCTGCACGGATCAAATAACGGAGTTTGATTTTCTGTCCGTTGCGCAGGCCAAGTTTTGACGGAGGTTCACTCGAAGCATCGCTGGTGATCGTAAATTCGGTGTCGAGGCTAACTTCACCGCGTTCGATCGCTTGGAAAGCGATGTAGAGTGTCATCATCTTGGTGAGAGAGGCAGGGTGAAGCCGCGTGTCGGCATTCTGGGAGTGGATCACTTCACCGGTGCGAGCATCCATTACCATCGCCGCGAACGGAGCGGCAAAAACACTGCTTGTTGAAAGCAGGGTCACACATAACCATACAAATACGAATACCCCTGAACGGGTACTCTGTCCAATACGACCCATAGTGTCGCTACCTTTGCTCTGCCTCGTGCGTCTGATTCAAGTCTGACGCGAATTGTTAGGAGAAAAGGTAACACGAAGGGAGCATTGCGAAAACACCTGAAATTAAAGGATTTTTACACCTGTTGCGCGAGTGACGCGGCAACATATTGGTGTTTTCGCTCCCTGACCCCCTAGATGAAGCAATGTGTCAGCATTGTGGCAAGGAATTAAGTTAGGCGCTCTATCAATTCGGGTAGGTCGACCATGCTAACGAGTCGATGAAACCGGTGGTGGTTTTGCGGCTCTTGTGCGTGTTCAAGCGCCCAGGTCAGATCATGGGGGATATATGTCGCCCAAACACCTGCCTCGAGCGCAGGTAGAATGTCCGATTTAAGCGAGTTGCCGATCATCATTGCGCGCGCGGTATCGTGCTTTGCAAAGATGCGCTGGTAAACGGCAGAGGTCTTTTCGCTGACGATTTGGATGTCATCAAAATAATCGCCAAGCCCGCT
This sequence comes from uncultured Aestuarium sp., assembly GCA_964461315.1. Classification (GTDB taxonomy): domain Bacteria; phylum Pseudomonadota; class Alphaproteobacteria; order Rhodobacterales; family Rhodobacteraceae; genus Marivivens. The sequence goes on from CAYWUN010000049.1 coordinate 3,593, forward strand.
CTGAGCCACTTTTCTTTCTTGGTCCAAAAGATCGCCCTTCGTGATCACGATGAGGTCGGCTTTGCCATGAAAGCGGCTGATCACATCTTCAACACCGGGGAGAAGTTCAATTGGATGGGCCAACATTTCCTTGCCAAGGGTCAGAAGCTCGTTAATCACATGTGCGTCAACACGGGCCTCGGACACTTCTACAGCGGTTTCGATCATCGAAAGGACGAAACCTTTTATTCCATAGCCATAACGCTCCACATTGCGTCTTTCTGCGGCAAGTAGACGCTGTTCAAGGTGCTCAGGGTCGCAAAATGGGGCCATTAAGGCCTGAAAATGGGTCTGAGTGCCCCGAAAGAAGGTTTCATTCTGCCAAAGCGTATCGTCCGCATCAAAAGCTAAAGTCCAACGTTTCGTCATATACAAAGCCTCAATAAATCTGTGGTCTTTTCTTGCGGGCCGTCTGCGATATATATAGCGGCTCAGAGAGAGTAACCACAGACACCGCAAGGGACCTATGGCGAATTGGTTTATGATGGCTGATCAAGAAGGTGACGACGATAACGAAATCGGCGTGAAGCTTGCCGTGCGCTCAAAGACCAAGCGGCCGCCCCTGTACAAAGTGTTGATCCTTAATGACGACTACACGCCGATGGAGTTTGTTGTTCAGGTGCTCGAACGGTTTTTTCAGATGAACCATGCACAGGCATTTGAACTTATGCTGACGGTTCACAAGAAAGGCGTGGCGGTCGTGGGGGTATATTCCTACGAGATCGCAGAGACCAAGGTTGCGATGGTCATGGATTTTGCCCAGCGTCACCAGCATCCCCTTCAATGCACGATGGAGAAAGAGTGACCCTCTGAGGTTGCCGTATTCATGTCCAAATCACGATTGAGCACTGCCCTAGACCAAGGGCTATTGGCGTTTCCTGGATCATCGGTTCGTGTCATGCGACCAGAGCCGGGCTATGATCTTTCAGCTATTCCAAACAAGGTCGTGACGATCTCTCATAGCTTCAAGCCTGATCTGACGCAGTGGGAAACAGCGGGTTATTCGATCTCCGATGCACCTGCTCAGGCGACGATTGTTGTTCTGCCCAAGGCCAAAGCGCTTGGACGGACGATGATCGCCGAAGCCATGGCAAATTCTGAACTTGTCGTGGTGGATGGCAACAAGAGCGAAGGTGTCGATTCTTATTTCAAAGACATCCGCGCCAAGCTGGGTGACATGTCCAACGTTGCCAAAGCGCATGGACGCTTGTTCTGGTTCGATGGAAAGTCGGATGTTTTTGCCGATTGGGCCGTGCAAGAGCCAACTAAGGGCGATCATGGATATTACACCACGGCTGGCGTATTTTCGGATGGTGAGATCGACAAGGGATCGCTTTGCCTCGTCGAGGCTTTGCCAGACAAGCTTTCGGGTCGTGTGGCGGATTTTGGTGCAGGTTGGGGTTATCTGACGGCCAAAGTGCTTGAGCGCGATGGCGTCAAATCAGTTGACTTGATTGAGGCTGAAAAACTGTCCCTCGACTGCGCACGTTTGAATGTCACGGACGAACGTGCCTCGTTCCAATGGGCCGACGCCACTACTTTCAAAGCAAAAGACCCGTATCAGGTCATTGTGATGAACCCGCCATTCCACAAAGGCCGGACTGCTGAACCTGCCCTCGGTCAACAGTTTATCGCCGCTGCTGCGCGCAATCTTTCGACCTCGGGGCATCTTTGGATGGTGGCAAACCGTCACCTTCCCTATGAGGCTGCCCTCAAGGAGCGTTTCAAGAATGTAGAAGAAGTGCGCGGCACTTCGGCGTTTAAAGTCTTTCACGCTTCTCGTCCGAAACAGTAAGTTCCCGCTCATCAACCACGGAGACAGCCATGTCTTTTTCAATCGCAGGCAAAACAGCAATCGTCACCGGTGCCGCAAACGGCGTAGGTCTTGCGATTGGGCGCCAGTTCGTTGAAGCGGGCGCGAACGTGATGTTCGCCGACATGGACGAGGCCGCGCTTGAACGCGAAATCGGCGACGAGGCATCCGAAGAAAACTCTCCTTTACGGATTTTTGCTGGCGATCTGCGTAAGAAGTTGAATGTCGCGAATCTCATCTCTGCGACTGTAGATGCGTTTGAGCGGATAGATATATTAGTGAACGCTACGCGTCAGGTGGCCCTGACGGACCCGCTCGATGCTGATGATAACACCGTGATGGATCTTCTTGAGCAGAACATGCTCACATCGCTGCGCTTGTCCCAAGCCATCGCGCGTCGCATGATCAAGCAAGGTGAAGGCCAAGACGAAGGAAGCCTTGGCACGATTATCAACCTCTCTTCTATTGCAGCACGTCGCACCCACCCTGAGCTTTTGGCCTATTCGGTGTCTGCTGCGGCATCGGATCAGATGACGCGCTCTCTCGCCGTGGCGCTTGCTCCGAAGCGTATCCGCGTGAACGGGGTGGCTTTTGGAAGCGTGATGAGCGCATCGCTCAAGAGCAAGCTCAAAGAGAATGATGATTTCCGCAAAGAGATTATTGCGCACACGCCACTTCAACGGATCGCAAACCCCAACGAGGTCTGCGATGCCGTTCAATATCTCGCGTCAGATGCGGCGAGTTTTGTAACAGGTCAGATTATGACTGTTGATGGCGGGCGCACGCTTATCGATCCTGTGGGCTGCGCCGCGCACTGATTATTCAGGGTAGGTTGCAACGCACTGTTGAACTGCGGCGTTCACTTGGCTTTCAAGAACCTTTTGCCGCTGGATCATCGAGCTAAGTTTGGCCTGCTCGACGTTCAGATCGATTGCGACCGGCTCACGATGTTCGATCGTTTCGACATCGTCACAAGGATAGGTCGAAATTGTGCCATCCTGATTTTTCAGCTCACAAAACGACTTGATGGTGATGACTTCTTGTTTGGTCACATATGTGAAACCGCGAGCAATATTGGCTTGGGTTTCAGCAATCAATGAATTGAGCGTCCGCAGATCGGAGCTTGCCTGAGAAATACAGGCTTCGCGTGGGGTTGCACAGGCTGCGGCAAGGAGAGGCAGGACAAATAGGATGCGGCGCATTATGGTCTCCTGAAATGGCTCTTGGTCCGCCGTAGCGGTTGGTCTTAATCAATGCTAGGAGCGGATGTTATTCAATATCAAAGATCTGGAAGTGACGATGAACGAGGCAATGATCCACGAAAAGAACCGCGCATCGGCGTGGTTCCGCGAACTTAGGGACCAAATCGTAGCGACCTTCGAAGGCTTGGAAGATTCGCTTGGGCAAGGTCCAACGGCCACGATGCCTGCTGGACGCTTTGAGGTCACTGAAACCAAGCGTGCCTCGGACGATGGCAGCGATGCAGGCGGCGGTCTGATGTCTGTAATGCGCGGTGGTCGCGTCTTTGAAAAGGTCGGCGTGAACGTCTCGACTGTTTTCGGCACCCTCGGCCCTGCTGCGCAAAAGTCGATGGCGGCGCGCGGCGTTCCAGGGGTCGAGAATGATCCGCGATTCTGGGCGTCGGGCATTAGCCTTGTTGCGCATATGCAGAACCCACATTGCCCAGCGGTTCATATGAACACCCGTATGTTCTGGACACCGAATGCTTGGTGGTTAGGGGGTGGCTCGGACCTTAATCCTTGCATCGAATACGACGAAGACACAGCGCACTTTCATCAAGTGCAGAAGGATCATCTCGACCCGCACGGCGCCGATTTCTATCCCCGCCTCAAGGAATGGGCAGACGAGTATTTCTATGTCCCGCACCGAGGTCGTGCGCGCGGTGTGGGCGGCGTTTTCATGGATGACCACAACTCGGGTGACTGGGAAAAGGATTTCTCGCTGACCCAAGACATCGGACGTGCTTTTCTTCCGGCTTATGTTCCGCTTGTTGAGAAGCGTCTTGGGCAGGAATGGTCAGATGCGGATAAAGATACTCAGCTGATCCACAGAGGTCTCTATGCCGAATATAACCTTGTTTATGATCGTGGGACCAAGTTTGGCCTTGCGACGGGTCACGACGCTAACGCTGTGTTGATGAGCCTGCCACCGATGGCAAAATGGGTCTAAGCTCATCCATTATATGATAAAAAAGCGCGTCCATTCGGGCGCGCTTTGCTTTTGGAGAGACTCGATGCGCCTGCACGGATCATCGGGGAGGGAGGGACTAGACCAGCTGTGCAGGCGCATTCAGTCTATTTGTCCAACGCGCCTAAGCTGATTTGGTTCCGAGTTATTTTCCCTGTCTCACAGTATCGATCATCAGCTGAACATTCTCGGGATCAGCGTCGGGGGTAATCCCATGGCCAAGATTGAAAATATGCGGTCCATTGGAGAGCGCATCAACAACGCGGCGCGTTTCCTTCACAAGTGTTTCACCGCCTGTCACCATATGGCTGCTGGCTAGGTTTCCTTGAACGCAGCCGCCCTTCTGAACGTTTGCTGCTGCCCACTCAGGGGTTACGCCGTCATCAAGTGCGATGCAGTCCGCCCCGATTGCTTCGTGAAGCCCTGCATAGCGTTCGCCTGCGCCGCGCGGGAAGGCGATGACAGGGACATTCGGATGCAAGGCCTTGATGGCCTTGGTGATGCGCGCAGCGGGCTTAATGGCGAAATCGACAAAGTCCTGACCTTCGAGGCTTCCTGCCCAGCTATCAAAAATTTTGACGACTTCTGCACCGGCTTTGATCTGCTCGGATAGGTAAAGGATCGTGCTTTCGGTCAAAAGGTCGATGATCCCTTGGAACGTCGCGCGGTCCGCATTCTTGAGTGCATGGGCTGGACCCTGATCCGGTGTGCCTTGGCCCGCAATCATATATGTTGCAACTGTCCAAGGTGCGCCAGCAAAGCCGATCAAGGTTGTTTCAGAAGGTAGCTCGCGCGAGAGGATGCGCACAGTTTCATAGACCGGCGCGAGGTGCTCGTGGATTGCGTCCGCCGGCTTGAGCGCCTTGAGGCCTTCGGGTGTGGTTGTGGTCGAAAGACGTGGTCCTTCGCCTGTGACAAACCATAGGTCTGCGCCAAGCGCTTGGGGTAGCAAAAGGATGTCAGCGAACAGAATCGCGGCATCAAAACCATAACGGCGGATCGGCTGAAGTGTGACTTCTGCGGCAAGATCGGAGTTATAGCACAACGAAAGAAAGTCGCCCGCCTGAGCGCGTGTAGCGCGATATTCAGGAAGATAACGCCCAGCTTGACGCATCATCCAAATCGGGGGGGTCGGAAGAGTTTCACCGGCAAGTGCACGGAGGATGGTTTTCGTCTGGGCCATGATTGCTCCTTGTTCTGAAGAGGGTCGTCCCAAGTGCAGCGCCGCTTGTCAAGCATTCCTAAACGAGGTGAGGGCGCGGCGAATATTCGCGGCTGACTCTTCCCTTGATGAAAATCCTTTCCTTTGGCTGAATTTGCGCACTAGAAAGCGCGCATGACACTCATTCTGCCCACTCCCGCCGAACCGCTGAAAATCGGAACCCGTGGCTCGCCACTTGCGCTCGCGCAGGCGCATGAAACACGTGACCGCTTGGCCGCTGCTTTTGATTTGCCGCACGAGGCGTTTACGATTGTGGTGATCAAAACCACAGGCGACCGCGTTCTGGACCGCCCGCTCAAGGAGATTGGCGGCAAGGGGCTCTTCACCCGCGAGATCGAAGAGGCAATGCTCTGCGGTGATATCGACATTGCAGTCCATTCGATGAAGGACATGCCCGTGCTTCAGCCCGAGGGGCTGCTTCTCGACACATATCTTCCGCGTGAAGACGTGCGCGATGCCTTTGTGGCGCTTGACGGATCCAAACTTGCCGATTTGCGCGAGCGGGCAACTGTTGGCACTTCGAGTTTGCGCCGCAAAGCACAGCTTTTGCATCGTCGCCCAGATCTGAACATCGTCGAGTTTCGTGGCAACGTGCAAACGCGTCTGAAAAAGCTGAACGATGGTGTTGCAGAAGCCACCTTTCTTGCCATGGCAGGTCTGAACCGTTTGGGGATGACGGATGTGCCGCGCGCTGCGATTGAAGTCGAAGAGATGCTGCCCGCTGTCGCGCAAGGCGCCATCGGCATCGAGCGTCGCGCGGATGATAGCCGCTGTGCCGCAATGCTCGAAGCGATCCACGACCGCGAAACTGGCCTGCGTCTTGCCGCCGAGCGCGCATTCCTCGCCGCTCTGGATGGTTCATGCGAAACCCCGATTGGTGGCCTTGCCGAACTAAGCGGGGGCACGATTCGTCTTCGTGGTGAAATTCTACGAACAGATGGCTCGGACGCGGTAGACGACGATGCAACCGCTGCAATTGAAGATGGCGCAGCACTTGGCCGCGAGATGGCTGCCAAGCTGCTCGAACTCTCTGGGCCTAACTTTTTCTAAGGGATTGGAAGGGGCGAAAAACATTTACCTATGAATGTGTTTTTTGCCCTTGACGCGGTGCGCGTGGCTTCGTATTTCGCCCGCACTTCGGCGGTGTAGCTCAGTTGGTTAGAGCAGAGGAATCATAATCCTTGTGTCCGGGGTTCGAGTCCCTGCACCGCCACCATCACTCCTTGTAGTGTTGCGCAAAGCCCTCTCTTCAGAGGGCTTTTTGCGTTGCGGTTCTATACCACCGAACAAGTGCGGCGCGGTCCTCGTCTTCGATAAATGTAACGTTCGCGGGGGGCATTGCGTGGGTGATGCCGGCCTGCACATAGATTGCTTCGGCATTGCGAGCGATATCGGCAGGGGTTTCTAGAAGCACGCCTTTAGGTGCGCGGTGGATGCCTTCCCAAACGGGCTCGCGAGCGTGGCACATGGAACAACGGCCGAGCACGATGTCTTGCGCATCCTCGAAGCCCTCGGCGCTGGTAAAGTGTTCTTCATATGCCGTGAAGGGGCGTGCCATCGCGGTGTCGTAGTCTTCGAAGGCTGGGCGTGTTGAGAGCCAAGCGATAATCACGAAGATGACTGCGGTGACGAGCCAAGTCCAAGTCGGATTGCCTTTGCCTGCATGGCGTGTGTTGAAGTAGTGGCGGATCGTGACGCCCATCAGAAACACTAGCGAGGCAATGATCCAGCTGTACTCGGTCGCAAAGGCAAGTGGGTAATGGTTCGAGAGCATCAAGAACACGACCGGCAGCGTGAGATAGTTGTTATGGGTCGAACGCAGCTTTGCGATTTTCCCGTATTTCGCATCGGGTGTTCGGCCTGCCGTCAAGTCTGCGACAACGATCCGCTGGTTGGGCATGATGATGAGAAACACGTTTGCGGTCATGATTGTTGCGGTGAAGGCTCCGAGATGGAGAAGTGCCGCGCGACCCGTGAAAATCTGGTTATATCCATAGGACATTGCGACCAGCATGCCGAAGAGCAGAACCATAAGAAGAGTTGGGCGTTCTCCTAGAGGTGACTTGCAGAGTGCGTCATAGACAAGCCAACCGATCGTGAGAGACCCCGCGGAGATTGCGATGCCCTGCCAAACCGCAAGATCAGCCTTGGACGCATCAATGAGGTAAAGCTCTGCTCCTGCCCAATACACCACCATGAGGAGCGCGGCACCGCTCAGCCATGTGGTATAGCTCTCCCATTTGAACCAAGTGAGATGTTCGGGCATGCGCTCTGGCGCCACAAGAAACTTGCGAATGTGGTAGAAGCCGCCGCCGTGGACTTGCCATTCTTCGCCGTGGGCGCCTTTGGGGAGGTCCGGCGCCTTGCGTAGACCGAGATCTAGCGCAATGAAATAGAACGAGGAGCCGATCCAAGCCATAGCTGTAATGACGTGCAGCCAGCGCACCGCAAAACCGATCCATTCCCAGAGGATTACTGCGTCAGTCATATTCGTCTCCTGCGTTGCTCATGCTCAGACTATTCAGATCAGGCTTTATTCGGTATTACTTGAAATTACCAAGCTGTATCAAAAATTGCCGAACGATGTCATACTTAGAAAATATTCGTACGTTTGTGCGCGTCTATGAGCTCGGTAGCATGTCTGCCGCGGGTCGCGACCTTCGGATTTCTCCTGCCGTGACGTCTTCGCGCATATCTCAGCTTGAGAGCCATCTTGGTGTGAGGCTTTTTCAGCGAACAACGCGGAACCTAAATCCAACCGAACAGGGTCGTGCGTTTTACCGTGGCGCCAAGTCGGTTTTGGAAGCTGTCGAGGACGCCGAAGCCGAAGTTGTCGAGATGACGGACAATCTTCGCGGTACACTCTATGTCGCTGCGCCTCTTGGTGTGGGACGAAGGCTTTTGGCGCCCTATGTTACTGAATTCGCAGAAACCTACCCAGAAGTAAGTATTAGGCTGCGTCTCTCTGATCGGCGTGTTGACTTGACGACCGAAGGATTGGATCTCGCATTTTTCCTCGGACAACCTGAAGATAGCAATTTACGTATTCGGAACATTGCCGATTGCCACCGCGTTCTATGTGCTGCGCCGTCTTATATCGAGCGACGGGGTATGCCCGAGGACGGCAATGTTTTGGTTGAGCAGAAACACGAGTGCTTGAACCTTCGCTTTCCCGGAGCGACTGAGTTTCAGTGGAAACTCCTGACCTCTGATGGTCCGCAACGTTTTAGAGTTTCTGGTCGACTTGAAAGCGATGACGGCGATGTGCTCACAGATTGGGCGCTCAGCGGACAAGGTATCGTTCTCAAACCTGTCTTTGAAGTCGCTCAGCATCTGGTGTCTGGTGCGCTCGTCCCCGTCGCGGAAAAAACACCGCCGGTTCCGATCCAAATGGCTTGCCTATTTACACATAGACGCTTTCAGGACCCAAAGACGAGGCTCTTCCTAGAATTTATGGCCGTGAAAATCGCGGGGCAGGTTCGCGCAGCAGAAAGTCAAATTCAGCTGCCGCGATAGGTGGAATATCCGAATGGTGAGAGAAGGAGCGGCACGTGATAGTGCGCTTCTTCTGACATGCCAAAGCGGATCGGCACTACGTCGAGAAAACGGGGGCTTTCGGGCGGTGTCCCAGATGCGTCAAGGTAAGCGCCTGCATGGAAGACAAGCTCATATTCCCCGATTTCAAATTCCGACGCAGGAAGGATTTGTTCGTCCGTGCGCCCATCGTCGTTCGTGACAAGTGTTTTGAGCAGACTGCGTTCGTTTCCAGAAAGCCTAAAAAGTTCGATCTTTAGCCCCTGCGCTGGGCAACCACGTGCCGTATCAAGAACGTGTGTTGTCAGAAAGCCGCTCATATTCGTCACTCCACTTTTTCTCAATCAATGTCGTAACATATAGTGGCTCGTAAAGAGGAACTGCTTTGACACAGTTGTCTGGATTTTTTGAAAAACATCGGAATTGATCTGGAATATCATCGGATCAAGAGGAGATACACAATTGCAGCGCTATCCACGTGACCTTCGGGGCTATGGCCCCACTCCCCCCGATGCAAAATGGCCAAATGGTGCGAAAATCGCTCTTCAGATTGTGCTGAACTACGAAGAGGGCGGTGAAAACTGCGTGCTTCACGGAGATGCTGCATCCGAAGCGTTTCTGTCCGAGATCGTCGGCGCGGCCCAATGGCCGGGTCAGCGCCACTGGAACATGGAGTCGATCTACGAATACGGAGCGCGTGCTGGTTTTTGGCGGCTCTATCGATTGCTAAAGGACCTTCCCATTACGGTCTATGGTGTCGCAACCGCGCTTGCGCGTTCGCCCGAGCAAGTTGCCGCGATGAAGGAGGCGGGGTGGGAGATTGCCAGCCACGGTCTGAAGTGGGTTGAGCATAAGGACATGGCCGAAGACGAAGAACGAGCCTCCATTGCGGAGGCTGTACGGCTCCACACCGAAGTCGTCGGCGAACGTCCTAAGGGTTGGTATACGGGGCGCTGTTCTGATAACACCGTTCGGCTTGTCGCAGAGGAAGGCGGATTTACCTACGTGTCGGACACCTATGCAGACGATCTACCTTATTACATGACCTTCGACGGGCGCGATCAGTTGATCCTTCCCTATACGCTCGACACCAACGACATGCGCTTTGCTACGCCGCAGGGCTTTAACTCGGGTGACCAGTTCTTTTCGTATCTCTGCGATGCTTTTGATGAGCTATATGAGGAGGGATTAGATGGGCAGCCTAAGATGCTTAACATCGGCCTGCACTGCCGTTTGGTCGGACGACCTGGCCGAGTTGCGGCACTGCGGCGTTTTATCGACTATGTGAAGGCTAAAGAGGGCGTTTGGTTTGCAACTCGAGAAGAGATCGCCAAGCATTGGTTAAAGACCCATCCACCCGCTCAACAACTTCGACCTTCGCAGATGGATCGCGAAAGGTTCGTCCAAACATTCGGTGGTATCTTTGAGCATTCGGCATGGATCGCAGAACGTGCGTTTGAGCTTGAGCTCGGGCCTGCGCATGACTGCGTCGAGGGCATCCAAAACGCGCTCGCTCGTATGTTCCGGAGTGCAAGCGAAGATGAACGTCTTGGCGTTCTGACGGCACACCCAGATTTGGCAGGCAAATTGGCTCAGGCCAAGCGTTTGACGCCAGAGTCGACCTCAGAGCAGGCCTCAGCTGGGCTCGATATTCTGACCGATGAAGAACGCGAGGTGTTTACCTCCATGAATGCGGCCTATGTTGAGAAGTTTGGCTTTCCATTCATCATCGCTGTTCGCGACAATACAAAAGGAACGATCCGCGCTGCGTTCGAGCGCCGTTTGAACAACAACCGTGATCAGGAGTTTGCCGAGGCTTGTCGGCAGGTGGAACGTATTGCCTATCACCGCCTCAAGGACTTGTTCAAATGAGTGTTGAGATCAAAGCGGTTCCACTTACAGCGGAAGCTTTTGCGCCGTTTGGGGATGTCCTTGAAGTCAGGGGGGAGCCGAGCAAAGTCATCAATCAGGGTCTCTGCGGCCGCTATCACGATTTGGCAAAGCTCGACTTTTCTGATGGTCGCGCGGGGATCAGTATTTTTGATGCAGAAGCGCGTGATCTGCCGCTCAAGCTTGAACTTGTGGAGCGGCATCCCCAAGGCAGTCAGGCGTTTTTGCCAATGACCGAGCATCCCTTTCTGGTTATCGTGGCTGAGGATGCAGGTGGAAGGCCCGCCGAGCCTAAGGCGTTTCTGGCTCTGTCGGGGCAGGGTGTGAACTATCACCGTAACACATGGCACGGGGTTCTAACCCCGCTACATGCGCCAGGTCGTTTTGCTGTTGTTGATCGAATTGGCGAGGGCGCGAACCTAGAGGAACATTGGTTCGACACCCCCTACACGGTCACAGTTTAAGGGGCATGTGCCGATTGACGTCTTTATACAGCAGATAACGGAAACGACCTGGACCACCTGCATAGCATGCTTGTGGGCAGAAAGCGCGGAGCCACATGTAGTCGCCCGCTTCGACTTCGACCCAATCTTGGTTGAGCCGATAAACAGCTTTGCCTTCCAGCACATAGAGCCCGTGCTCCATGACGTGTGTTTCAGCAAATGGGATCACCGCACCCGGCTCAAAGGTCACGATGTTGACGTGCATATCGTGGCGCAAGTCTTCGGGCGACGCAAAGCGCTGAGTAGCCCATTTGCCGTCCGTCCCCGGCATTGCATTGAATGGAACGTCGTCCTCGTGGGTGACAAATGAATTGGGGTGATCAATTCCCTCTACAGCGACATAGGCTTTTCGGACCCAATGAAATTTGGCATTGGCCCCGCTGTTATTTGAAACTGCCCATTTTGCACCAACTGGAATGTAAGCATAGCTTCCCTCACGCATCGGATGGGTGTTTCCATCTAACTTGAGGTCAAAGCCGCCTTCGACCACAAAAAGAACGCATTGAGCGCTTGGATCGGTCTCAGGATGCGCGCTGCCACCGCCATCTGCGACTTCCATGATGTAGTGCGAAAAGGTCTCGGCGAAGCCACTCAGTGGGCGGGCAATGACCCAAAGCCGCGTCTTCTCCCAGAACGGAAGAAAGCTGGTCACAATGTCCCGCATTGTATCTTTGGGGATTACGGCATATGCTTCGGTGAACACCGCGCGGCCGGTAAGGAGTTCGGACTGAGGTGGATGGCCGCCGGCGGGGGCATAGTAACGCTTGTCGTTCATTTCGAACCTCGAAGAGACGGTATGTTCTTAATATCGTGCCATTTTCACATGATCCCAAGCGCAATCGGGCAATAGGTTCTTTTGGGTATTTTTGATAATCCGCCCTGATTTCTCATTGGTTTCAGGGTAAAGACCATTGCCTCCGCCATACTTGCTCTTCGGCGCGATTGCGATGCAGTTGGCCCAAGTTCAGAGTAATCGGTGAGATGAGTGGCCTAATTTCCCAAGCATCTCACGTGATCACTTCAATACTTTAGAAATCTGGCGTTACCCCGGGAAGGTTCAGCGCCTTGATCAGATCGCGGAGCTCTTGACGTGCTGCGACGTTAGAAATGTTGAGCTGCGAGACGCCAATATCTTTGAGATCAAGAAGCGTAAGGCCACGCGGGAACAGCTCGCGGAAGATCACTCGTTCGTTAAAGCCAGGCGCAGTGCGGAAGCCGATACGTCTGGAAAGCTTTTCCAAGGCACTTTCCATTTTTTGCTTGTTGACCATGTTCTGCGCACCAAGACGGTTGCGGACAACAATCCAGTCGATTGGTGCAAGACCCGCCTGCGCTCGCAGCTGGCGCGCATTCCAAACCATCTCTGCGTAAACACTTGGTTTTGTGATCGTTTCGCCTTGGGTGTCGGTGTGAGCGAGAAGGTCAAAGTCGACAAAGCTATCGTTGAGCGGTGTGATCAGCGTATCGGCAAGCGAATGCGCAACTTGACTAAGGCGAGTGTGCGAACCGGGGCAGTCGATGAGAATGAAATCACAATCGGGTTCGAGCATTGCAACCGCAGCAGACAGGCGATGATCGAGAACATTCTCGCCTTCGCTCAGTGTCGAAGGATCGACTTCAGGGAGTTCGTGATAGGAGGGGGTGGGAAGGTTGAGGCCTTCTTGTTCCAAATAGGTTTGACGGTTCAGGATATAACGCCCCATCGTTTTTTGACGAAGGTCAAGATCCAGACAACCAATCTTGTGCCCCATACGGGCCAGCGCTGTTGCTACGTGCATTGAAACGGTGGATTTACCCGCTCCGCCCTTTTCGTTCCCGACGACAATTATATGCGCCACAGTCTTCCCCATTTCTTGTTCGTTGTGCGCACTATAAGGCGTGTGTCTCGACGATGGAAGGAGTGCCGCGTTGCAGCATTCATTTTCATCAGACCCTTGACTCAGAGGCGCTTTAGCCTCATGTGCACGCTCGACCGCTGTCTCCTGCCGCGTGAGCAGAGCGCGACCATTGGAAGGTCAGGCGCAAGACAGGTCAAACAGGTTCCCACTTTCACGCAATGGGCCGCGTCTGATCGGCAAGAGGGCAATACGGCTCTTTGCGAGTTTCAGTCGCAACCTTTGCAGCGCTCCGCATGATGCGGGGCCTACTTGCGTTTGCCGTTTGGCGTGCGCGGAACAGGATTATTATGGATTTCGACATGCTGGGCCTTGCGCCCCGCCTTATCAACAAACTTGCCGATCTTGACATCACTGAACCTACTCCGATTCAGTCGCAGGCGATTCCGCACGCGATGAACGGTCGTGACGTTATGGGCCTTGCCCAGACGGGCACTGGTAAGACCGCTGCATTCGGCCTTCCGATGCTCGACGCGCTGATGAAGGTCAGCGAAAAATCGATCCCCAAGAGCGCTCGCGCCTTGATCCTTGCGCCGACCCGCGAACTGGCCAAACAGATCTCGGAAAGCCTTTATGCGTTCTCCGAAGGTACCCACATCAAGACCGTTCTGGTCGTCGGTGGCGCTGGCATCGTTGGTCAGGCGAAAAAGCTCGAGCGTGGCACCAGCATTCTGGTCGCAACGCCCGGTCGTCTTCTTGATCTTATTGATCGTCGCGCTGTGACCCTTGCACATACGCAGTTCCTCGTGCTCGACGAAGCAGACCAGATGCTTGACCTCGGCTTTATTCACGCGCTGCGCCGTATCGCTGAAATGCTCCCTAAAGAGCGCCAGACGATGCTCTTTTCCGCGACGATGCCGAAGCAGATGGCCGAAGTCGCTGCGAGCTATTTGAACAACCCTGTGCGTGTTCAGGTGAACCCTCCGGGTCAGACTGCGGACAAGATCGAGCAGTCCATCCACTATGTCTCCAAGGCTGCCAAGACGGACCTGCTTGTTGAACTTCTCGACACGCACCGCGATGATCTTGCGCTTGTCTTCGGTCGGACGAAGCACGGCATGGAAAAGCTCTCGCGTCAGCTGGAGCAGAAGGGTTTTGCCGTAGCCTCGATCCACGGCAACAAGAGCCAAGGTCAGCGTGATCGCGCGATCAAGGATTTCAAGGCAGGCACCGTGCGCGTCCTCGTTGCGACTGATGTGGCTGCGCGTGGTCTTGATATTCCTGACGTGCGCTACGTCTATAACTACGAACTTCCGAACGTGCCGGACCAATATGTCCACCGTATTGGCCGCACGGCGCGCGCGGGGAAAGACGGTCAGGCTATTGCCCTTTGTGCACCCGACGAGATGGGCGAACTCGCCGATATTGAAAAGACCATCCGTCAGGAGATCCCTGTCGCCTCTGGTCGACGTTGGGAAAGCTCTGAGGTTCCTGCCAAGAAGCCTTCGGGTGGACGTGGCGGCCCGCGCCGTTTTGGCAACAAGCCCAAAGGCGGCGGCAACGGCGGTCAGAATGCCCGTCCGAACAGCAACAACAACGGTCAGCGCCGTCGCAAGCCCCAAGGCAAGCGTAGCGCAGCCTAATAAGCGAAACATGACAAAGGGCCGCCCGATCAGAGGCGGCCCTTTTCTTTTGCCGAACGCACTGGCCCAAAGAAAAACGCCGCCCCGAAAGGAGCGGCGTTTCTAAATACGAACGGGCAGAGCTTAGAAGCCGAGGCCAGCGTACTTGTTCTTGAACTTCGACACGCGGCCACCGGTGTCGAGCAGACGCGACGAACCGCCAGTCCATGCAGGGTGCACGGAGGGGTCGATGTCGAGCGACATCTGGTCGCCTTCTTTGCCCCAGGTGGACTTCATCTTGATTACGGTGCCATCGACCATCTTAACGTCGATGAAGTGGTAGTCGGGGTGGATGTCTTTTCTCATCTAACCGGCTCCTTACGCTTCGAGGGCTTTGTAGTTGCTCTGCTCAGCAATACGCGCGGACTTACCGCGACGCGTGCGGAGGTAGTAGAGCTTGGAGCGGCGGACGCGGCCACGACGTACAACTTCGATCGAGTCGATGTTGGTCGAGTAGAGCGGGAATACGCGCTCAACGCCTTCGCCAAAGGAAATCTTGCGAACAGTGAACGAACCGGCAATGCCCTTGCCGTTCTTGCGGCTGATGCAAACGCCTTCGTACATCTGTACGCGCGAGCGGGTGCCTTCGGTCACTTTGTAGCCAACGCGAATGGTGTCGCCGGCTTTGAAGTCGGGAATGGTCTTCCCGAGCGAGGCAATTTGTTCTGCCTCGAGCTGTGCGATCAGGTTCATCTGATCATCTCCTATCTTGCTTGCGGTGGTCCCGCAAAGTTTGACGCCATCTCAGAGCTCTTGGTCTTCTTCCGGGTCCGCCTATGCGCCCGCCAGAGATCAGATCGGCTTTGCTTTGGTGCCTCCCGCCGGCCCTCGCACCTCCGAAGAAAGAGGCGTGTGACCCATAGCAAAAGGGACTAGTGGAATCA
>CAYWUN010000050.1:0-18689 GCA_964461315.1 uncultured Aestuarium sp.
CCTGCATCTTGATCGGGTTGCGAAGGTCGGGCTTGTCGGTGCCATACCAGAGCGCAGAGTCGCGATAGGAAATCTGCGGCCATTCGGAGGGCGCATCGACTTTTTTGTTGCCGCCGAATTCTTCGAAGACGCCTGCGAGAACGGGCGCGATTGTGTCGAACACGTCCTGTTGGGTCACGAACGACATCTCAAGGTCGAGCTGA
Source organism: uncultured Aestuarium sp. (assembly GCA_964461315.1). Classification (GTDB taxonomy): domain Bacteria; phylum Pseudomonadota; class Alphaproteobacteria; order Rhodobacterales; family Rhodobacteraceae; genus Marivivens. Next base: position 204 of record CAYWUN010000050.1, read on the forward strand.
TAGAAGTCAGTGGGCGAACGGTCGGCACGCGGGTCTTCGTCACGGAAGCAAGGCGCGATCTGGAAATAACGGTCGTAGCCCGAAACCATGATCAGCTGCTTGAACTGCTGCGGAGCCTGCGGAAGTGCATAGAACTTGCCCGGATGCAAACGCGAAGGCACCAGGAAGTCACGAGCACCTTCGGGCGACGATGCCGTGATGATCGGCGTTTGGAATTCGCGGAAGTTCTGGTCCCACATACGCTTGCGCATCGAGGCTACAACATCCGAACGCAGTTTCATGTTCGACTGCATCGCGTCGCGGCGCAGGTCGAGGTAGCGATAGCGCAGACGGGTTTCCTCTGGATATTCCTGATCGCCGAACACCATGAGCGGGAGTTCTTTGGCTTCGCCAAGAACTTCGATGTCGCGCACAAAGACTTCGACTTCACCAGTCGGCAGCTTGGGGTTCACCAGCTCGGGGTCACGCGCCTTCACTTCGCCGTCAATGCGGATACACCATTCAGAGCGGACCTTTTCAACGGCTGCAAAGGCCGCCGAGTCGGGATCGCAAAGAACTTGCGTCACGCCGTAGGTGTCGCGAAGGTCGATAAAGAGGATACCGCCGTGGTCGCGCACGCGGTGAACCCAGCCGGACAGACGGACGGTCTCGCCAACGTTTGCTTTGGTCAATTGGGCGCAGTTATGGGTGCGATAGGCGTGCATAGAGTCGTTTCCTATGGGTTAGGCTCGGTCAGTGGCCGATACACAAGGTTGGCGCGGCGTTGTCAAGCAAAGGGCGCAAGTTCAGCCCTAATCAGGCCTCGAAGTGCGTTCCCCATGTATATTTCACGCGCTTTTGCCAGATCATCGCCGGTGAGAACAGCCTCTTTCCATCCATTCATCAAAAGACTTGTCCGAAGAACACCAGGAAGAAGTCCTGAGCTGAGAGGCGGCGTTACCTTTTCCCAATCCTCGCGGACAACGAAGATATTGGTGATCGTTCCTTCGCAAAGCTCGCCTTTTGTGTTCAGGAAGAGCCACTCGTCAATGCCTTTGGGAAGCTCCGCTCTTGCCTCATCATAAATTGCACGGTTCGTGCTTTTGATGCCAAGCCACGGATTCCTTGGATCAAGCCTGCATTCGTGAAACGCAATGCGCCAGACCGCGGGATTTGGCGGGAGCGCGCCGTAGGTGACGTCAATATCGCCGCTGGAGCCGAGCGTCAGACGCACCCTCAGAGGCTGATCTTCGTCAAGCACGAGCGCATTTTGGCATGCACCGCGATCTAATGGAAAGCCAAGCCGAGCAGCACTCGCTTCCAGACGATTAAGGTGGAGGTCGAGAAAGGCAAAACCCTTGACGGGTGACCAGCCCAAGGTTTCGATCAGGCGGGTATTTTCGGGGATAGCTTGGCGAAACGAGCTTTCCATAGCGCCTCCTCATATTCTGATGCAGCCGTGCTGTCCCAGACAACGCCGCCCCCTACGTTCAATGTCGCACGCTCGCCTTGCAGAAGGATGGAGCGGATCGCCACGTTGAATTCCGCGCGGCCGTCTGGGGCAACCCAGCCGATAGAGCCGCAATACACATCCCGTGCCCACGGCTCTAGCTCGCGTACGATTTCCATCGCGCGCAGTTTTGGCGCGCCAGTTATCGAACCACACGGGAAAAGCGCCTCGAATATCTGGGCGATGGTGACGCCCTGACGGCTTTGCCCAGTCACGAGCGATGTCATCTGATGCACCGTTTCATAGGTTTCGATTTTGAAAAGTTCAGGGACGCGGATGCTCCCAACTTCGGAGATCCGGCTTAGATCGTTTCTAAGCAAATCAACGATCATAAGATTTTCGGCGCGGTTCTTTTCGTCCGATCTTAGGAACGACATGTTCGCCGCGTCTTCGGAAACTGTTTTACCGCGAGGCATCGTGCCCTTCATCGGACGCGTCGAAAGCACGCCATCCAAACCTAGACTGAAAAACAGTTCAGGCGAGCGGCTCAAAACGTCAAAGTCGCCGCATTCCATCAACACGCCATGACCAACGGGCTGGCGCTCTGCGAGTGAGGCGTAAAGAGCCTCTGCCCCACCCTTTGCGACAGCATCAATCGGGAAGGTCAAATTGGCCTGATAAATATCGCCAGCGCTGATATAGGTGCGCAACCGATCAAAGGCGGCTTTATACTCTTCCAAATTCCAACGCGGTTTGAGGCTGGAAATCGTCGCTTCGCCTGCTCGCAGTTTAGAGGCAGCGCCGCATCCTTCATACACGCCAAAGCGAAGCAGAGGCACGCGGCGCTCTAGCGGAACAATCGATCTCAGGCGTGGCTCAAGCGCATATCCCGCCTCATAGCTCGCATATCCGGCGAGCCAGAATCCCTCTTGGCGGGCGCGCTCCATCTCGTCCAACGCAGGTCCGATTTCACGCACGGTGTGCGCCTCGATCACCTGAAGAGCACGGTCGAATGTCGTAGCCTGACCTTGCGGCCCATAATCAAAACGAAGTTTCAAATGCACTCCTGCTCAAATCGCCGCTTACATAATGCCCGTGCCGACGAGGTTACAGGGCTGAAACACGCAAAAGTTGGGTTCAAAACGACCTTTTGCCTGTTCGGCGGACGCTCTTGTCAAAAGTTGCTCGGATTTTCCGCGGAAAAGCGCGGATCAGGCCTTGCGCCGCGCTTCTCCATCCCTATAACCCACGACAATTTGTGCGGCGCAAGATGACCGAGTCTCGCGTTCACGACCCATGCCTGCCACATACCGATACGAGGGATAGAACCATGCCGAAGAGAACCGACATCAAGTCGATCATGATCATCGGAGCCGGACCCATTGTCATCGGGCAAGCCTGCGAATTCGATTATTCGGGCGCCCAAGCTTGTAAAGCTCTTCGCGAAGAAGGCTACCGCGTCATTCTGGTGAACTCGAACCCTGCAACGATCATGACCGATCCGGGTCTGGCCGATGCCACATATATTGAACCGATCACACCTGAGGTCGTTGCCAAGATCATCGAGAAAGAGCGCCCCGATGCGCTTCTCCCGACGATGGGCGGCCAAACCGGTCTGAACACCTCGCTCGCCCTTGCTGACATGGGTGTGCTTGAGAAGTTCAACGTCGAAATGATCGGCGCCAAGCGCGAGGCCATCGAAATGGCCGAAGACCGCAAACTGTTCCGCGAAGCGATGGACCGTCTCGGCATCGAGAACCCCAAAGCGACCATCGTCACCGCCCCCAAAGACGCCAAGGGCAAGAAAGACCTCAAAGCAGGTATCGCTCTTGCTCTTGAAGCGCTCGAGGAAATTGGTCTTCCGGCGATTATCCGCCCTGCCTTCACGCTCGGCGGCACAGGCGGCGGCGTGGCGTATAACCGCGAAGAATACGAATACTACTGCCGCACGGGTATGGACGCCTCGCCCGTGGGTCAGATCCTTGTCGATGAGTCGCTTCTCGGCTGGAAAGAATACGAAATGGAAGTGGTCCGCGACAAAGCCGACAACGCCATTATCGTCTGCTCGATTGAAAACGTTGACCCAATGGGTGTTCACACAGGCGACTCGATCACCGTTGCTCCTGCTCTGACGCTCACCGACAAAGAATACCAGATCATGCGCACCGCCTCGATCGCGGTTCTGCGCGAGATCGGCGTTGAAACGGGCGGCTCCAACGTTCAGTGGGCCGTTAACCCCAAAGATGGCCGTATGGTCGTGATTGAGATGAACCCGCGCGTGTCGCGTTCGTCCGCTCTCGCCTCTAAAGCAACGGGTTTCCCGATTGCCAAGATCGCGGCAAAGCTCGCTGTGGGCTACACTCTCGACGAACTCGACAACGACATCACCAAGGTCACACCGGCTTCGTTCGAGCCGACCATCGACTATGTCGTCACCAAGATCCCGCGTTTTGCCTTTGAAAAGTTCCCGGGCTCCAAGCCTGAACTGACCACCGCCATGAAGTCGGTCGGCGAAGCCATGGCCATCGGCCGCACGATCCACGAGTCGATGCAAAAAGCGCTCGCTTCGATGGAAACGGGTCTCACTGGCTTTGACGAGATCGCCATTCCGGGTGCACCGGATAAGGCCGCTATCTCCGCCTCTCTTGCGAAGGCGACCCCTGATCGCCTTCGCACCATCGCTCAATCCATGCGCCACGGCTTTACCAACGACGAGATCATTGCGATCACTTCGTTTGACCCTTGGTTCCTCAACCGCATTCGCGAAATCGTCGAGGCCGAAGCCGACGTGAAAAAGAACGGCCTCCCGCTCGATGAAAAAGGCCTGCGCAAGCTCAAGATGATGGGCTTCACCGATGCGCGCCTTGCCAAGCTGACTGGCCGCGACGAAGACAACGTACGCCGTGCACGTCAGAACCTCGGCGTTGTTGCAGTCTTCAAGCGCATCGACACCTGCGCCGCTGAATTCGAAGCGCAGACGCCCTATATGTATTCCACTTATGAAGCCCCTGCGATGGGCGACGTGGAATGTGAGGCGCGTCCCTCGGACCGTAAAAAGGTTGTCATCCTCGGCGGTGGCCCGAACCGTATCGGTCAGGGTATCGAATTTGACTATTGCTGCTGTCACGCTTGTTTCGCTCTGACCGATCAGGGCTACGAGACGATCATGATCAACTGTAACCCCGAGACCGTGTCGACCGACTATGACACCTCGGACCGTCTGTATTTTGAACCGCTGACATTTGAACACGTGATGGAAATCCTTCGCGTTGAACAGGACAACGGCACGCTTCACGGCGTTATCGTCCAGTTCGGCGGTCAGACCCCGCTCAAGCTTGCGAATGCGCTTGAAGAAGCAGGCATTCCGATCCTCGGCACTTCGCCTGATGCAATCGACCTTGCTGAAGACCGCGAGCGTTTCCAAGACCTCGTGAACCGCCTTGGCCTCAAGCAGCCGGTCAACGGCATCGCATCTACCGACGCTCAGGCAATCGAGATCGCAAAAGAAATCGGCTTCCCGCTGGTTATTCGCCCTTCCTATGTCCTCGGCGGCCGTGCGATGGAAATCGTTCGCGATATGGCTCAGCTTGAGCGCTACATCAACGAGGCCGTGGTCGTTTCGGGCGACAGCCCTGTGCTTCTCGACAGCTATCTCTCGGGCGCAACCGAGGTTGATGTCGATGCGCTCTGCGATGGCGAAAACGTCCACGTTGCGGGCATCATGCAGCACATCGAAGAGGCTGGCGTTCACTCGGGCGACTCCGCTTGCTGTCTGCCTCCGCACACGCTTCCGGCGGACATCGTTGCAGAAATCCGCAAGCAGACGGTGGCTCTGGCCAAAGCACTCAAGGTCATCGGCCTTATGAACGTTCAGTTCGCAGTTAAAGACGGCGACGTTTACCTCATCGAGGTAAACCCGCGTGCATCGCGCACTGTGCCCTTCGTCGCTAAAGCTGTCGACTCCGCGATTGCGTCGATCGCCGCACGTCTGATGGCAGGGGAGCCGCTCTCGAACTTCCCGCTCCGTGAGCCCTATCCGACCGATCTCGATCCAATGGCGACTGTCGCGCAACCTGATCCCTTCACTCTTGCTGACCCCAAGACGCCTTGGTTCTCAGTCAAAGAAGCCGTGCTTCCCTTTGCACGCTTCCCCGGTGTTGACACGATCCTTGGGCCGGAAATGCGCTCCACAGGCGAAGTCATGGGTTGGGACCGCTCGTTTGGCCGCGCCTTCCTCAAGGCACAGCTTGGTGCGGGCACGCTCCTTCCGACCGAAGGCAATGTGTTCGTCTCGATCCGTGACGCGGACAAGGGCGCTGATATGCTCGAAGCCGCTAAGATCCTTGTCGAACAGGGCTTTGCCATCGTCGCAACACGCGGCACCGCTGGTTGGCTTACCGAAAACGGCGTCGAGTGCGAAATCGTGAACAAGGTTTATGAAGGTGGCCGCACCATCGTGGATCGCCTCAAGGACGGTCACATTAGCCTCGTCTTCAACACCACCGAAGGCGCGCAGGCCGTAGAGGACAGCCGCGATATCCGTGCAGTCGCGCTCTATGATAAGATCCCCTACTTCACCACGGCCGCCGCCTCTCATGCCGCAGCGCTGGCAATGCAGGCCCGCAGCGAGGGTGACATCGGGGTTCGCAGCCTACAGGGTTAATCGCAAGCGGGCGGAGGAAACTCCGCCCGTTTCCGCCTCTGGGGGGACGTTTCTTGGCAAAGCTCTATTTCAACTATTCCACCATGAACGCAGGAAAGTCGACGATCCTGCTTCAGGCCTCGCATAACTATATCGAACGTGGGATGCAGACCTATCTGCTCACCGCACAGTTCGACAATCGCGCAGGCGAGGGCCGGATTGGAAGCCGCATTGGTATCGGAGCTGATGCAGATACATTTGGTGCGGGTGAGGATCTTTACGCTAAAATTAAAGTGCGCCTAGAAGTTGGCCCCTGCGCCTGTATTTTCATCGACGAAGCCCAGTTCCTTGAAGAGGCCCAAGTTTGGCAGCTCGCCCGCGCGGTCGATGATCTTCACGTACCCGTGATGTGCTATGGCCTGCGCGTCGATTTTCAGGGCAAGCTTTTCCCTGGATCAGCCGCGCTCCTCGCTTTGGCCGATGAAATGCGCGAAGTGCGCACGATTTGTCATTGCGGGAAAAAGGCGACCATGGTCATTCGCAAAGACGCCGAAGGCAATGTCCTTACTGCTGGAGATCAGGTCGCAATTGGCGGCAATGAACGCTATGTCTCGCTCTGCCGCCGTCATTGGCGCGAGGCGGTCGGCGACCACCCCGCATCCTAATCAATTCACGCGCTGAGGCATAGCTCGGCCTTCGGCAAACGCTATGATGTTATCAAGCGCCATCTGCGCCATCGCGCGGCGCGTCTCGACGGTTGCGCTTCCCAAGTGCGGAAGCAGGACACAATTTTCCAAAGCGGTCAAACGTGCAGGAACAATCGGCTCTTTCTCATAGACATCAAGCCCCGCGCCACCAATTTCATTGGCTTCAAGCGCGTCGATCAAGGCCTCTTCGTCCACCACTTCACCGCGACTGATATTCACAAAGATGGTATCACCCCGCATGGCGGAAATCGCGGTTCGGTCGATCAGCTTGACCGTCTCAGCTCCACCTGGAACTGCGACAACGACGATATCGGCAACGCCGAGAAGTTCGTGCATGTCCTCAATTCGTCGTGCCTCAAACGGCAGTTCTTTGGCCGAACGGTTGAAATAGACGACGGGCATGTCGAAGCCAAAGTGACCACGTTTCGCAATCGCCTGACCAATACGCCCCATTCCGATCATGCCAAGCGTTTTACCCGTGACATGGGTGCCGAGCATACCTTTGGGGTCAAAGCCCTTCCACTCGCCCGCCCGCAGCTGACGCTCGCCCTCACCTGCACGCCGACAGGTCGAGAGGATCAAAGTCCACGCTATATCCGCAGTCGCATCGGTGAGAACATCAGGCGTATTGCTCACGGCTATCCCTGCTTTGGCCGCAGCAGTCACGTCGATGTGGTTGTATCCGACACCAAAGTTTCCGAGCACTTTGCAGCGCGCTTCACCCGCCGCTTCGATGGCCGCCGCGTTGAACGGATCACCAAGTGTCGGCAAGATCGCATCATAATCGCCCAGTGCCGCCGTCACCTCGGCGACTGACAAGGGCGCTTCGCCAGCACGATAAGTCACGTCAAAACGAGCCTTAGCCTGAGCCAAGACCTGATCGTCGATTGGCCGCGTAATCAGCAGTTTCATCAGCACATTCTCCCGCCCACGGGCACGTCTTTGTCGGGCGTGATGAGGACCACACCGCCATTTTCGTCATAGACCCCAAGGACCAGAACTTCGGACATGAACTTGCCAATCTGACGCGGGGGGAAGTTCACAACGCCCATGACCTGTTTTCCAACCAAGGTCTCGGGGTCGTAATGCGCGGTGATCTGGGCCGAAGTTTTGCGTTCGCCAATTTCAGGGCCAAAATCGATCCACATCTTGATCGCGGGTTTACGTGCCTCGGGGAAAGGTTCAGCGCGGATCACGCGGCCAGCACGGATATCGACGGCAAGGAAATCGTCAAAGGTTATCTCAGCCACGGGACAGTTCCTTTGAACGATCTGCGGCAGCTTTGACAGCTTCCTCAAGTAGCTTGGGCATTCCCTTTTCGGCATTCATCAGAACTTCGAGTGCGGCCTGCGTGGTGCCGTTTGGCGAGGTCACGTTGATGCGAAGCTGCGCAGGCGTTTCCTCTGCCTGTTCGGCCAGTGCACCTGCACCTCCAACTGTTGCTTTTGCGAGCGCCATACTCAGTTCGGGCGATAGTCCCTCTTTTTCGCCTGCTGCGGCCAGTGTTTCGATCAAATGGAACACATAGGCGGGACCGGAACCGCTCACTGCGGTCACAGCATCCATTTGGTCTTCGCTCTCAAGTCGAACCACTTGCCCCACAGCCTTCAAAAGAGCCTCACTTAGCCCAAGATGGGCCTCGGTCGTTTTGGTGTTCCCGATGATCGCGGTGATCCCGCGTGCAATCGCGGCAGGCGTGTTCGGCATCGCGCGGACGATGGGCGTCTCGACGCCAAGCACATCCTCAAATTTGGAAATCGGTGTTCCAGCCGCAACCGAAATGAAAAGAGTCGAGCCATTGCCCAAGGCCTGCATCGAAGGAAGCGCTTCGCCCATCATCTGAGGTTTGACGGCGATCAATGCAATTGCGGGTTCCGCAGGGATGCCTTGGTTGATGTTAACACCCTGCGCTTTGAGCCAATCGCTTGGAAAAGGATCGAGCACCCAAACCGAGGCCGCAGGCAATCCACCCTTGAGCCAACCGGCGAGCATCGCCGAGCCCATCTTGCCACAGCCCAAAAGCACCAGCCCTTTTTGGGCCACCAAACTCATATCCATGGGAACTCCCCTCGTGTTTCAGAGCGAAGTGTTATGGACCACGGGCGCGGGATGCAAGATCAGGCGCGCCCGTAAGCCTCGGCAATTGCGACGTTCATCGCGTCCTGCGGGGTGCGGTCAGCCCAAGTCACAAGTTGGATGGCTGGATAGAACCGTTCACAGCTCATGACAGCGGCACTAATCATCGTATCAATCTGCTCTGGGCTTGCGACCTGATCGCCAGCGAGGATCAAACCGTAACGGAAAACCATGAGCTTCTGCTCGTCCCACCACGTAAATCCACCAGCCCAGCAAACATCGTTCGCGAGGTTGAGCATTTCATAAAGCGCTGGCATCCGCTCTTCGGGCGGTTCCATCTCGAATGTGCAGATAAGACGCAGGGTTTGGTCATAAGCCGACCAAGCCAAGGTGATCGAATAGGCGCGCCACTGACCTTCAACCGCCATTGCGATCTGATCATCGGCGATACGGTCGAATTCCCAAGCGTGATGTTCGGCAATGTGTTCGACCAAATCGATCGGATGAATATCACCTTCGTCGATGTAACTTTCTGATAGTGACATGTGCTCGGCCTCTCTGCTCTTGCGATAGCCCGTTGGCAGCTGACTAACGCTTGGTGCTCTTTCAAGAGACGGTGTTCTGCGACACCCCCATACACTACATCGTGAGCCGTTAGCCCTTCTGTGTAAAGCAATTTCTTGGGGATAAGTCAGGGGCAACCACTAATTATTGAGACATTGCCAAAATGTAGCCCAATCCCGGACAGCACACGCATTGCGTTTACCGAGAGTTAACCAGTTCAGCTTATTAGAATCATCTTAACTGACGAAACTTCGCTTCGTTCACATTTCCGCAGCACGCTCAGCGGAGATTGCAGCCAACCGCTGCAATTGCAACTTGCAGTGGGGATCGCTCACCTGACGAACCAAAAGTATAGCTAAAGCAAGGCGTTGAGCATCAGAAAGAGGGTTGCAAGCCGCAAAAGCTTGCGCCACCTTTTCGGGAAAGTTTCCCATCTCAATCTCTATATGGTGGTCAGACACGGACAAATACAGTCATAATGACGATCATCACGCAAACGATCGATGCAACCAAAGGACAGTCAGATTTCGAACAGAGCGCACCATGGCTCCACAATTCAGGATAGATTAAGAACTAAAAATCGCAACCAGTCAAGATTTTATGTTCTTATCTTTGAGACAAATTTAAAATGCTTCTAACAACAACGAGGTCGGCTCAGATTGCCACCGCTTTGCTCAATAGTGTTGAGCAGGGACTACGCAAGAAAGGTGTGTCCGCAAGACGTGCTTCAATAGATGTTGTGGGGCACGATGGCCTCATCCGCGATATACGCGCTGGACGCATTCCGAGCACAGACCGTGTCATTGCGCTCTTTGAATATCTTGGCATCACCGAGCAGTCCCTTCCTTTAGGTTTTGCCGAAGATGGACCGCCCCCCATCACAGAAAACGGCTTTATCAAAATTCCCTTTCACCATGAGGTTCCCCAGACACTCGCAATACCTCCTGTGAGTTTTGCGCGCGAATGGTTGATGGAAAAAGCGACGTCGCTTCGAGACCTCGCCTTGGTCGCCGCGCCAGACGATGCAATGGCGCCCACGATTAATGCCTTCAACATTTGTCTTATTGATAAAAATCAATCCCTTACGAACCATTCCGAGATCATGGTTCTTATGGATGATAACAAGCTTCGGATTGGTCGCGCCACGCGCGAGACCGGCGTCGTGACGATCGCATTTGACCGCATCGGCGCCCAACCTATTGTCAAAACGGGCCGAAATGCAGACAGCATTCGACCCTTGGGACGCGTAATCTGGGTCCTAAAGTCACTCTGACAGCCCAACTTGCTGCACAGCAGCATTGACGTGACTGCATAGGCAGATCATGCGATTTTACTATACAAGCGGTGTAAAAGCGCCTATTGCGAGCGCTTAATCGAAGTCCGGCCCCCTTGATGTGCCGCCATTTGCAAAGCCCCTCATGTCTGATCCTCTCGCCCTTGCGCTCGAAGAGCGCGGCTATACCACGCTAACACCCGTCCAAGAGGCCGTAACGGCCCCAGAATATGCTGGAAGCGATCTTCTCGTTTCCGCGCAAACTGGTTCGGGCAAGACAGTCGGCTTTGGTCTGGCCATCGGTCCTACCCTTCTCGAAGGCAATGAACGCCTCGACCGCGCCGGTTCTCCGCTCGCACTTGTTATTGCACCAACCCGCGAACTTGCACTCCAGGTTAAGCGCGAGCTTGAATGGCTCTATGAACACGCTGGTGCACGCCTCGCAACTTGCGTGGGCGGCATGGACGCCCGTGACGAACGTCGCGCTCTCGAGCGCGGGGCACACATCGTTGTTGCCACACCAGGCCGTCTGCGCGATCATATCGAGCGCGGCGCAATCGACTTAACAGACATTCGTGCCGTCGTGCTCGACGAAGCTGACGAGATGCTCGACCTCGGTTTCCGCGAGGACCTAGAGTTCATTCTTGGCAAAGCTCCCGAAGAACGCCGCACTCTTATGTTCTCGGCCACCGTGTCGAAATCCATCGAAGCGATCTCGAACCGCTATCTCAACGACCCTCAGCGCATCTCGACCATGGGCGGCGCAAAGCAGCACGCCGATATCGAATACAAAGCGCTCGTCGTTGCTCCGCATGATGTTGAGAAGGCCGTGATCAACCTTCTTCGCTTCCAAGATGCGAAGAATTCCATCGTGTTCTGCAATACCCGCAACATGGTAAGCCACCTCACTGCGCGCCTTGCCAACCGCGGTTTTAGCGTTGTTGCTCTCTCGGGCGAACTGACACAGACCGAGCGTAGCCACGCACTTCAGGCAATGCGCGACGGACGTGCCCGCGTTTGTATCGCAACGGACGTAGCCGCACGGGGCATCGACCTTCCGGGGCTCGAGCTGGTAATCCACGCGGACCTTCCGCAGAACACCGAAGCCCTTCTGCACCGCTCTGGTCGTACAGGCCGTGCTGGCTCCAAAGGCGTGTCCGCACTCATCGTACCGAACAAGGCCCGCAGAAAGGCAGAGAACCTTCTCAAGTGGGCGAAAATTTCCGCCGACTGGACGGTTCCGCCATCAGCGGATGAGATTATGGCCGCTGACGAAGAGCGTCTCCTAGCCTCTGAAGTTTTCTCGGGCGAAGCCGAAGGTGGCGAAGCCGATTTCGCAGCAAAGCTCCTTGCCCGTCACTCCGCCGAGGCAATTGCGGTGGCTTACCTGCGCCAGTTCCGTGCTGGACGCTCGGCTCCCGAAGATCTGCTTCCACCGGATATGCCCGCGCCCAAAAAGCAAGCTGCTGACTTTGGCCCGTCCAAGTGGTTCTCGCTCAGCGTAGGCCGCGAAGATCGCGCCGAAGCCCGTTGGCTTCTCCCGCTCATTTGCCGCGCTGGTAACTTGGACAAGACCAGCATCGGCGCAATCCGCATCCGCGATGGCCAAACGTTTGTTGAAATCGCAGAAGGTGCAGTAAAAGGTTTCCTTTCGTCTGTTGGCGACAAGATGCAGTTGGAAGATGGGATCACCATTGCCGCATCCGACGCACCTGAAGAGCGTCCCCGCAAAAGCGGCGGCTTTGACAAAGGCGATCGTACTGACCGTGGCCCCCGTCCTGACCGTGGCCCACGTCCGGAACGCGGCCCGCGCCCCGAACGCGCTCCGCGCGAAGACCGTGCGCCCAGTGAGGAACGTGCCCCCCGTGCCGAGCGTGCGCCTCGTGAAGACTCCGCATTCGAACCCAAGCCGCGCCGCGAGTTCACTCCGCGTGAGGATCGTGCACCCCGCGCCGAGCCGGCACGTGAAGATCGTCCGCATTTTGAAAAGCCCGTTCGCACACCCCGCGGCGAGTCCGCAGATGTAAATGCCCCCGCCGAGCGCGAGAAGAAGCCGCGTCACAGCAAGCTTCGCGCCGAAGGCAAAATGCCTGCGAAGTCCTTCTCTAAACCGGCCTCGTCCAAGACCTTCTTCCGCGCTGGGGACAAGCCCCGCGAAGACGGTTTTGGCGATCGCCCCCGCAGCGACAAACCGCGCAGTGACAAGCCGCGCGGCGACAAGCCCAAAGGGGATTGGGGTAAAGGCGAACGCAAGTTCGACAAACCCCGCGGCGAGCGCAATTCGGACGCACCACGCGGCGACCGCTTCAAATCGGAAGGCCCTCGCGGTGATCGTGCAGGTAAGTCATTTGGCAAGCCTGCGGGCAAATTCGGCGGCGGCAAGCCTGACGGTGATAAACCGTTCCGCAAAGGCCCCAAACCTTCGGGTCCTGCGCGCGAAGGCGGTTTCAAGGGGCGCCAGCCAAAAGGCTCTGACGCTCGCCCGCGCCGCAAGCCGTAAGGTTTTCACGCCGCCCTGACCTCGGGGCGGCGCTTTCTTTTGCGCTGCCATAGAAAAGCCTGATAAAGGATGCACAACCGTTCCGTGCACCCTAACATGACGACTGAAATGACCTCGCAAAAGACGATAATCATCATTCCGGCCCGCTATGCCTCGACGCGCTATCCTGGCAAACCTCTGGTGCCTCTCCACGGTTATTCGGGTCAGGCGAAAACCCTGATCGAAAGGAGTTGGCTTGCCGCCCAAGAGGTGCGCGGCGTGGACGAAGTTTATGTCGCCACGGATGACGCGCGGATTGAAGCCGAAGCCAAGCGCTTTGGCGCCAAAGTCGTGATGACTTCCGAAGGCTGCCGCAACGGGACTGAGCGCTGTGCTGATGCGATTTCCCGCCTCGGCTCGTCGGCCGATCTCGTCATCAATTTGCAAGGGGATGCGCCCCTCACCCCGCCTTGGTTCGTGGAGGCCTTGATTGAAGCGATGGACAGATCGACACAGGTCGCAACTCCTGTGCTTCGCTGCGAACCAGATATTCACGCCCGTTTCATGGAAGACCGTCTTCAGGGGCGCGTTGGCGGCACGACTGCGGTGATGGACGCAAAGGGGGACGCTCTCTACTTCTCGAAAGAGGTGCTTCCGTTTACAGGCCGGCGCTATCGCACTGACGAACTCGTCCCTGTATTCCACCATGTCGGCGTCTATGCATATACCCCCGCAGCGCTCGAACTCTACCTTTCCAAAGATGAAACGCAACTTGAGCAGCTCGAAGGCCTCGAGCAGCTGCGCTTTCTCTATCACGGTGTGCCCGTGCGCTGTGTCGAAGTCGAAGCAAGGGGGCGCGAGTTCTGGGAACTCAACCACCCCCTTGATGTGTCTCGGATCGAAGACGTATTGCGCCGCGAAAAGATCCCTTAGATATCCTTTACGAGCCTTAGCGCATCATAGATCGCAGCATGCGTATTGCGGCTAGAGACCGCGTCGCCAATGCGGAAAAGCTGGAACTTGCCTTCGGGATTGCGGACCACGGTTTGCGCCCCACCATTGATAAAGGCATCGTGGTCGAGCTCGCCCTCATTGGATGAGAGCGGCTTGAGATCGAAATAAAGATCCGCAAGTGGCATCGTCCCATAGTTGACGACGATCTGGTCGTAGTGCTTTTCCTCGGTATAAGCACTGTAATCCGTGCCAATCGTCGCTTTGAGCTTATTGCCGTCACGCGCGATCGAAAGAAGACGCTTAACGACTGTTATCGTGACATCTTTGTCCTGAAGCGCGCGCATATAAGGCGTCAGGTTCATTGCCATGATATCAGGCGCGAGCGAGCGGTCAGGGGTCATGATCTCGACCTCGCAACCTGCGTTTGCCGCGACCTCAGCAGCTTGCAAACCGGGGTTATCGCCGCTTTCATCATAGATCAAAACCGATCCGGTTGGTTTCACGTCGCCCGAAATGATATCCCACGACGACACGGCAAGATCGCTCTCGCCCGTTTGTTCAAAAAGACGAAGGTTCGGCATCCCGCCCGTCGCGATGATCACGACATCGGGTTTCAGAGCTGTGACGTCGTCTGCCTCGGCCCAAGTGTTGAACCGGAACTCCACATCACGCGCAGCGCATTGTGCCATCCGCCAGTCGATGATCCCTATCATTTCCTTTCGGCGCGGGTTCTGAGCGGTCAGACGAATTTGACCGCCAGCCTCGGCCGCAGCCTCAAGAACAGTCACATCGTGACCACGCTCGGCAGCAACGCGCGCCGCCTCAAGCCCTGCTGGGCCAGCGCCGACAATGATAACTTTACGCTGTTGATCAGCGGGCGTGATGGTTTGCGGCATGGTAAGCTCTCGACCCGTTGCCGCGTTGTGGATGCACAGCGCTTCGCCGCCTTGATAGATGCGGTCCAAACAATAGGTCGCGCCGACACAGGGGCGAATATCATCCTCGCGCCCCTCCATGATTTTGCGCACAATATGCGGATCAGCCATGTGAGCACGGGTCATACCAACCATATCAAGGTGCCCCGCAGCGATTGCATGGCGCGCGGTCGCGACATCAGGAATACGCGCTGCATGAAAGGTTGGCAGGCCCGAGATTTTGCGCACTTCACCAGCAAAATCGAGATGTGGTGCGCTCTTATATCCCTGAAGCGGGATCACGTCGGTCATGGCCGCGTCCGTATGGATGCGCCCGCGAATGACGTTGAGGAAATCAACGTTCCCGCTATCGCGTAGCAACTCTGCGATCAGAAGTCCGTCTTTCGCCGTGGTGCCCCCGACAGCCTGTTCATCGGCTGTATAACGCACGCCAATCAGGAACTCGGAGCCCACGCGCTCGCGGATTGCGGTAATCACATCCATACCGAATTGGAGCCGCGTTTCCAAAGTCGAACCACCGTAGCGTCCGTCTAGATGGTTCGTCAGTGGAGACCAGAACTGATCGATTAAATGGCCGTAAGCCTCGAGCTCGATCCCGTCCATCCCGCCTTCTTTCATGCGCTCGGCGGCATCAGCGTAGTCCGAAATGATCCGTTCGATGTCCCAGTCTTCCATGACTTTGGGGAAAGCGCGGTGTGCGGGTTCACGGTCAGGACCAGGGGAAACAGACGGTAGCCAATTGCCCTTGTTCCAGCCCGTGCGGCGCCCAAGGTGCGTTAGCTGGATCATCGCTGCGCAGCCATGCTCGTGCAGGGAATCTGTCAAACGGCGCACCCACGGAACGACCTCGTCCTTATAAGCCAGTACGTTGTTGAACACCGGCGGGCTGTCCTTGGACACAGCAGCGGAGCCAGCCGTCATAGACAGAGCAACACCCGCTTTTGCGCGCTCCTCATGATAGACACGATAGCGATCTTTGGGCATCCCGTCTTCGGGATAGGCCGGCTCGTGGCTCGTCGTCATGATCCTATTGCGAAGGGTCAGGTGCTTGAGTTGGTAGGGCTGGAGAAGTGGATCGTTTGACATGTCTTAGTACCACGCGTCAGGCATCGAAGCCTTTTTCTTAGCAATGAATTCCTTGAGTGCATCGTCGGTGCCCTCGTCCATTGGCGGGGCCTCATAGTTCTCGAGCGTTTCTTTCCAGCGCTTGTTGGCACGGGTTGCGGAGTCGATCCCGCCCTGTTCGTCCCACGTCTCCCACGGCTGGTTGTCGTCAAGGGCGCTGTCGTAATAGGCGGTTTCATAGTGCCGCATCGTGTGTGCGGTCCCAAAAAGGTGCTCGCCGGGGCCTTTTTCCGCAAGCGCTTCAAAGGCAAGCGCTTCTTCGTTCACTTCCATACCCTTAAGATAAACGTGAAGTGCACCGCAGACATCAGCATCCAACACGAACTTCTCGTAGGACATCGACAAAAGCCCGTCGAGGAAGCCTGCCGAGTGGAGGATGTAGTTCGCACCGCACTGCACCGCTGACAGCATCGACATCATGGATTGCTGCATCGCTTGGGCATCAGGAAGCTTGGAGTTGGTAAAGCTCCCTGCGCAGCGCAGCGGCAGGTTCAAACGCCGCGCAAGCTGACCCATCACGAGCGAGCCAAGAGCTGGCTCGGGCGTTCCAAAGGTGGGCGATCCTGTGCGCAAAGCCATAGTCGACAAGAATGAGGCGAAGACCGCGGGCGCTCCTGGACGAACAAGTTGTGTAAGAGCACAGCCCACCATAGACTCGGCCATCGATTGGGCAACCGCGCCAGCCATCGTGAGCGGCGACACGGCACCGCCCAAGAGGAATGGCAAGTGGATCGAGCCCTGCCCTGCGCCTGCATAAGCGCGGATCGCTTTGGTCGAAACACCGTCCCAAACCAACGGAGACGTCGAGTTAAAGTTGCCCATGATCACGCAGTTCTCATCCACGTAATCCTCGCCAAAGAGGATACGGCACATCTCGATGCTATCTTCAGCTCGTTCAGGAGCCGTGATCGACCCAAGGAAGGCGCGGTCACTATACCGCATATGCGAATAGACCATGTCGAGGTGACGCTTGTTCACAGGAACGTCGGTCGGCTCGCAGATCGTCCCGCCCGAATGGTGAAGCCATGGGGAAGATTGCGCGAGTTTGATGAAGTTCTGGAAATCTTCAATCGTCCCGTACCGACGACCACGATCCAAATCCATGACAAAGGGCGAACCGTAGGCAGGCGCAAAAACCATCGCCTCTTCGCCAATCTCGACTGAATTCAGCGGATTGCGGGCGTGCTGGGTAAACTTGCTCGGTGCCGTCTTGAGCAATTCGCGGATCATTCCCGGCTCGAAACGGACGTTATAGGTTTCGCCTGAAATATGGGTTGCCTTGCCACCTGCCGCCGTAAAAAGCCGCACAGTTTCGGGGTCATCACGGAATTCGATGCCAATCTCAGCAAGGATTTTGTCCGCAGTCGCCTCAATCTGATCAAGGCTTTCTTCACTTGCAATATCATAGGTCGGGATACTGCGAAGGATATACGGCACCTTAAGATGCGGGTTTTCACCAGCAACATTGGAACGCTGAGGGCGGCGGTTACGGCGAGTACGCGTGGTCGTGCTCATGAATTGATCCTTGGCATGAGTCTTTACTTGACACATCTGTCATGATGACTGACACATGTGTCAAGAGATTTTCGAGAGAGCCATGACCGACACCCCAAAACAAGTCTGGATCGATGCCGCTTATGCCGCGCTCACGACAAGCGGCGTCGAGTCCGTAAAGGTGATGGAATTAGCCAAAAGCCTTTCCGTGACGCGCACAGCGTTTTACTGGCACTTCAAAAGCCGCGAAGCTCTCCTCGAAGAGCTCATTCAAATGTGGGAAGACAAGAACACCGGCAACCTCGTGCGGCAGACAGAAGCCTATGCTGAAAATATATCCGAGGCTGTGTTCAACATTTTTGATCTTTGGATCAGCGATGAGCTATTCGACTCTAAGCTCGATCTTGCCATTCGCTATTGGGCCCGCATTGACGAAGCGCTTCAACGCCGTTTGGACCAAGCAGATCAACGCCGTATCGCTGCAATCAAAACCATGTTCGAACAGCACGGATTTACCTCGGTTCAGGGGGAAACCCGCGCGATGACGATCTATTATACTCAGGTCGGATATATCGCGATGGAAGTGTCAGAAACCGTCGACTTCCGTATCGCCCGTATGCCTGAATACGTCGGGATTTTCACGGGCCAACCCGTAGATCAAAGTGCAATCCAGCGCTTTCATGCGCGCCATGGGATTCGCCACAGCGCATAAATTTGTTCACAGCTCGACCTGAGGAATGAATGCGCCCTTATTCGTGAGCCTCCCCCACTGAACCGGTCCACCGCTATGATTAGGAAACGGAGGACC
>CAYWUN010000051.1:0-18496 GCA_964461315.1 uncultured Aestuarium sp.
GATGCGATCTATGCTGCACTTGAGGGTGGACGAATCGAAAAGATTTTTGCCGAATACTGGCTAACGTTTTTGGCGCCAGAAAGATAGGTATCGGCCTTTGGTCGTATATGCAGGGTCGCAAGCCCGCACTAGCCTTTTGATAAGTAGATGGAGGAAGTCGTGGAACTATCTGATTCCCGTGTCATAAACGCCGCCCCCGAAGCAGTTTGGTCGGCCCTTCTGGATCCAGAAGTTCTAAAAGTCTGCATTCCTGGCTGCCAAGAAATGAGTGGTTCTGTGGCAGATGGCTTTGAAGCTGTCGTCGTTCAAAAGATCGGCCCTGTAAAAGCCACGTTCAAAGGTGCTGTTCAGCTCTCTGATATTGTCGAGGGTAAAAGCTGCACGATTTCCGGTGAAGGCAAGGGCGGCCCTGCTGGCTTTGCGAACGGCGGAGCCAAAGTCACACTGACACCCGTCGATGGTGGCACTCAGCTCGACTACACTGTCGAAGCGCGTATCGGCGGAAAGATCGCCCAGCTCGGAAGTCGCATCATCGATGGTGTGGCGCGTAAGCTTGCTGACGAATTTTTTGCGAAATTTCAGTCCGTTGTCGAAGGCCCCGCGGCCGAGACCGAAGCCGGAGAGGAGCCGGCTCAGGCGGAAGGAGAAAAGAAAGGCTGGATCAAGCGAGTTTTCTCGTAAGATCCCAGTATCCATAAGGGAGGAGTAACCATGACCAAAATTTCTATGACGGTAAACGGCCGTCAGGTCACGGGCGACGTCGAAGGACGCACGTTGCTTGTTGACTTCCTGCGTGAGAACTTGCGTCTCACTGGGACCCACGTTGGCTGCGACACCTCGCAGTGCGGCGCGTGCACCGTGCATGTGAACGGCCTGCAGGTGAAGTCCTGCACCATGTTTGCAGTCGAAGCAGATGGCGCTGATGTTGGTACCGTCGAGGGCCAGCAGAACGCAGACGGCTCACTTTCCACGCTTCAGGCAGCTTTCCAAGAGCATCACGGGCTTCAGTGCGGTTTCTGCACACCGGGTATGATCATGGCGGCGTCTTCGCTGCTCAAGGACAATCCAAAGCCCACCGAGGCAGAAATTCGCCATCACCTCGAAGGCAACATCTGCCGCTGCACAGGCTACCATAACATCGTCAAAGCGATCATGGCTGCCAGCGGTCAAGATGTGAGCAACATCGCCGCCGAATAAGGCGGGCGCATCAATGATCCGTGCGGGAGGAGCCGCGCGGAAGGATTTATTCAGGGAGGAATAAGATGCCCAAGGATAGCGGTATCGGCGCCAGCTCCAAACGGCGCGAGGACGTGCGGTTCCTGACCGGTAAAGGTCAATACACCGACGACGTGAATGTCTATGGCCAGACCTATGTGCATTTCTTGCGCTCGGACGTGGCGCACGCGAAAATTAACGGGATCGACACATCTGCGGCAGAAGCGATGCCAGGCGTTGTCCGTATCTTTACCGGCAAGGACTTTGAAGGCATCGGCGGTCTGCCCTGCGGCTGGCAGGTTACCGACCGTCATGGTCAGCCTATGCAGGAACCGGGTCACCCCGTTCTGGCTCAGGGCAAGGTTCGCCACGTAGGTGATCCAATCGCGGCAATCGTTGCGGAAACCCGCGAACAGGCGCGTGACGCTGCTGAAGCAATCGGTCTTGATCTCGAAGAGCTTCCTGCTGCTGTGAATATGAAAGAGGCGCTCAAGGAAGGCGCTCCTAAGGTTCACGACGATCTGACTTCGAACCTCTGCTACGACTGGGGCTTCGTTGAAGACAACAAAGCTGCGGTTGATGAGGCCATCAAGAATGCAGCGCATGTCACCACTCTTGAGTTGGTGAACAACCGTCTGGTTGCAAACCCGATGGAGCCTCGCGTTGCAGTTGGCGACTATAATGCTGCCAATGATGAATCGACGCTTTACACAACCTCTCAGAACCCGCACGTGATCCGTCTTTTGATGGGTGCATTTGTTCTCGGTATCCCCGAGCACAAGCTTCGTGTTGTGGCACCTGACGTTGGTGGCGGCTTCGGCACCAAGATCTTCCACTACGCGGAAGAAGCCTTCGTGACCTTTGCGGCGCGTCAGATTAAGCGTCCCGTTAAATGGACCTCGACCCGTTCCGAAGCCTTTATGTCGGACGCCCATGGTCGTGACCACGTGACCAAGATCGAGCTTGCTCTCGACAAGGACAACAACTTCACTGCGATCCGCACGGAAACCTATGCAAACATGGGCGCTTATCTGTCCACCTTTGCACCATCGGTTCCCACGTGGCTGCACGGCACTCTGATGGCGGGCAACTACCGCACGCCGCTGATCTATGTGAACGTTAAAGCTGTGTTTACCAACACTGTTCCTGTGGATGCTTACCGTGGCGCTGGCCGTCCGGAAGCGACCTTCCAGCTTGAGCGTGTGATTGATAAAGCAGCGCGCGAGCTCGGCGTTGATCCAATCAAACTGCGTCGCCAGAACTTCATCACCCAGTTCCCCTATGCCACACCTGTGGCGGTGGAGTACGACACCGGTGACTATACTGCGACCATGGACAAGCTCGAAGAGATCATGGACCTCTCTGGTTTTGCCGCTCGCCGTAAGGCGTCGGAAGCCAAGGGCAAATGGCGCGGCTTGGGCATCAACTGCTACATCGAAGCTTGCGGCATCGCGCCGTCGAACCTCGTGGGTCAGCTTGGTGCACGTGCAGGTCTTTATGATGCTGCAACGGTCCGTGTGAACGCGACGGGTTCCATCTCGGTCATGGTTGGTGCACATAGCCACGGTCAGGGCCACGAGACGACCTTCCCGCAGGTGATTGCCGAGATGATCGGTATCGACGAAAGCCAAGTGGATATCGTCCACGGCGACTCGTCCAAGATCCCCTTCGGCATGGGCACCTATGGCTCACGTTCGCTGGCTGTTTGCGGCTCTGCGATGGTTCGTGCGACCGAAAAGGTCATCCGCAAGGCCAAGAAGATTGCTGCTCACCTGCTCGAAGCGTCGGAAGCCGACATCGAGCTCAAGAACGGCAAGTTCTCGGTTGCGGGCACCGACAAGTCGGTGGACTGGACCGGTGTTACGCTCGCTGCTTATGTGCCGCACAATTACCCGCTCGAAGACATCGAACCGGGTCTGGAAGAAACCGCATTCTACGATCCGTCGAACTTCACCTATCCATCGGGTGCATATGCCTGTGAAGTTGAAGTCGATCCGGAAACCGGCAAGGTCACGATCGAGAAGTTTGCAGCAGCCGACGACTTCGGCAACGTTGTGAACCCGATGATCGTGGAAGGTCAGGTCCACGGCGGCATCGCTCAGGGTATCGGTCAGGCGCTTCTCGAAGCCGCTGTCTACGATGAAAACGGTCAGCTTCAGTCTGCATCCTACATGGATTACGCCATGCCGCGCGCTGATGACCTCCCGTTCTATATCGTGGACCATTCGTCCTGCACACCGTGCACCCACAACCCGCTTGGGGTGAAGGGTTGCGGCGAAGCAGGCGCCATTGGCTCTCCGCCGGCCGTTGTGAACGCCGTCATCGACGCACTCGCTTCGGGTGGTAAGAACGTTGGCCACATCGACATGCCCCTGACGCCGCACCGCGTCTGGAAAGCAATGAACCAGTAAGAGGAGGACGATATCATGTATGCATTCGACGTAACCCGTCCGAAAACCGTAGCAGATGCAGTTGCTGCTCTTGCTGGCGAAGACGCTCAGGCATTGGGTGGGGGCCAGACCCTTATCCCAACCCTGAAGCAGCGTCTTGCGTCTCCGGCCACACTTGTGAGCCTTTCGGCAATCGACGAGATCAAAGGCGTCTGCAAAGACGGCGACACCTTGACGATTGGCGGAGGAACAACCCACGCAACCGTGGCTGCCGAAGCCGGCGCTTATCCGGCGCTTGCAGCATTGGCCTCGAACATCGGTGACCCCGCCGTTCGCAGCCGTGGCACAATCGGTGGATCGCTTGCGAACAACGACCCATCGGCTTGCTATCCCTCAGCTGCTCTGGCTTCGGGTGCAACCATTGTGACCAATAACCGCGAGATCGCTGCGGATGACTACTTCCAAGGGCTGTTCACAACTGCTCTGAACGAAGGCGAGATCATCACTGGCGTAAAGTTCCCGATCCCGCAAGCCGCGAACTATCAAAAGTTCGTCCAGCCTGCATCGCGCTTTAGCCTCGTTGGTGTGTTTGTTGCAAAGTATGCCGATGGTGTGCGCGTTGCAGTCACTGGCGCGTCCGAGGACGGTGTGTTCCGCTGGACCGAAGCAGAAGCTGCGCTTTCGGCGAATTTCTCTGCCTCGGCTCTGGATGGTCTGACGGCATCTGCCAATGGCTTGATCAATGACCTTCATGGCGACGCAGAATATCGCGCACACCTGATTAAGGTTATGACCAAGCGCGCTGTTGCCGCTGCAAAGTAAAATTACTCTGCTCGCTACATATGCGGGCAGGGAAACAAAAAAGCCGCCCTTCGGGGCGGCTTTCTCGTTTTAGAGATTCGTGCGAGCCTTACTTCGACGGGCTCAGCATCATGACCATCTGACGGCCTTCCATCTTGGGCATGTTATCGACCTTGCCGTGTTCGGTGATATCCGCAGCCACGCGCTCTAGCAGATTCCGTCCAAGATCTTGGTGCGCCATTTCACGGCCGCGGAAGCGCAGCGTGACTTTGACCTTGTCGCCGTTCTCGAGGAACTTGAGGACCGAGCGCATTTTCACTTCGTAATCGTGGGTGTCCGTGTTCGGACGGAACTTTACCTCTTTGATTTCGATGATCTTTTGCTTCTTGCGAGCCTCGGCCTCTTTCTTCTGTGTCTCGTACTTATACTTGCCGAAGTCCATGATTTTACACACGGGCGGCGTCGCATTTGGCGAGATTTCTACGAGATCGAGACCGGCTTCTTCGGCCATTTCGAGGGCGCGAGCAGGAGAAACAACTCCAACGTTCTCACCTTCGGCGCCAATAAGACGGATTTCGGTGCCCCGAATACGGTCGTTGATACGGGGTCCAGTTTCACGCACCGGAGGTGCGTTATGAGGTCTGCGGGCTATGGCCTTGTCCTTTCGGCAGTTAGCAATTTCTTGCGCAAAATATAGGCCCGGAGCGCTGCGCGCAACCCGCTATTCAGGCATTGTACTAAACTCCTAGTTTCGCGCATGAGTTGTCTCTTTCCCTTTATGGTGGCTTCTGGCATAGCAGCGCTTGGAGACCGGATTGGGGGCTCCGTCCAAATAAGGAAGTGTATTATGAGAGCGATTATCATCATTGCAGTCGCTGCGATCGCCGGTTTTTTCGGCTACCAATATTTTGCAAATGGCAAAGCGCCTGTTGAAGCTGTTGAGGCTGTCACCGAGCAGGCTGAAACTGCCGTTGAAGAAGCGGCTGAGGCTGCGACTGACGCCACCGAAACCGCTGTTGAAGCTGCGACTGAGGCCGCTGATGCGGCTGTAGAAGCGACCGAAGCTGCCGCAGAAGCTGCAACGGACGCTGCAACTGGCGCTGTTGAAGCTGCCGCTGATGCAGCAACCGATGCTGTCGAGGCCGCTACGGATGCGACGGCTGCTGCGACCGAAGCTGCTACCGCTGCAACCGATGCGGTTACCGAAGCAGCAACTGCTGTGACCGAAGCTGCGGCTGATACCGTGACTGCGGCAACCGAAGCTGCAGTTGAGACTGCCACTGAAGCTGCCGCTGCTGCTGAAGGCGCGGCTGACGCTGCGACCGAGGCTGCTACTGCTGCAACTGACGCCGCAACCAGCGCACTTGGTTCGGTCGCTGCTGCTCTTGATCCTGCCGTTTTGCTCAATGTCGAAACCTTCGACGCCGCAGCCGTTGTGACCTACATCGAAGCCTCCTCGCTCGAAGATGGCACAAAGGGCACTCTCATTACTGCAGTTAACGCTGCTGGTGATAACCCTGAGCTCATTCAAGGTGTGATCGATCAGATCAAGGCCGCTCTGGGTCTTTGATCCATTGAAACCTAAAAGAAAGGGCCGCTCGATTGAGCGGCCCTTTTTCTTTGGATGTTCCGTTGGTTAATCGAGGAACGCCTTTTCCACGACATATTGCGCAGGTTTGGAGTTCGCGCCTTCCTCAAGGCCATACCCTTCAAGCATCTCTTTGATCTCAAGGTTAAAGGCGAGGTTGCCGCAGACCATCGCGCGGTCCGTCTCGGGGTTGATGTGAGGCACACCTAGATCGGCAAAAGCCTCGCCTGATCGCATCAGATCAGTGATGCGGCCCATCTTGGGGCTCTCTTCGCGGGTCGTGGTCGGGTAATATTTGATCTTCCTCCAGAAGCCTTCGCCGATGACTTCATTAAGAAGCTCGTCCGTCTTGAGGCTTTCGATCAGGTCGCGGCCATAGGTTAACTCGCCCACTTCACGGCAGGTATGCGTGATGATGACCTCGTCATAGTCCTCATAGGTCTGCGGCTCGCGCAGGAGCGAGGCAAAAGGCGCAAAGCCGGTGCCAGTCGCAAAGAACCAAATGCGTTTACCTGGGAGGAGTGCGTCATGCACCAAGGTACCAACGGGCTTGGGGCGAAGGATGATCTCGTCCCCGACCTTGATGTGCTGGAGCTTGGAGGTCAGAGGGCCGTCCTGCACCTTGATCGAATAGAACTCCAACTCTTCGTCCCATGAGGGCGATGCAATGGAATAAGCGCGCAGCAAAGGCTTTTGCTTGCCCGTCGCAGGATCAGGGTCGCCCATCAGGCCAATCATGACGAACTCGCCCGAGCGGAACCGCATCGACGCAGGGCGCGTGCAGCGGAAAGAAAACAGGCGGTCGGTATAATGTGCCACAGCGGTAACGGTCTGTGCGTCCGGCAGGGTCACGGCTTTGGCGGGTGCGGGTGCTTCGGTCACTAGGGCTTGCTCGGTCATATCTCTCTCGCGCCACACCATGGGGCGCGCCTTTGTCATACGCGTTGATCTGGATCAGGGGAAGGGGCCGATCAGGCCCGCATCCGCGACTGATAGTCATGGGCCTGCCATTTTGCGCGGGCGAGCCATTGATCTTCGGGTTGGCGAGCGGCGAGTTCATCGCTGATCTCGATCTCGTCGAACCCCGAACGGCGGGCCATGGCGTATTGATCGGCGATCACATGACCATGGGCACGCAGGCGGCCCGTGAAACCTTCGCGGCGCAGCTGAGCGGCGAGGGTAAACCCGCGACCATCAGCAAAAGACGGGAAGGCGATGCGAACAGCAGTCGCTCCGCGCAAGCGTGCAGAAAGATCGGCGATCTCGGCGTTCGAAGGCACATCCACCGCTGCAGTGTCGATTGCGGCTTCATCCAGCGCGACGAAGATTCCGTTGAAATCGTCGGCTGAAAAGCCGTTGTCAGTTACAATAACAGTCATTTCTTATCCCTTTCAGGCTGCAACGCCGCCACCGCGAACGATTTTTCCGTTCACAAAGTGGATGCCGCATTCTTCTTTGTTCGAGTTCCGCCAGCGTCCTGCACGCGGGTCTTCGCCTTCTTTGACGGGCGAGGTGCAAGGGGCGCAACCGATGGATGGATAGCCCTTGGCCACCAGAGGGTGACGGGGGAGGCGATTTTCAGTCATGTAGTCCTGAAGGTCGCCCATATCCCAATGGCATAGCGGGTTGATCTTGATCCGCTTGTCTTCCTCGTTCTCAAAGAAATCGAGCGCCGCGCGCGTCGAGCTTTGATAGCGCTTACGCCCCGTAATCCATGCATCATAGTTGCTCAATGCGTTCTGGAGCGGGACCGTCTTGCGCAAGTCGCAGCATGCATCGGTGTTATACTGGTGCA
The DNA here is from genome assembly GCA_964461315.1 of uncultured Aestuarium sp. Classification (GTDB taxonomy): domain Bacteria; phylum Pseudomonadota; class Alphaproteobacteria; order Rhodobacterales; family Rhodobacteraceae; genus Marivivens. Next base: position 7,790 of record CAYWUN010000051.1, read on the forward strand.
GCGTGCCATCCGGATCGTGAAGCTTTTTCATCTCGTCAGCGGCGCGGATCACCTTCACGTTCTTGAGGTGAAGACGTTCGGTGAGTTCGTGCTGATAGTCGAGCGTCTCGGCAAAGAGCATCTCGGTATCAATGAAGAGAACGGGCGTATTGCGGTCGATCACCGAAACGAGGTGCAAAAGCACCACCGATTCAGCGCCAAACGACGAAACCAGCGCGGTCTTGCCCACTTGCGCGTCCCGCAATGCGCCTTCGAGAACCGAAGTCGCACTGTGGTGCTTGTAGCGGGTGTTGAGCGCCGTGACGCGTTTTGCGACAGGTTCACTCAGCGGCATGCGCACGGGCCTCCACATCGTAGAGCGCAGATTTAAAAGGCTCCATGCCAACTCGCTTGTAGGCTTCGAGGAAGGTTTCCTCGGAGCTTTCGCGCAGGTCGAGATAGGCCAGAACAATGCGCTCTATGGCATTGGTGATTTCCTCATAAGAGAAACCCGGTCCCGTCTTGGTGCCGATCACAGCGTCTTCGGTGCCGTCGCCCCCAAGGGTGATCTGGTAGTTCTCGACGCCAGCGCGATCGAGACCCAGAATACCGATGTGGCCAACGTGGTGGTGACCGCACGCGTTGATGCAGCCCGAGATTTTGATCTTGAGCGGGCCGACTTCATGCTCCAGCTTGAGCTCTTCAAAGCGGGTTGCGATTTCTTGCGCAATCGGGATCGAACGCGCGGTCGCAAGGGCGCAATAATCCATACCTGGGCAAGCGATGATGTCCGAAATCAGACCGATGTTCGCGGTGGCAAGGTCAGCTTCGCGCAGCGCTTGGTAAACGGCCGGTAGATCCGATTTGTGGACGTGCGGCAGGATTACGTTCTGCTCGTGGCTGATACGTAGTTCATTATGACCATACTTCTCGGCAAGGTCCGCCATGACGCGCATCTGGTCCGAGGTCGCATCCCCAGGGGTCTGGCCGTGCTTTTTGATCGAGATTGACACGATGGCATAACCCTCTGCACGGTGCTCAGCGAGGTTGGTATCGCTCCACGATGCAAAAGCAGGGTTGGCCAGACGATAAGCGTCATAGGCATCGGTGGCTTTGGAGATGAACTCAGGAGCAGCGAAATGTGCGGCGATTTCCGAGAGGATTTCCTGATCGACACCGCTAAAGGTCGGACGGATCGCGGCGAAACGCTCTTCTACAAGGTCGGCAAAGTTATCGAGCCCGTTCTCGTGGACGGTGATCTTAATCCGCGCCTTATACTTATTGTCGCGGCGGCCAAGGAGGTTCCAAACCGAAACGACAGCTTCGATATAGGGAAGCAAATCGGCCTTGGGAAGGAAGTCTTTGATGACCTTGCCAACCATAGGCGTGCGGCCAAGACCGCCACCTACGATCACTTCGAAACCGGGCTCGCCAGCTTCGTTGCGAACCATTCGAAGACCAATGTCATGCGCCTTGGTGACGGCGCGGTCGTTGGGCGAGCCGGTGATGGCGATCTTGAACTTGCGCGGCAAGAACTGGAATTCGGGATGGTCCGTGGACCACTGGCGCAGAAGTTCAGCGACGGGACGCGGGTCTTCAATCTCGTCGGCGGCAGCACCTGCGAAATGGTCGGCGGTTACGTTGCGGATCGTGTTGCCCGAGGTCTGGATCGCATGCATTTCCACATCAGCAAGCGCGCTCAGGATTTCGGGCACATCAGCAAGCTTGGGCCAGTTGTATTGGATGTTCTGGCGGGTGGTAAAGTGGCCGTAACCCTTGTCCCATTTGTCAGCGATATAGGCGAGCTGGCGCATTTGCGACGGGTTGAGAGTGCCATAAGGCACCGCAACGCGAAGCATGTAAGCGTGAAGCTGAAGATAAAGCCCATTCATAAGGCGCAGCGGGCGGAATTCGTCTTCGCTCAGCGATCCATCGATACGGCGCTCTACCTGACCACGGAATTGCGCAACGCGCTCACGGACAAAGGCTTCGTCAAAGTCGTTATACTTATACATGATTAGATCTCCACCTGCTTGCCGTGGGCATAGTTCGAAGGCCCGCGCGTGCGGAAGGCTTCTCGGAAATGGGTCGGCTCTGGGCCGTTCTCGCCTGCTTTGGCATCAACGAGATAGGGGCCAACGACGGTTGCTGCGTCGCGCTGCGCGTCAAGAAGACGGATTTCAGCGTGGGCCTCATCCTCGATCAGCTCGGCCTCACACATGTCGCGGGTCCAGCGATCATCGGCAGTGAGCCAAACGGCATCGCCTTCTAGCAGATGGTTTGCGGTTACGACTTTGGGCGTGAATTGGCGGCTCATCGAGCGGCCTCCTTTAGGTCTAGGGAAGTGAGAACCTCGGCCGCATGGCGCGGTGCGAGGCCATAGAGAAGAATGGCGGGCCCATTCAGGTCGCTTTGCGAAAGAGCGGGTTCAAGTTCAGCAAGGGTGGTTGCGAGGATGCGGCTTTCAGGGCGCGAAGCATTCTCAACAACAGAAATCGGAGTGTCAGGGTTCGCTCCGTGCATGATCAAACGGCCTTGTACGAAACGAGCGGCGCGCTTGCCCATATAGATCGCGGCGACTTCACCCTCTTTGGCCAGCTCGCGCCAGTCGTGGTCCGCAAAGCCCTTCATGTCGTGACCTGTGAGGAGACGCACCGATGCGTTGCGCCCGCGTTTAGTCAGGCTTTGGCCGATCTGCGCGACAGCGGCGGAAGCCGCCGTGATGCCGGGAACAATACGGTAAGAAATACCAGCGGCTTTAATAGCTTCGATCTCTTCGTCGAGGCGACCAAAAACGGTAGGGTCGCCCGCTTTGAGACGTACAACCTGCGCACCGCCTGCTGCGTGCTCAACGATCAAGCTGTTGATTTCTTCCTGCGTGGTGGAGGGACCAAAGCCTTCTTTGCCGACGTTGATCATCAGGGCTTCGCGGCGGGCCAGTTCTAGGATCTCGCGGCTGACCAAGCGGTCATAGATCACAACATCCGCCTCATCGAGCGCCTTGCGCGCCTTGAGCGTCAAAAGCTCGGGGTCGCCGGGACCTGCGCCAACGAGGTCAACATGGCCCTCTTTCCGAGAGGACATAATGTGTTTGTCGAGGAGCGCTTCGAGCGCGTCATTCGCACCGCGTTCGCCTTTGGCCTCGACAGCCTTAGGGCCGGCGTTGAAGTAATAATCCGACCAGAAATCGCGACGCTTGCGTCCAAATGGGAGTGTTTCAACAGCGTGACGGAAAGACTTGCCCACACGAGCCAATAGGCCGAGCGTCACGGGAAGCCGCTCTTCAAGGTCTGCCTTGATCGCGCGTGCAAGAACTGGTGCAGCCCCTTCAGTGCCGATCGCTACGGTGACGGGGTCACGGTCTACGATGGCGGGGGTTATAAATGCGCTGTCTTCGAGGTTATCTACGATATTGACCAGCGCCCCCTCGGCACGGGCAATCGCGGCGACGCGAGCGTCTTCGATAGCATCTTCGTTTGCGGCATAGAACAGAGCGGCGCAAATCACATCGCCTTTGCGCAGAGCGCGGCGGGTGAGGGTGATCTTACCCTCAGCATTTAGCTTTTCGATATCGGCGTGAGAGGTGCCAGCGTAGACCGCGATACGCGCATCAGTCTTGAGTAGAAGGCGCAGTTTCGCCATCGCAGCCTCTCCACCGCCCGAAAGGACGATGCGCCGACCGGCGACCGAGAGAAAGATGGGAAAATGCTGCATCGAAAGCTCCTAAATGCGTTGTGGTGTATATAGAACATTTTCCCCTATTTTGCCTATTGTGCGCGCAGAATAAGGACGTATGTTCGGATTGTGGCTAGATATATGCCACTTGTTCCAAAAGTTAGGGAAAACGAGAATGTCGTTTCGTATTGATGAGATGGATCGGAAAATTCTTGGTGAGTTGCAGCGGGATGCGGCTCAATCTTTGGACGATATTTCCAAGAATGTGGGTTCTTCGAAGACGCCCGTTTGGAACCGAATCCGCAAAATGAAGGAGGCTGGGATCATAGGGAGGCAGACTGTTTTCCTTGATGCCGAAGCCCTTGGTTTCGAAGCTTGCTTCTTTGTTTTGATCCGCACGAGCGAGCACGAGGCCGATTGGCAGCGCAAGTTTCTTGCCGCACTACGTGCGCGTCCAGAAGTGCAAGAGGCACATCGACTTGCCGGAGATATCGACTACATCCTCAAGGTAAGGGTCAAAAACGCGCGGGCGTATGATGTTTTTTATCAGGCGCTTATCTCCGAAGTGAAAATCCACAACGTTACCGCGCTCTTGTCGATGGAAGAGATTAAGTCGACGCTCGATCTTCCGCTCTAGGCGCGCACCATCAAGGATCGTAATCCGTGGAAATGGTAGACGTTCGCAAACTCCGTATTATCGCCAAGTGCGAGGTTGGGGCACCGTTCGAAAAGCACTTTGAGCGCAGTCACAAGCTCGAGCCGCGCTAAGGGTGCTCCGACGCAAAAATGGATGCCGCCGCCAAAGCTTGTGTTCACAGGGCCCTTGCGCTCTGGGTCGAAAACGTTCGGATTTTCATAGACTTGCGGATCTCGGTTCGCCGAGGCCAAAAGGCAATTTACCGCTGCACCGCGCTTGAAGTCATGTCCAAATACGGTGACGTCCTCTTTTGCATAACGGGTGAATGAGTGAAGCGGGGGATCAAAACGAATGGCTTCCTCGACAATCTCTGGTGTGACCTCACGAATGCCAAGGGGCAGTAATAAGTTGACGGAGTTGCCCATCGTATGAACCGTCGCTTCGTGCCCTGCGTTGAGCAAGAGAATGCAGGTTGTGATCAGCTCTTCCTCTGAAAGCGCGTCGCCCTCGTCACGGGCGCGGATCAATTCCGAGATGAGGTCGTCTGCGGGCGCTTTACGCTTCACTTCGATATGAGCGCGAATGTAGTTGCTAAATTCCGAAGAAGCCTGCCCTGCTGTCTCTTCAATTTCGCGCGTACGCCGCGCTTGATACATCGACACCATCTTGGCCGACCAATCGAGCAATTGCGCAGCGTTCTCTTCGGGAACCCCAAGGAGACGGCAAATAACGATAACGGGGATGGGTGTGCAAAATGACTTGAGCAGATCAAATTCGCCGTCTGGAAACCGATCTATGAGGCTATGTGCGAGCTGGGTGATCTCGGGCTCGAGTGACTTGATGCGACGCGATGTGAAAGCTCGCAGGACGAGCGAACGTAACCGTGTATGACGCGGCGGCTCAAGCTCGAGCATTGAATGCGCTTCAAGATCATAGAATGCCTTTGTGTGTTCAACGATCGGCGGCGCGAATTCCAAAGGAATTTCGCGGCCAAAGCGTCGATCTTTGAGCAACCCGCTGACGGCAGTAAAGGACACTGCGCAGACGGTTTTGTAGTCTTCCCAATAGATTAAATCTCCGTTTTCCCTTGCTTTGTCGTAAAAAACATAGGGGTTTTGGACGAATTCGGGATCAGTTGGAGACTGTTTTAAGTGCTTCATAAGAGCAGGTTGTCAGCAGCCTCTGGCATTTGCAACGGGCTCTTTGCTATCTTAGCGCAATGCAAAGGTATCAGGTCCAACGTATCGTCATGATCTTGCTCTTTCTCTCGGCGGTTGCCGCAGGGGCTAGAGCCGTTTGGAACTATGGTTTTGACTCTGCGCTCGATCAACTCGCGAACCGAGGTCGGTCCGACTTGGCACTTGCTGGGGATCGCTTGACCTCTGAGTTACAGTCCTCGCGGGAGCTTGCGGTTTTTGTTGCGGCTCACCCGATGGTCAAAGGATTGCTCTTTGGCTCGCAAACCAGAGAGGCAACAAACCGCGTCCTTCAAGAAATTGCGGACAAGTCCGGTCTCATGGATCTTGTCGTGGTATCGCCAGACGGCGAGACTTTGGCGCATGCGCGCGAACTTCCCGAAGAGGATCACGCCGAGAGAGAGGACTTTATTCGCGCGATGGATGGTGCTTTGGGCGTGTCTCACGCGATGAGCAAACTCTATGGTCGCAGGATCTTTCGATTTGCCGCCCCCGTTTTCGGCGGCGAGGGGCCCGTGATGGGCGCTGTCATTGCTATTACCGACGTCGAAGCCGTAGAGGCAGCGTGGCGCGGCGACCGCCCAACCGTATTCTTTACGGATGAGCAGGGGGTAATCTTTGTCTCAAACCGTTCCGAACTTTTGTTCCGAGCGCGTGAGGGGAACCCGAGTGACGCCGTCTTGCGCGATGTCTATGAAACAGGGCGGGTTGTGCCTTTTGTGAATTACGTGAGCCAAGTTCGCGCGGGTTTGGACCTCTGGGGCGTAGATGGAGGCAAGTATCTCCCCGCTCAAGCGCTACATTTTGAGCAATTTCTGCCGACAATTGGGCTTCGGGCAGAGGCGCTTTTGGACGTAGCGCCCGCTTGTCAGTTGGCCTTTTTACAGGCGGCGATCACGGCTGCGCTTTGCCTTGCTTTTGGAGCGCTCCTCTTTCTTGCGACCGAACGCAGGCGAACGCTTTCTCTTTTGAATCAGAGCCTTGAAGCGCGCGTTGAACGTAGAACTCAAGAGCTTCAGGCCGCCAACGCTTCGCTGCGACGTGAAGTTGTCGAGCGTACCGCTGCGGAAGCTCGGCTAAAGCAAATGCAGGCCGAACTCGTTCAGGCTGGTAAACTCTCGGCACTTGGGCAAATGTCTGCCGGCATCAGTCACGAACTCAATCAGCCGCTTATGGCGATCAGGTCTTTTGCAGAAAATGCCGAGACGTTTCTTGAGCGAGGTAAAGTTGATGTGGCGGCGCAGAACTTAACCCGCATTTCCGAACTTGCGCGCCGGATGGGACGGATCATTCGGAACCTGAGGGCATTTGCAAAACAGGAGAACGAGCCGCTCACAGACGTAGAAGTCAATGGTGTGATTGAGGCCTGTTTTGAAATGATTGCAAGCAAGGCTCAGCACGAGTCGGTTGAGCTTGACTGGAAAGAGCAAATGAGCTTGCCCAAGGTGCGCGCCGGTGAAGTTCGGTTGCAGCAAGTTGTGCTTAACCTGATCTCAAATGCGATTGATGCAATGGAGGGCCAAGAGGGAAAGCGTGTAGAACTTTGGACGGAGGATTTGGGCGAACGCGTGGCGCTTTCGGTGCGGGATCACGGACCAGGTATCGCTGAGCCAGAGAAAATCTTTGACCCGTTCTATTCTACGAAAAAGGTCGGTGCCGCCGAAGGAATGGGTCTTGGCCTTTCCATCAGCTATGGTCTCGTGCAAAGTTTCGGAGGAGCGATCCGGGGCCGCAACCATCCCGAAGGTGGGGCGGTCTTTACCATCGAGCTAAGCGCATCCAAAGAGCAGGAAACCCGATGACCCGCAAAGTCCTAATGGTAGACGATGATCGCGAAGTTCGTGAGGCACTGGGGCAGACGCTCGAACTAGCCGATCTTGACCCGATCCTTGCGGGGTCTTTTGTCGAGGCCAAAGATCACATCGTTGCGGGCTTTGATGGGATCATCGTCACCGATATTCGTATGCCCGGCAAAGATGGCTTTCATCTTCTTGCATACGCGCATGAGGTTGACCCCGAACTCCCTGTTGTCCTTTTGACAGGCGAGGGGGATATACCAATGGCGGTCAAGGGAATATCCAGCGGCGCTTTCGGGTTTTTGGAAAAACCTTGTGCACCCAAAGATTTTCTTGCTGTCGTTGAGAAAGCCCTGCGCACGCGCGCTCTCGTTCAGGAGAACCGCCGCCTTAAACGCGAGGCCGAGACGGGAGACGCTGCCGCACGATTGCTCCGTGGTCGGTCCGAGATTTCGCGCAAGATGCGCTCGGATGCTCGGGCCGTCGCTCGGACAAGCGCGGACGTTCTGATCACGGGCGAACCAGGCGTCGGCACAGCGAAGATGGCCGAAGTGGTGCACTTCCTTTCCGCTGGGTCTAACGCCCCATTCCTCAAATTCAGCGCCTCGACGTTTGGCGGAGACACGCTCGAACGCGCCTTCGAAGAAGCGATCGGCGGTTCGCTCTTCTTGGACGAAGTGGCGCGTATGACGCCGGCTGCCCAATTCTCGCTTTTGGAGGCGATGGAAAAGCCGAGCCGACCACGCGTGATCGCGGGAACATATGCTGATTTACAAAATGAGGTGAGAGAAGGGCGGTTCTCGCCAGATCTCTACTATATCCTCCAAGCGGCAACGATCCGCATCCCACCCCTGCGCGAGCGTCCCGAAGACATACCGGTGCTGTTCAAGCACTATGTCGATATCGCCTGTGAACAGTCTGACCTTCCGACCCCTGAAATCACGCCTGAGGTGCTCTCAAAGTTGATGGCGCAAGATTGGCCGGGAAACGCGCGTTCGCTTATGAATGCAGCGATGCGCTTTGCAATGGGCCTTGGTGATGGCGGGGAGGCTCAGCCCGAAGAGCTCGGCCTTGCCGAGCAGATGGCTCAGGTGGAGCGCAGCCTTCTTATCGCCGCGCTGCAACGACATGGAGGCAATGCGACCGAAGCAGCCAAGGGGCTCAAGCTTCCGCGCAAAACCTTCTATGACAAACTCGTGCGCCACGGGATAAAAGCAGAGCTCTATCGCGACTGATTCAGGGTGTGCGATTTTCCGCACAGTTAGCGGAAACCTGTGTGCGGAATTTCGCCACCGCTCAGCGCGTGGTCGGGAAGATTTCTGATTGCTTGATCTCATCTATCTGAAAGTAATATGTTTTTATCGGATCAATCGGTTCTGAGAGTTTCCTCTTGCTGCCTTTCGAAGCTGCCTTTTTGTTGTGCGCAGTCATTCAATTTGGATGCAGAGTTAAAATCCTTTGGGAGGAAACCATGAAATTCTTCAAGCTTGCAGCCTCTGCTGCCGCTCTCTCTGTCGCCGCTTCGGGCGCTTTCGCTGACACTGCTGGCTGTGACGAGGGCGAAATCGTTGTCAAGTTCGCGCATGTCACCAACACCGACAAGCACCCCAAGGGTATTGCTGCGAGCCTTCTTCAGACGCGTGTAAACGCCGAGATGGACGGCAAGATGTGCATGGAAGTTTACCCGAACTCGACCCTGTACAACGATGACCAAGTTCTCGAAGCCATGCTTCAGGGCGACGTTCAGCTTGCAGCGCCTTCGCTTTCGAAGTTCGAAGCCTTCACCAAGCAGTTCCGTATTTTCGATCTTCCGTTCATGTTCAAGAACATCGAAGCGGTAGACGCGTTCCAAGGTTCGGAAACCGGTCAGGCCATGCTCGACTCGATGCAGCGCCGCGGCCTGCAGGGTCTTGGCTTCTGGCACAACGGTCTCAAGCAGTTCTCGGCAAACGTTCCGCTGCTTCTCCCGACTGATGCAGAAGGCCTCAAGTTCCGCGTTCAGCCTTCGGACGTTCTCGTAGCGCAGATGGAAGCTCTTAAGGCTTCCCCGCAACCGATGGCATTCTCGGAAGTTTACGGCGCACTTCAGACTGGCGTTGTTGACGGTCAGGAAAACACTTGGTCGAACGTTTATGGCCAGAAGTTCTTTGAAGTTCAGGACGGCACCACTGAAACCAACCACGGTGTTCTTGACTATCTCGTCGTGACCTCGACCGACTGGCTCGACAGCCTTGACGCCGATGTGCGTGATCAGTTCACCACCATCTTCAACGAAGTCACCACCGAGCGTAACGCTGCTGTTGGTCAAGTTGACCTCGAAGCACGTCAGTCCGTTCTTGATGCAGGCGGCGTAATCCGCGAGCTAACCGCTGAACAGCGTCAGGCTTGGGTCGATGCGATGCAGCCGGTGTGGACCCAGTTCCTTGAGGACGTAGGTCAGGAAAACATCGACGCAGCACAGGCTTTCAACGCTGCTAACTAAGACTGAGAGCGGGACCGGAAACGGTCCCGCGATTTGGCGGACGTAATGGCGTCCGCCATTTTTCTATCCGGTGATGTCGGAGACTCCCCATGGCTCAAAAATACACCCCTACGGGTCCTATTTCGCGCGCAATTCACACGTTTGAAGAGACTTTTATTGCCCTTCTGTTGGGCTTGATGACAGTCGTGACTTTTGCAAACGTTGTGCTTCGTTATGCCTTTAATTCTCAGCTGATCTGGGGCCTAGAGTTGACGTTGGTTCTGTTCTCTTGGCTCGTGCTCTTCGGTATTAGCTACTGTTTTAAGGTCACTGCGCACCTTGGTGTCGATGCGCTCTTGGCAATTGTGAATCCGCGACTGCGTTTTGCTATGACGATCTTCGCTTGTGGGATCAGCCTCGCCTATGTTGCTCTCCTTATGAAAGGCGCTTGGGACTATTGGGCGCCGTTCGGCGGTTTTGATGCAACCGATGGCCGTTGGTTCCCCACGGGCTTTGCCAAGACCCGTGACCAAGCTTGGTACGAAACCGAGCAAATCCCGATCCCATTCGCAAAGGAATGGCTCGAGAACACCTTCAACATGGGTGAGGAATACGAAAAGCTACCGCGCTTTATTCCTTATTTCATTCTCCCGCTTGGTATTGCTCTTACGCTTTTCCGCGTGATCGAAGCGACCATCGCCATTCTGCGCGGTAAAGCCGAAAGCCTTATCGTCAGCCACGAAGCCGAAGATGCCGTTGAAGAAGTCGTGGCAATGAACCGCGAGGACTAATTCCGATGGATGTTTTCCTTCTCTTTGTGATGATCGTCGGACTACTGATGATTGGTGTGCCGATTGCAATCTCGCTTGGCTTTTCGTCGATCATCTTCCTATTGGTGTTCTCTGAGACCTCGCTCGCCTCTGTTGCGCAGTCGATGTACCAAGCGATGGCGGGGCACTATAC
>CAYWUN010000052.1:0-18310 GCA_964461315.1 uncultured Aestuarium sp.
CGACATGAGCCCCTGCTGAAAACGCAGCGCTCGGTGCATAGGTCTTTTCGGTCATGACTGTCCCTTGTCTTTTCCGTCGAATTAAAATGTTTCCGCCCTGACCGTGAGGGCAGGGCGGAGAATTTGGCTTAGATGGCGAGATACTTGGCCCTCAGGGCCTCGTCTTCAAGCACATCTTTGGCGTCACCATCGAACACGACGGTTCCCGTATCAAGGATCACAGCGCGATCGGCGAGTTTTAGCGCGGCAACCGCGTTCTGCTCAACGATGATCGTGGTGATACCCTGATCCCTGATAATACCCAATGTCTTAGCAATTTCCTGTACGATAACGGGAGCGAGACCTTCGTAGGGTTCGTCAAGGAGAAGGACCTTGATGTCGCGGGCAAGAGCGCGCGCAATGGCAAGCATCTGCTGTTCGCCGCCAGAAAGCGTGACGCCTTCTTGGTTGCGACGTTCTTTGAGGCGCGGGAAGAGTTCATAGATGCGCTCGAGCGACCAACCAATGGGGGGCGCAATTTGTGCGAGCTTGAGGTTCTCTTCCACGGTCAGACCCGGAATGATGCGGCGATCTTCTGGCACCAGAGCAATACCTGCGGCCGCTGCTTGATGCGACTTCATCAGGTGGAGCGGCTGGTGATCGAGCCAGATTTCCCCATGCTTGAGCGCAGGATCGTCCAGACGCGCAAGCGCACGCAGGGTCGAGGTTTTACCCGCCCCGTTGCGGCCCAGAAGGGCCAGAATTTCGCCCTCGTGAATGTCAAAGCTCACGCCCTGAACGATATAGCTTTCGCCGTAATAGGCCTGAATATCCCAAACCGAGAGATACTTGGCGTGGGTCGCAGCGTTGTTCACGTTTCTATCAAACTTGCTCATGTGCAGCTTCCCTTAGACCTGGGCCTCTCCGAGATACGCTTCGCGCACCTTCGGGTGACCTTTGATGTTTTCCGGCGTTTCTTCGACGAGCGGCGTGCCCTGAGCAAGCACGGTGATGCGCTCGGCCAGAGAGAACACGACGTGCATATCGTGTTCGATGATCGCCATGGTGATGTCGCGCTTTTCCTTGATCTCCTTGAGAAGGTCGATCGTGTTGTTGGTGTCAGCGCGGGCCATGCCAGCTGTTGGTTCGTCAAGAAGGAGCAGCTTTGGGTTCTGGACGAGGCACATTGCCATTTCCAGACGACGCTTGTCACCACGAGACATAGAGGCCGCATGCATGTTGCGCTTGTCGAGCATGTTTACGTCGGCAAGCATCATTTCTGCCTGTTCAACGATGTCCTTTTCCTGCGCTACGGTTTCGAAGGCATGCATACGAAATGCGCCATCGCGCTTGGCAAAGCAGGGGATCATCACGTTTTCGATGACCGAGAGGTCGCCGAAAATTTCAGGGGTTTGGAACACGCGGCTGATGCCCATCTGGTTGATCTCGTGCGGTTTGCGTCCAAGAACCGACTGGCCATCAAACATGACCGAGCCGCTGTCTGGGATGAGCTTGCCCACGAGGCAGTTCAGAAGGGTGGACTTACCAGCGCCGTTCGGGCCGATGATGGCGTGCACCGTGTTCTCTTTGATCGAGAGGTTCACGTCACCCAAGGCCTGAAGGCCGCCGAAGCGCTTGTTTACGCCTTTGACTTCAAGGATTCCCATTGTTGTTCTCCTTATTCGGCGGGCTGGTTAGAGGCACTGTCGTCAGACTTGCCGCGATTGCGATACCATGCGGCGATACGCTGACCACCTTCGACGAGGCCGCCGGGAAGGAAGATCACGATCAGCATGAACAGCACACCAAGGGTGAGGTGCCAACCTTCGCCAACGAAGCGCGCGAAGAACCATACAATGATTGACTCGAGGCTATCGGGAAGGAAGCTGAACCAGTCGTGAAGGATGTTCTCGTTGATCTTTGAGAAGATGTTTTCACAGTATTTGATGAAGCCAGCACCGATGATCGGACCAAAGAGAGTACCTACGCCGCCGAGGATAGTCATAAGAACGACTTCGCCCGAGGCAGTCCACTGCATACGTTCGGCTCCGGCAAGCGGGTCCATGGCTGCAAGAAGACCGCCGGCAAGACCTGCATACATGCCCGAGATCACAAAAGCGGCAAGGGTGTAGGGGCGGGTGTTCAAACCGGTGTAGTTCATGCGGTTCTGGTTCGACTTAACCGCGCGAAGCATCATGCCAAACGGCGAACGAAAGATGCGAAGCGACATGTAGAAGCCAAGGATCGCGATGAAGGCACAGAAATAGTAGCCAACGTTCAGATCGAAGCTCCAAGCACCAAGATCAACCGTATGGGTGGAGTTCATCTTGAGGCCGAAGAGACCCGGAACCGGAAGTGCACCGTCTACGCTCGCGCTGTCAAGAATGCGTGGGTCGTCGAGCTTGACCTGAAGACCGGTCTCTCCGTTGGTGATCGGTGTGAAGACCGAATAAGCAAGGCGATAGGACATTTCTGCAAAAGCAAGCGTCAGGATCGAGAAGTAGATACCAGAACGACGGAGCGAGATGAAACCGATTACCAGCGCAAAAAGGCCTGCGACGACGGTTGCAAGGATAATTGCCGGAAGCACGTTCATGCTCAGAAGCTTGAACATCCAGACTGCGGCATAGGACCCTACACCGAGGAAAGCAGCGTGACCGAACGAAAGGTAGCCGGTCAAACCGAACAGGATGTTGAAGCCAATCGCCATCAGACCGTAGATCGCAAAACGCTGCATCAGTGCAGGATAACCCGCGTTGAACTGAGCAAGTCCACTATCGGCCGGGAACGGGTTCAGGAGGATCGGAGTGAGCATCGTCAGAGCGATGACAATCCAAAGGAATTTGGTGTCTTTTTTGTCGAGACCGAACATGAATTAGTCCTCCATCACGCCCTTGCGACCCATGAGGCCACGCGGACGAGTAAGTAGAATGACGATGGCGACGAGGTAGATGATGATCTGGTCGATGCCGGGGATAATCGCTTTGATTTCGTTCATCGAAGCAAAGGATTGCAGCACGCCAAGCAGGAAGCCCGCGAGAACTGCACCCGGAAGCGAGCCCATACCGCCAACAACCACCACCACGAAGGATAGAACAAGGAAGTCCATACCCATGTGGTAGTTCGGCGAAAGGATCGGAGTATACATCACACCAGCAAGACCCGCGACCGAAGCTGCAATACCAAACATAAGGGTAAAGCGCTTGTCGATGTCGATACCAAGAAGGCCTACAGTTTCGCGGTCAGCCATACCTGCGCGCACGACCATACCGAAGGTGGTGAACTGCAAGAACGCAAAGACAGCCCCAATGATCACGAGCGAGAAGAGGAAGTATACGAGACGCCAGTAGGGATAGATGATCACATTCGGATCAAAGCCCAGCATAACGCCGAAATCGAGTGAGCCGACATAAGCCGAAGGGGCAGGGGTCGGGATTGGGTTCGCACCGAAGAAATATTTTACGACTTCTTGTAGCACGATTGCGAGACCAAAAGTCACAAGGATCTGGTCCGCGTGCGGACGCTTGTAGAAGTGCTTGATGAGACCGCGCTCCATGGCGTAGCCGACGAACAGCATGACCGGAATGGTCAGGATGATCGCCAAAGGCACCGCCCAGTCAATGATCGCGGCGCCCATTTCGGGGCCAAACCAGCTTTCGACATATGCGGTTTCAACTTTCAGCGGCTTGCCGAGGAAGTCTTTCTGGGTTTCATCGATTGTGACGAAGCTGAGTTGCAGCAAGCGCGAGAGCGAAACGGCGCAAAAAGCACCGATCATGAACAATGCGCCGTGCGCAAAGTTCACCACGCCGAGCGTGCCGAAAATCAGAGTGAGGCCAAGAGCGATCAACGCGTAAGCGGATCCTTTGTCTAGACCGTTGAGAATTTGCAGAATGATAGCGTCCATTGTCCCGCCCTGTTCTGGGAATGGCTAAACCTCCCGCAGCGCAGGAGGTGGTCGGCCGCAAGTGATGCGGCCGACGATTTGAAGTGCGATTATGCGCCCGGGTTACATGCACCCAGTTCGCCGCCGGCAAACATCGGGTGATCATCCGGATACTCAACCTGAGCACGCGGGGTAACTTCCACGATCTCGAGGGTGTCGTACTGGTTGGTCGGGTTGTCAGCGCCCTTCATGATGAGAACATCTTTGAAGCACTGGTGGTCCGAACCACGGTACAGCGTGTTGCCGATACCCATGCCGTCGAACTCGAAGTCTTCGAGAGCTTCGACAACGCCACATGGGTTGAAGGTGCCAGCACGGGTCACAGCGTCTGCGTACAGAATGGTCTGAACGTATGCGGTGTGTGCCGAACCTGACGGCGGACGGCCATACTTTTCGCCGAACGACTTAACGAAGGCCTGAGTACCAGCGTCCTGAAGCTGCCAGTTCCAGTTCATCGAGCCGTAAACACCCTGAATGTTCGCGCCAGCACCAGCTGCCATGAGTTCAGAGTAGAGCGGAACGATGATTTCAAAGTTCTTGCCGTTAACCTGCTTGTCACGAAGGCCGAACTGAACTGCCTGAGTGAGCGAGTTCACCATGTCCCCGCCGTAGTGGTTCAGGATGAGGGTATCTGCACCCGAGTTCAGAACCGGAGCGATATAGGACGAGAAGTCGCCTGCACCAACCGGAGTACGAACGGTCTGTACGGTTTCCCAGCCGAGAGCTTCGGTCGAAGCTTTGATCGACTCTTCCTGGGTCCAACCCCAAGTATAGTCAGCGGTCAGGTGGTATGCACGACGCTCGTTGCCGTAAACGCTCGAAAGAACCGGAGCCAGAGCAGCGCCCGACATGTAAGCGTTGAAGAAGTAACGGAAGCCGTTACGCTTGCGGTCCTTACCGGTGGTGTCGTTCGAGTGGGTCAGAGCAGCCATGAAGATCACGCCAGCTTCCTGGCAGAGCGACTGAACAGCCACAGCCACGCCAGACGAGGAGCCGCCGGTGACCATAACTACGCCGTCTTTTTGGATCATCGACTGAGCCGAAGCACGAGCAACGTCCGACTTGGTCTGGGTGTCGCCGGTTACGTATTCGACTTTCTTGCCGAGGATACCGGTGCCGTCCAGAACCTTGGACGAGAAGGTGTTTAGCATGCCGCCGTCGCCGCCACCGTTGAGGTGCTCTACAGCGAGGTAGTATGCGTCGAGTTCGTCAAGACCTTCCTGAGCATAGGGGCCGGTCTGGGGAACGTTGAAGCCGAGTTTCACAGTCGAGCCGGTCGGCGCGTTGGTGAAGCCAGCGTGCGAATCTGCGCGTAGATAGGTCGGCAGAGTAAGGCCAGCACCAGCAATGGCACCGGTCTTCAGCACGCCGCGACGCGAGAAGTTCATCTTGGACATAAATATCCTCCCTTTGGTGAAATTCGCTCAGGATCTCCTCCATCCAGAGCGAAACGCATCTTTACAATGCTGGCTTTAGTAAGCGTCGCGACAGAAAACTTCGCAACAAAACCATTTTGCGAAACAATTTTTTTGTAAAGATTTGCACAATACCATAGTATGCACTGTAAATTCATTTTCTCGCAGGCGCAGAAAGCCTATGAAATCATATGAGGTTTACCAATGCCGCAAAGGCAATTGACAGGCACAAGAATAAGAGAGCGCCGCATTGATCTCGGTCTAAGGCAAGCGGACCTTGCATCTCAGGCTGGAATATCGGCGTCCTACCTCAACCTTATTGAGCATAATCGCCGCAGAATCGGCGGAAAAATCCTTCATGATCTTGCAAGGGCTCTTGGCGTTGACGCCTCGACCCTGTCCGAAGGAACGGAAAAGGTGGTGTTGGATCAACTGCGATCCGCGGCTCTTGAGCAAACTGAGATTGAGGTAGAGCTTGATCGCACGGAAGAGTTTGCTGGCCGCACCCCAGGCTGGGCCGCTCTAGTTCTGGCGCAGGCACGCAGGATTGAAAGGCTGGAAGACCGCGTTCAAGCCTTGACCGATCGTCTCGCGCATGATCCCCAGCTTGCGGCATCGCTGCACGATGTCATTACGGCAGTGACGTCCATCCGTTCGACTTCGTCTATCTTGGTAGGAGACGAAGAAATTGATCGTGATTGGCAGAACCGTTTTCATCGCAACATCTATGAGGACAGTCAGCGCCTCGCTGATAGCAGTCGGGCACTGGTTCAGTATCTCGACGCGCCGAGCGAGGACGGCGGCGCTCTCTTGTCTCCGAACGAAGAGATCGAGGCAGAGATTGAAAAGAACCCTGACCTTCTCTTTGCATTGGTAACAGGCAAACGGCCGAATATCCCCCAACTTCGCAGTAGTGCGGCGCAAACGATGATGGATGGAATTTTTGAACGTTTTGCATCTGATATCGAAAAGCTGCCACACGGCGCTTTTGAACGCGTTGCGCGCGAGCAAAACTATGAGCCCGAGAAAATCGCGCTCCATTTTGGCACGCAAATAGATGTGGTGCTTCGTCGTTTGGCTCTCTTGCGGGTGGAAGATGGTCATCCTGCAACCGCGCTGGCGATCTGTGACCGCGCTGGCGTTTTGACGTTCCTGCGTAACGGAGCGGCCTTTGGCCTGTCACGTACTGGCTTCCCTTGTCCCCTCTGGCCACTCTATCAATCGCTGTCGCAGCCGATGCGGCCTTTGCGAAGGAAGGTGATGTTTCAGGGTAACGAGACCCAAGAACTCCTGTGTTATGCGGTCGCAGTCCCGACTAGCCCAGCGAGTTTCGATGCGCCTGAATTAATGGAAGGGGTGATGCTGATCATGCCCCAGAAGGTCAGTTTACAAAGGTCTGAAAACAAAGTTGGACCAGGTTGCCGTGTCTGTCAGCGCTCTGGCTGCATCGCACGCCGAGAGCCTTCTATTCTCTCAGAGATCGAAGAACTCGATCAGACATTTTGACAGACGCATTCTTCTCAGTAATAGTTAGAGAACGGAATGCGAAGGTGTCTTGGGAGGGGCGTCCTTATGGCTAAAAGGGTCCTCGTTATCGAGGATGAACCAAACATAACGGAAGCCATCAGCTTTATCTTGTCTCGCGACGGATGGACCGTGCATACGCATTCCGACGGGGAAACCGCAAATGATCGAATTAAAGCGACCCCGCCTGACCTTATCATTCTAGATGTGATGCTTCCGGGCAAAAGCGGCTTTGACATTTTGCGCGATCTTCGCGCCGAAGAGGGGACATCCGATCTTCCCGTTCTGATGCTGACCGCACGAGGACAGGCGCGGGACCGCGAGCTTGCAGAAAAACTTGGCGTGACTCAGTTCATGACCAAGCCATTTTCAAACGCAGAAGTGCTCGAAAGCGTGCGCGCGCTTGCGCGGGACTAGGGCATGGCGCAGAAGATCAGGCCGCCGCAGTTTCTTGCACGATCAAGCTATCGGCAGCGGCGTCTAAGGGATGTCGCAGGCATGCTCCCTATTTTTGGCATTCTGCTCTTACAAGTACCCATCCTTTGGCCGCGGGAAGAGGGGCAGAGCCTCACATCCAGCGCGATGATCTATGTTTTTGTGATTTGGATTTTGCTCATCGGCCTTGCGCTCTTTTTGTCGAAAGCCATCCGCAAAGACCTGCCCGAGGTCGGTGAGGGACAAGAGGAGGCCAACTGATGTTGACCTACAACGTCCTCATTGCCGTGGCGTTTCTCTATGTCGCTTTTCTATTCGGGATCGCGTTCTATGCAGAAAGAAGAGCTCGCGCAGGACGTTCGGGATGGGTCAGAAGCCCTTGGATATACACGCTTTCTCTGTCGATATACTGTACGGCTTGGACCTTTTATGGCGCTGTAGGTTACGCGGCACGATCAGGGCTTGAATATCTCACGGTCTATCTTGGCCCTACGATTATCATGCTCGGCTGGTGGTGGATCGTGCGCAAACTCGTGCGCATTGGGCGAAGCCAGCGCATTACCTCCATCGCAGACTTGATCTCGTCTCGTTTTGGCAAATCGACCTCTCTCGGCGTGATCGTCACCTTGATCGCAGTTGTTGCTGCGACGCCTTATCTGGCCCTGCAACTCCAGTCAGTCACGCTTTCCTTTGCAGTCTTTGCCGAAGCAGGCGGTACGCATTGGACCCAAGTCGACCTTTCGAGGGCTGCTCTGTGGGTCGCTATCGGACTTGTTGTCTTTACGATTGTATTCGGCACGCGAAACCTCGATGCGAACGAACGTCATCATGGCGTGGTGATCGCGATTGCCGTGGAAGCAGTGGTAAAGCTCTGCGCTCTTGTCGCTGTGGGTATATTTGTCGTCTGGGGTATCGCAGGCGGTCTTGGCGACACGCTCCAAATGATCGACGCGTCACCGATTTCAAAATGGCAGCAGCCTGCTGGCCGCTGGGTTGGCCTTACGTTCCTCGCGGGCGCGGCCTTCCTTTGTTTGCCGCGCATGTTCCAAGTCTTGGTCGTGGAGAACGTCAACGAAGACCACCTCTCGACCGCAAGTTGGGCGTTTCCACTTTATGTCATGCTGATGAGCCTGTTTGTGGTGCCGATTGCTGTGGTCGGCTTGAACCTTATGCCGAGTGGATCGAACCCCGACCTTTTTGTTTTGACCTTGCCGCTTTCAGAAGGCTGGAACGTCCTTGCGATTTTCTCATTCCTAGGCGGCTTTAGTTCGGCCACGTCGATGGTGATTGTTGCGACGATTGCGCTTGCCACCATGGTTTCGAACCACATCGTCGTTCCACTTTGGCTCAGTTCTCGCGGCGCAGGCGCAGTGGTCGCCGGTGACATCCGTCTTGTCGTCTTGTTGTCGCGCCGTATTTCCATCGCGGCAGTGGTATTGAGCGGATATATCTACTTCCGCCTATCAGGTGGGGGAGCCGCTCTCGCTGCGATCGGTCTGATTTCCTTTGTCGGCGTGGTGCAAGTCTTACCCTCGCTCGTTGGCGGTCTTTATTGGCGCGGTGCAACGCGCTGGGGTGCTGTTGCAGGGCTCATCGTCGGCTTCGCGGTTTGGGCGTGGTGCTTGTTCCTCCCATCCTTCGGGCAGGGCGCGATCATACCCGTCTCGGTCTTTGAGAATGGACCTTTTGGGATTGGTTGGCTGCGACCCGAAGCGCTTTTTGCAATCGAAGGCATTGACCCGCTGCTTCATGCGCTTTTGTGGTCGATGCTGCTGAACGCCGTTGCTTTCTTTGTTGGCTCAGTTGCCACATTCCCGGCACCACTAGAACGCTTGCAAGGGGCGCAGTTTGTGAATGTGTTTGAGCATTCATCGGGCGCAAAGGCTTGGACACAGAGCGCGGCCGAGGCGGAAGATTTGCTCATCATGTCTCAGCGCATTCTTGGTCCGACTGAGGCACAGCAGATTTTTGCCCGAGAAGCTGCGGCTCAGGGAAAGGCAGGTTATCTGCCTGACGTGACGCCCGCATTTATCCAAGGGCTTGAACGCGACTTGGCGGGGTCTGTGGGCGCTGCGACTGCCCATGCCATGATAGGCCAGCTCACCCAAGGTTCGAGTATTTCGGTCGAGGACCTCATCGCAGTGGCGGATGAGGCTGCTCAGATCATGGAGTATTCGAACCGGCTCGAGGCGAAGTCGGCCGAACAGGATCGCACGGCGCGTCAGCTTCGGGATGCGAATGAAAAACTTACGGCGCTGTCAATTCAGAAGGACGCCTTCCTCAGCCAGATTAGCCATGAACTTCGCACACCGATGACGTCAATTCGCGCCTTTTCGGAGATCCTTCGAGATGGGGATGCCGATACTGCGACGGTCGAGCGCTATTCTGGGATCATCCATGATGAGGCGCTGAGATTGACGCGTTTGCTTGACGATCTTTTGGACCTCTCGGTGCTCGAGAACGGACAGGTAAATCTCAACATTCAGGAAGGGTCACTGAAGACGCTTCTTGACCGCGCTCTTTCCGCGACCGAGGCAAGCGGGCGCAGGCTGATCATTCGTCGAAACGCGGCGGCTGAGAACCACTTGCTCAATACCGACCTAGACCGTTTGACGCAGGTGTTCATCAACCTGATTTCAAATGCGGATAAATACTGTGACGCCGAAGTCCCCGAACTCAAAATCACCATGCGCCGCATTGGAGGACGCCAAGTTGTCGACTTCGCCGACAACGGCAGCGGCATCGGCAAAGAGAGTCAGCGCGTTATTTTTGAGAAATTTTCGCGTCTTTCAGATCATCGAAAAGCAGGCGGTGCAGGTCTTGGTCTTGCCATCTGCCGCGAGATCATGGCGCGTTTGGGCGGCGAGATCGTTTACCTTCCGGGTCAGGGCGGCGCAGCTTTTCGCGTAACGCTGCCATAATCTTTACCTTTGCGTAAGATGTAGTCAGCTAGTCTCGCATCATGAGCGAGATGTCCGTCAAAGAGCAAATGATTAGGTCTGTCCACAGGGCCGAGACAAAGGTTGACTTGGTTTCGCCCGAGCGTGCTATTCGGCTTGGCGTCTCTCGCGCCTTTGAAGACGAACTTGGATGGCGGATCGGCGTTATTGGCGTGGGGCTCGTGGCGTCTTCTTTTGAAGAGACACTGACGCAGTTCAATCCAGATTGGTTAACGCTCGAACTTAAATCTGAGAATGTCGTCGGTTTTATTGCGGTCGATGGCGATACGCGTTCTGCAATCATCGAGGTTCTTACTTGTCATAGTGCTCTGCCGCGTCGCGCCAATAATCGTCTCGTCTCGAAGGTTGATGCAGCTCTTGTTGCGCCGATTTTGGAAAAAGTACTTGCGAATGCCGCTACCTACGCCCTTGGAACTAAGATCGAAGGTTGGCTCACGGGGATAAGGTTGGGGAACATTGTCCATCATGTTGGGCATCTTGAGGCGCGGCTTGAGCCTCTCGAATATCGCAGTGTTCAGGTCAGTCTTGATTTTGGGGTTGGTGAACGGCAAGGGCAGTTGGTCTTTGCCCTGCATGTTCCGCAAAGGCGAGAGGTTGAAACAGCGCCAGAAGTCGATGACGAACTTGGCAAGCAGTTTACAAGCCGCATTCGCCAGACCCAAATAACGGTCGAAGCGATCCTCCATCGTTTCAATCACACTGGGGATCAGATTTCTGCCTTCACCGAGGGGCATGAAATCGTCTTGGATGGGGCAGATTTGGCGCGTGTCGGAATATTTGCTGCAGGAATGGAACGTGCAATCGGCAATGCGCGGCTGGGTCAAATCAATGGTATGAAGGCCATCCGGTTCGAACCAATAGTGCCGCCCTCAATGGAGCATCTGGAAATTCTGTCCCGCGAAAGCGAAGGGCCACCGACATCGGTGGCCCTTGCTCAAGTTCATGAAACGGAGGCAGAGATCAGCTCTCTGCAAGATCCGTAATGCGCTGGCGTAAACCTTGGAGATCGTATCCTGCGCGTGCCGCCGCTTCGATGATCGCATCGACCGGCATCGCTTTGGCCGAACCGAGCGACCACACGATGGAAGAGCGCGTACCAGAGGCGCAATAGGCGAGTACCGAACCTTTCGCGCGCGCAATGGTTACCATCTGGACACTGATCATCTCAGCGTTAAGCGACTGGTGCGTGACTGGGTTGAACACAAACTCCATCCCAGCGCCTTCAACGGCAATGCGCATTGCTTCGGAGCCAAGCTCGACTGGGATTTCCTCATCGGGGCGGTTGCAAATCACGGTGGTGAAACCAGCCGCTTTGATCGCCTCAATATCAGTCGGCATGATCTGTTTTGAAACAGCGTAGTTCGAAGCAATAGTACGAATATCCATTTAATCCTCAGGTCGCTGGAAGCGCGTTATCAAGTTGGTCGCGAAGAATTGGTGCGAACCACATACCCGCAAACATTGCCAAGAGGAACACGGTTCCGCCGATTCCGCCATAGGAGAGCGAAGCAATCGATGGGCCCGGGCAAAGACCTGCGAGGCCCCAGCCCGCACCAAAGAGCGTCGAGCCGATAACAAGGTTGCGGCCGATCTTAGCTTCTGGGCGCGGTGGAAAGAGACCGCCGAGGGCAGGGTTGCGGCCAATCGTCAGACGCCACGCGATTGCCATCGGGATGATTGCTCCCCCCATAACAAAGGCGAGGGTCGGGTCCCATTGACCAAAGACGTCAAGCCAACCTTGAACGCGGGCGGTGTCTGTCATCCCAGAGATAACAAGTCCGGTTCCGAAAAGCGAACCAGCGATGAAAGCAAAAAGACGACGCATTAGATCCACCCCAATGTGTGCTTGAAGACGATGACAGAGAGACCGCCTGCCATGATGTAAAAGACGGTTGCGACGATGCCGCGCAGGCTCAGGCGCGAGATACCGCAAACGCCGTGGCCCGAGGTGCACCCATTTGCAAAGCGCGTCCCGACACCGACCAAGAGGCCCGCGGCAACAATTGCCCAAAGGTTGCTGGTGAGGTGGGTTTCAGGTGCGCCAAAGACGATCGCGATGATCGCAGGCACCAGGAAGAGGCCCAAAAGAAAGAAGACGCGTTCGCTCGCTTGATCTCCTTTGGCCGATCCATCGACGAGGCCGCCGATGATACCCGATGCACCCATGATGCGACCGTTGATCAAAAGATAAACCGCGCCGGCAAGTCCGATTATACCGCCTCCGACGAGGCCGTAGATCCATTCAGTTTGCATATTTTATTTCCGTATGTTCCGTGGCGAGAAGAGGGGCGGGCCCTCGCAAAGTGTTAGGGGGTCCTGTTTCCAGAACGGTTGCAGCCCGCGTCGTCTTACCTTTGGATCCAACATCGAAGTCGTTGGGGGGCTTGCATCGGTTTAAGATGCTGGCCTTTAACGCTTCTTTGCGGTATCCGTCGTGCAGCTTAAAGGCGACGGAGCCGGGGTTTTGGGACCAAAGGTGCGATTCCTCGGTTGCTTACTAAAATATGCAGTGAATGAATCATTGCAAGAACGAAATATAATATTATCTTTATGCATTAAGGTAGTATCATGCACGATTTGAACGAGACAGCTAACGCTATGGATAAAGCAGCAGACGAGGCCGCAGAGGTTCTCAAGGTGCTTTCCAACCCTGCAAGGCTTAGAATTCTTTGCGCCTTGCTCCCTGGAGAGCGCTGTGTCGGGGATCTCGAAGAGATGCTCGGCGCAAGCCAATCATACGTATCGGGCCAGTTGGCACGGATGCGGTCAGAAGGACTTGTGGCATGTGACCGTGATGGTCGCACGATCAACTACAAGATTGCTGACCCGCGCATCGGGCCGATCCTTGAGCGGCTCTACGATGTATTTTGTCCTGACATCAAACTTGATTGATTTGAGTCATACTTTGAGTTGAGTTGTTGTGGCACTTTTTCCTTGTACGATTGGTGAGAAGGAAGGTGCGCAATGGTCAGCAATTTGATCTATCATGAGTTATTCGAGCTCATTACTGCGATCGATGAAGATCCGCAGAACCGTCTGGTGATCATGCCCGAGCTATCAGAGATCACCCAAAGGTTGAAGAGCGAAGGGCTTCGGGTCCCGTCGCAGCTTTGTGAGCTTGAGGAGTCGATGCGCCTCGAAGAACAAAACCTCCTGTTCGAAAATATGCCCGTGTAAGCACACATTGAACAGTTTTGTTCTATTCTTGGCGCTAAAGGGTTGCTCTTAGGGTCGAATGACGGCCAAATGCCCGAAAAGAGTTCAATCTTGAGCCTTATGGCTCTTTAGGGCAGTGGGCATGGTGCAGCCAATTAGTTTCAAAGTCTCTGGGCATGTGGCAGAAATTGTGCTGAATGCGCCGCCCGCGAATGCACTTAAACCGCCTGTGCGCCATGCCTTGATTGAAGCTATTGGAAAGGTAGAACAAGATCGGTCTATTCGCGCTCTTGTCATCCGCGCCGAAGGCAAGATGTTCTCGGCGGGTGGCGATATCCGTGAAGCAGAGAATGAGGCCGAACCGACGCTACGCCACATCTGCAATCGCTTAGAGAACCTTCCGGTTCCTGTGATTGCAGGTATCCAAGGCGTCGCCCTTGGCGGTGGCGCCGAGCTGGCGCTTGCCGCGCATTTCCGGCTTTTCGCGGAGGGGGCGCAGATCGGCTTTCCAGATGTGACATTGGGGCTCGTTCCCACGGCAGGGGCAAGCCAGCGCTTGCCGCGTATCGTTGGCGCCGAGGCGAGCCTAAAACTCTTGCTCGAGGCACGGACGATTTCGGCGGAAACCGCGCGCGAACTTAAACTTGCGAACGGCATCGTCAAAGGTGCGATGAAACAAGCCTGCATGCATTTGGCCGAAATGCTGATCGAGAAAGAAGTGGCTGCGGTGCCCGCAAAAGATCGTCGCGAGATGATGAGCGATGGGACCGCCTATTTGAATGCGGTGAAGTCCAAACGGGCTGCGATCGAAAAAAGCCCTCTCGATGCACCCAAACGGATCGTTGATTGTGTTGAGGCTGCGCTTCTCGTGCCATTTGATGTGGCGAACGAAATCGAAGAAGCGGCGCGCGAAGAGACAGCGAAGAGCGATCAGTCTCGTGCATTGCGCCACATGTTCATAGCAGAGCGCCGCATTTCCCCGACGCTCCTAAGTCGCGGTGAAAATGGTCGACGTCTTCCTGGGCTAGAGGCGGGGACCGAAGTCCTTGATCGACTTCGCCATGTTCTGCGTGCCGCGATCAATCATGCGGCTGCACAGGGTGCCCCATATGCCAAGATTGACGGAGCCATTCTTAGTCTAGGCTTTGGCAAGGGACCGTTTGAGGCCGAAAAGCCGATCATGGTGGGTAAAGACGTCGAGATTCTGCGCCGCCGCTTTGTCGCCGCTCTTATGGCCGAAGGGGCGCGTATGGTCGAGGCGGGGCTGGTTGAGCGCGCCTCGGACATTGATGCCCTCGCGGTTCACGGAATGGGGTTCCCGCGTTGGCGCGGCGGGCCGATGAAGGCCGCTCATCTCATGGGCTTGATTTCCTTGCGCAACGATATGCGCAAATGGAAAGAAGAGAGCCGCATTTGGGACGTGCCGCAAATGCTTGATGAGGCGGTTAAATATTCTGGTGGTTTCGATGCGCTCTTACGTCTCGAAGCCGAGACTTAGTTCAAGAAAATCCCGACGATGACGACTGCAAGGCCGAGCATCGAGAACAAAAGCGAGCCAATGTTAACGGGGAGAATTTTGTTTAACCGCGCGCGCAGCGCATCGTCGTCGAGGTTTTCGCGCTTTGCTTTGAGCACCATGAAGACGCTGGCAATGACACCAACGAGGCCCAAGAGTGTCATCGCAGAGCCGATCCAGACGAGATAATCCATATTAGTCCCTTTCGCTTTGGCGTTGCCCTAGCGCGGCAGGGTCTCGCTTGCAAGAGGCAGAGGGCTTGCGGCACCTCTAGCCAGCCGTTAGGGATGCATTCAAACCCGAAATGAATTCCTTTGTGGAGAGCAGAATGAACGACGTCACCGATACCGCAAGCTCTGTAGCAGGTCAGGAACTCCGCCAGTTTATCGAACGCTACGAGCGTCTCGAGGCAGAGAAGAAAGACATTGCAGACGCACAAAAGGAAGTCATGGCAGAAGCCAAAGGTCGCGGTTACGACACCAAAGTCATGCGCAAGGTGATCGCTCTGCGCAAGCGTGACGCCGATGACATCGCCGAAGAAGAGGCGATCATGGACATGTATAAGGCCGCACTTGGCATGTAATCCCGTTTCGGCGTGGCCTTACGGGCTAATGAAGGTCACGCCGGGCATTCTTTCGATACGGTAGACGTCTTCTTCGTATTGCTCAGTGAGATGGTTCACGACCTCTTCGGTCCAGCCTTCAAGATCCATTTCCTCGACGATTTCATCCTCAATTGCATAGCGTTCAAGGAAAGCCGCAATGATGCGCCGTTTTTGGACTTCGGTCTGAGGCGGATGGCTCTTGAGGTATGACCCCAGTCGCGCCATGCCGTCTTCGGTCATGATGGTTGCGAGTAGGTCAAATCCGCCACTGATTTTGGTCAGTGGATCAACCCCTGAAATCTCGCGCACGAGCTGGGCCCAAATGAGTGGCGTATCCTCGTTGCACCAAACGGTAAGGCTTGCTTGCGGTAGGACGGCGCGAATGCGCTCGACGACATGCGACCAAACGAGCTGCTCGATCTGAATGCCTGAGAGAAACTCGAGAAAACTCGCTGTCTTGCCCTGTTCGAATGCTGCCGGAACAAAGGTCGCTGGATTGCGCAGGCCAAGGAACAGCTCAATGTCGTCATGAGCAAAAATTTGACCGAACGAACTGAGCTTGTTCTCTAGCTGTTCATAAAAGACGCCATTTTCAAAAATGCGATTAGGAACGCAGATAAAAGCCGAATTGCTCATCACAAGTCGGTTCGCGGATTCGTCATCTAGGATGGCATCCACCAAAACATCCCGTGTCAGTGGCGCAGGGGCCGAACCGTTCAGGTTCTGGATCGTTTCGCGGATCAAACGGCGATACTTGCCCGGACCGGGGATCTTGATCCCTTCGGCTGCAAAATTCTCCGTGTTCTTCAGCAGCGTTTTGAGCAGACGGTCTTCGTCTGTACAAGCGGCACCGATGTGAAGGGCAATTTGCATGTCTTTGGTCCGAAATTCTTTTATCCATATATAAGGGCTTTTCTGGACAGGGAAACCGCTTTCAGGTATCGCACGACTTATGTCCGAGCAAAGTGGTCAGATATTACCTGTTGGTAAACGCGCATTACGCATCGATCCTTGGTCGATGGGCGCCTTGGTCATTGCAGTGCTTGTGCTTTCACCTATTGCTGCTGTGATTTGGTTTGCACTGACCCCGACCGAGAATGTCTGGGGCCACCTCATTTCAACGACCTTGCCTCGCTACTTGTCAAACACCGCGATCTTGATGTTCTCGGTTGGTCTTTTGACCTCGGCGGTTGGGACGGGCGCGGCGTGGCTTATGGTCATGTATCGCTTTAAGGGGCAGAAATGGCTCCAATGGGCGCTCCTTATGCCGCTCGCAGTGCCTGCATACGTCGGAGCCTATGCGCTTGTGGACTTTCTCGAATACGCGGGCCCAGTGCAAACGGGATTGCGTGAGGTCTTCGGATGGCAGAACTCTCGAGACTACTGGTTCCCCGCAATCCGTAGCCATTGGGCCGCAATCCTTGTGCTGTCGGCGTCGCTTTACCCCTATGTATACATCCTCGCCCGCGCCGCCTTCCGCGAGCAGAGCGGGGCAGGGTATGAAGTGGCCCGCGCACTTGGTGTTGGCCCAATTGGAAGGTTCTTTCGTGTTGGACTTCCACTAGCACGTCCCGCAATCGCCGCAGGTGCCGCTGTCGTCATGATGGAGACAGTCAATGATTTCGGGACTGTCGATTTCTTTGCTGTGCAAACGCTGACAACCGGCATTTTCACGGTTTGGCTCCAAGGCGGTAATCTCGGAGGTGCGGCACAGATTGCGGTTCTTGTGCTCACGCTGATTGTGCTTCTTGTGACGCTCGAGAAACTCTCTCGCCGTCGTAGCCGTTTCTATGGTTCAGCGCGGGGCGCGCGTCCTGTCGAGCCCACAAAGCTCAGCGGCTTTGAAAGTTGGGCCGCTGGTATACTCTGCTTTGTTCCGTTCTTCATGGGGTTCGTTCTTCCGGTTGCGGTACTCTTGACCCATGCGATGGATGCCGCCGAATGGGTGGCGCCGGGGCTCCTCAAGGCACTTTGGCACACACTCGCGACAGGTGGCGCGGCGGCGGTCCTTACTGTTTTGGGCGGCGTGCTGATGGTCTATGGAGTAAGGTTGTCGCGCAAGGCCTTGCCGCGCATCCTTATGCCGGTGACGGCCATCGGCTATGCGTCGCCGGGTGCGGTGCTTGGCCTTGGAATCCTGATCCCACTTGCTGCTTTGGACAACCGCATTGCCGACGGAATTCTTGCACTGACGGGTTGGGACCCAGGCCTCATGTTGACGGGCACCGCCTTTGCACTTGTCCTTGCCTATTGCGTTCGCTTCTTCGCAATTGCCCAAAGCTCGGCTGATGCTGCCTTCGGGCGTGTTTCGCCGAGCTTGCAGGCCGCAGCCCGTTCCTTGGGGCAATCCGCAGGTGGCGCCTTGCGGACCGTTTATGCGCCGCTAATGCGGGCCTCTATCGGTTCCACGCTTCTTCTTGTCTTTGTTGACTGCGTAAAGGAGCTTCCTTCGACGCTCCTGCTTAGGCCGTTTAACTACAACACCTTAGCCACGCGCGTTCACGAAAAAGCCTCTCTTGAGAAGATCGCAGAAGCCGCGCCAGCAGCTCTTATGATCACCCTTGTCGGCCTGATCGCCGTCGCTTTGCTTGCTCGTGCAAATAAGTAGTTCAAAACGACTTGCAGAGCCGAACGAGCCGCGTTAAACGGCTCTCGAGTGCCCCTATAGCTCAGCTGGTAGAGCAACTGATTTGTAATCAGTGGGTCGGGAGTTCGAGTCTCTCTGGGGGCACCATTTACAAGCCTATTGTCTACAAATTCAAACTTGATTGAGTT
>CAYWUN010000053.1:0-18004 GCA_964461315.1 uncultured Aestuarium sp.
CCGCTGCTCTCGTTGGTATCGGTGTTGCCGTAGTCGGCGGCGTTAAGACCCAAACTGAAACTGTTGGTACCTCGATCGCTACCAAAGTTTCGGCTTCCAAGCTCGAGTAATAAAATCTAGTTCACAGGACCGCAGAAATGAAAAACTTCTTCAAATCGTTTAAGTCTGACGAAACCGGTGCTGTGACTGTTGACTGGGTTGTTCTGACCGCCACTCTCGTTGGCCTTGGGGTCGCAGTGATTGGCGCTGTCAAAACCGAAGCAGAAGGTACCGCTACCTCCGTTTCGAACAAAGTTGCAAGCTACAAGCTCAACTAAACCTAGACATCGGACGTCAAGGACGCGGCGGGGCAGTTTACTCCCCCGCCGTGCCTCTCATTTACTCGATTGGGTTGGTCAGGTGAAAGAATTTTTCCGAAATTTTCAGAACGAAGAGTCCGGCGCCATCACCGTAGAATGGGTCGTCATAACTGCGCTTCTCGTGGGACTATGTGTATCGTTCCTAGGAAACACGACGACCGCGACGAAAGATGTCGGAACGACAGTCGCAGCCAAGATGGCTGAACAATAAACCAAACCCAAAAAGGTCGCCCCGGCGGCCTTTTTAGTTATTTCGCTCCCAATAATCACGTTTACGAATTTGAAACGATTTGGGCATTTTTCACAGATAGTCCCAAAGTTGCACATAATGCGGCCACAATCAGATGGTCTAAACGAGCATGAAGAACTCCACCTTTAAGGGCGGATTTGTGCAACAACCGAAAGGACAACGAAATGCGAGCAGTATTCGGACTCGTCCTCGTCGTCGGCCTGGGATTGGCCGGCTTTGCAGTTTACATGGTCAAAGGCTACTTTGATCAACAAGCCGTCGCCCTCGCCGAACAGCGCGCAGTGGCGGAGCAAGCTGTTCCAACGGTCGAGTTGATCGCGATGAACCGCACGATCAACTATGGCGAAATTCTCACAAAAGAAGATGTCTCCTATATCCGCTATGCCGAGCCATTTCTGCCCGAGGGGGTCTTTTTGACCGCTGACGAACTATTTCCAGAGGATGAACAGCCTCGGATCGTGCTTAGGCAAATGGACGCGATGGAACCTGTTCTTGCGTCCAAGGTCACCGAGCCGGGTGAAGATGCAGGACTGGCATCGCGGCTTGGAAAAGGCATTCGCGCCTTCGCAATTAATGTGGACGCGACATCGGGTGTCTCTGGCTTCTTGCGTCACGGCGATAGTGTCGACGTCTATTGGACAGGTCAAAACTCTGCGAATGGCGGAATGGGTGGCTATAGCGAAGTCACACGTCTCATTGCGACGAATATCCCGATTATCGCTGTAGATCAGGACACCGCTACAAACAGCTCTGTGGCAATGGTCGCAAACACCGTGACAGTGGCAGTAAACCAAAGTCAGGGCGCGACATTAACCCAAGCACAGAGCAGTGGACGTCTCACACTCGCACTTGTCGGCATGAACGATGACACCGTTGCCGAAGCGATTGAAGTCGACCAGAAGAGCCTTCTAGGTGTCCAAGAAGCTGCGCCTGAAGTAGCACAAGTTGAGGAAAAAATTTGTACGATTACGAACGGACGTGGCGTCGAAAAAGTGCAAATCGAGATCCCTTGCCCGAAATAATCGGAGCCAAAACTCACCCAATACGCGCCAATTTTGGCGCGTATTCTCGTTTTTGTTGCGAAATTTCAACATAAACGTTCATCACTATGCCATTGATTCTTGCAAAAAATAAGTTTTCCGCGCAGTGTGGATCAAACGACGGGTAAAATCCCGCATTGGGCGTGATCAAGAGGCAGGTCACATGACACAACGATCTTTCATCAAAGCGGCGCTCTTCGGGCTCTCGCTTGCGATGACCAGTATACCGTCAATGCCAATGGCAGAGACGCTTCAAGTGATGCGTGGCGCACCGTCCTCGGCCCTTCAGGTGCCGATGAACCGCGCTGTCGTTGTGGAAAGTGACACATCTTTTGCTGAACTCTCTATCGCGAACCCAGGAATTGCTGACATTTCTTCGCTTTCGGACAGAACGATCTATGTTCTGGGCAAAGAGCCTGGCCGCACGACGCTCACACTTTTGGGCTCAGACGGCCGCCTGATTACAAACGTGGAAGTTCACGTCACGCCTGACATTGCCGAATTCAAGGAACGTCTCGAACAAATTCTCCCAGGTGAGAAGATCGAGGTCCGCACGGCGAATGATGGTATCGTTCTGTCGGGCACCGTCAGCAGCGCCGCGCGCCTAGACCGCGCGCTTGAACTCGCTCAACGCTACGCCCCCGAACGCGTATCCAACCTGATGAGTGTCGGCGGCACGCAGCAAGTCATGCTCAAGGTCCGCTTCGCCGAAATGGAACGTTCGGTTTCCAAGTCCCTTTCGTCTTCTCTCTCGGTTGCGGGATCGGCTCTCAACAACAACCTTGGTGTTTTTGGCGGCACGAACTCAACCCAATCCGCCACCAATATCACAGACGCCCTTTCCGCTGGTTACACAGGTGCAGGCGACAAGAATGGAGCGTTCCTCTTTGGATTCAATGCAGGCGGCCTTGAGCTTGGCATCTTGCTCGAAGCTCTCGAAGCGCGCGGCGTCGTTAGAACTCTTGCTGAACCGAACCTCACTGCCCTTTCGGGTCAAGAAGCAAACTTCCTTGCTGGTGGCGAATATCCTGTTCCAATTCGGGACAGCACGGGCCGTCTTACAATTCAATATAAGCCTTTCGGGATCGAGCTGAACTTCATCCCGCGTGTTGTTGACCAAGACATCATCAACCTCGAACTTAATGCGGCTGTTTCTTCTATTGATCCGAGCAACGGCATTATCCTCGAGGGCCTGAACATCGACGCGTTCAAACGCAACGAGACTTCGACTACGGTTGAAATGCGTGATGGCGAAAGCTTTGCAATAGCCGGACTTTTGTCGGACGACTTCCGCGATCTGAACGGTCAAGTTCCGTGGCTTGGTGACATTCCAGTTCTAGGAGCACTTTTCCGCAGCGCGTCCTATGAACGCGCCCAAACCGAACTCGTGATCATTGTAACGCCGCATCTCGTGACGCCAACCCGTGGCGAAGCACTCGCTCTTCCGACGGATCGCGTTGCTATTCCGTCAGAAAAGGACCTGTTCCTATTTGGCAAAGTCACGGGCAGCACCCCCACAAGCGGTGCAGCAGGCGAAGTTGCCAAGCAGGATTTCAGCGGGTCCTATGGCTATGTTCTGGACTAAGGGAGACTGACGATGATCATCCGCTCCCTAACTCTTGTATCGCTCGTTAGCCTTGTGGCCGGTTGCAACACCGAGGCAGGCTATAGCTCTTTTTATCGTGAAGCTGGACTAATCGATAACGGTGCCGACTTCGGCAACTCGACGATGCAGAATACGCTCGTTATGACGGGCGCGGCCTCCTATGCCGTGAACCTGAACAACCGTTTTGTTGCTCAAGTTCCAACAACCATAAACTTCGCGTTCAACTCGTACGTTCTTGACGAAGAAGCTCGCGCAACGCTACG
Organism: uncultured Aestuarium sp.; assembly: GCA_964461315.1. Lineage (GTDB taxonomy): Bacteria > Pseudomonadota > Alphaproteobacteria > Rhodobacterales > Rhodobacteraceae > Marivivens. The sequence goes on from CAYWUN010000053.1 coordinate 3,519, forward strand.
CGCTCAAGCGGATTTCATGCGTCAATTCCCAGAAGTGCGCTTTAAAGTCTTTGGCCACACTGACCTTGTTGGCTCTTCGGGGTACAATCGTACGCTTGGCCTACGCCGCGCCGAAGCAGCCGTTCTTTACCTTCAGACCCAAGGCATTCAGCGTTCACGTCTTGAAGCCGTCGTAAGCTATGGCGAAACACAGCCACTTATTGTCACCGAAGGTCGAGAGCGCGCAAACCGCCGGACAGTGACCGAAGTTACAGGGTTTGTGAGCTCAAATCCGATGGTGATGAACGGCAAATACGCTGAAATCATCTTCCGTGATTACGTTGCGAGTGCAGCCGTCGCACCAACAATGACGTCCTCAAACCTAACGTCTGCAGGCGAATAAGATCATCGCGGCGCGATAAACAATTTTCTACGCGCCGCACCGATCGTCATTAAATTCCGCACAATTATATCCTTTTGGCCGCATTTAGGTCACGATTGGACACGAACTTCTAACTCAAAGAATAGCCTCGTGCGGATGATTCCGTCGTGGCGTTTGGGGGAAACCCCAATGGAACTTGAGGAAGAAGGCGAAATGAGTAGTCCAGCGCTATTGCAACCCGAACCGCAGCCAATCTTGGCCTGCACGGTGAGCAGAGACGTCCAGCTTTTTGATCTGTTGATCGAAGACATGGAAAAAGCCATGGGTGAACAATGGGGTGACCTAGGGTTCAGCGACTGCATGCTGTTCCTTGAGCAACCCGAAGCCGACTCGCTCCAATTCCTTGCAATCGCTCTGGATGCCGAAGACGAAGCCGAGCTTGAAAGCGTGATCAAGTTGATCACCGAGGCTAAGGCACGTGACATTCGCATCATTCTGGTTACTGAAGACGTCTCGCCCAGCGCAATTCACAAATTGCTCAAAGCCGGCGGCGATGAATTTGTGCCCTACCCTCTTCCCGACGGTGAGCTTGCTCAGGCCATCGAACGCGTCACCGCCGAACTGGAAGAGCCAGAGCTCTCGCCCACGCGCAACGACCATAGCCTCAAAGCAAAGAACGACCGCTCTGGCGTGATTATCCCAGTCCAAGGTATGGCCGGAGGCACCGGCTCAACGACCTTTGCATGCAATTTGGCGTATGAACTTTCAACTATTGATCAAGAAGAAGCCCCGCGCGTTCTTTTGATCGACTTCGATCTTCAATACGGATCGGTCGGCACCTACCTTGACGTTGACCGCCGCGAAGCTGTCATGGAGCTTATCACCGACACCGAGGCCGCGGACGAAGAAGCCTTTATGCAGGCAACTTTGAGCGTGAACGACAAACTTTATGTTCTAACCTCTCCACCGGACATCATGCCTTTGGACATCATGGGGCCGCTGGATGTAGAATGTTTGCTCGAAATCGCGCAGGCGAATTTCGACTACGTTGTCGTGGATATGCCGACGACGCTCGTCGAATGGACACAGACAATTCTAGAGCAGGCCCACGTCTATTTTGCCTTGCTTGAGATTGACATGCGTTCGGCGCAGAACACTTTACGGCTCAAGCGCGCGCTCCAATCCGAAGATCTCCCCTTTGACAAGTTGCGCTTCATCCTGAACCGAGCACCTGGTTTCACCGATCTCAACGGCAAAGCGCGTATCAAGCGGCTAGCAGACAGCCTTGGCATTTCGATTGACGTGACCTTCCCCGATGGAGGCAAGCAAATCATGCAAGCCAACGATCACGGTCAGCCCCTTGCGAGCGCGGCCCCCAAGAACGCTCTGCGCAAGGAAATCGCCAAACTTGCGAAATCTATCCACGAAGTGAACGTCGGCGAGGCCACCGTTTCGTCGAAAAAGAAAAAGAGAAAGTAAGAGGTTAGCAGATGTTTTCTAAATATAAGAAAAGCACATCCGGCAAAGCTCCTTCCTCGGCTTCTGCCGCCATCCACAAACTTCAAACTGCGCGCGGCACTCAGGCCAGTGCAGTTGCCCCATCGAGCCCAGTTGCGATCGAACAGAAAGAAGTTCGGAGCTTCCGTAAACCACAGCCCGAAAAGGCGGCGATGCCAGTCGCCGCTGACAAGGATAAGAAACGCAAAGAACGTCTCCAAGACATTAAGCTTCAGGTGCACAAAGCGCTCCTTGAAAACTTGAACCTTGCGGCTCTTGAGACCGCGACCGAAAACGATCTCAAAACAGAAATCACGGCGATCTCTGGAGAGACGCTTGAAGAACTTGGGATGGTGCTGAACCGCGAAGAGCGTTTAGCGCTGAACCAAGACCTCTTCGACGAAGTTACCGGCCTTGGCCCGCTCGAGACGCTTTTGAAAGACGATACCGTGAACGATATTCTCGTGAACGGACCTCAGCAAATCTTTGTGGAACGCGCAGGTAAGCTCCAGCTCACCGACGTGACCTTCAAAGACGAAAAGCACCTTCTTCGGATCATCGATAAAATCGTTTCGGCTGTCGGCCGCCGGGTTGATGAATCCAACCCATATGTTGACGCCCGTCTTGCCGATGGGTCGCGCTTCAACGCCATGGTCGGACCTATCGCAATTGATGGCTCTCTCGTTTCCATTCGTAAGTTTAAAAAGGAAAAGCTGGCGATTGACGATCTCGTCAAGTTTGGGGCGTTCACCGAGGAAATGGCCGCTTATCTTCAGGCTGCGGTCGCAACCCGCCTGAACGTCATCGTTTCTGGCGGTACGGGTTCGGGTAAAACTACTACACTTAATGCGCTTTCGTCCTTCATCGACGACAGCGAACGCATCCTTACGATCGAAGATACCGCCGAACTTCAACTACAGCAGACCCACGTAGGTCGGATGGAATCGCGTCCTCCGAACGTTGAAGGCAAAGGTGCTGTGACCCAGCGCGACTGCCTGCGCAACGCACTTCGTATGCGTCCTGACCGGATCATCGTGGGGGAAACCCGCGGCGAAGAAGTTATCGACATGCTTCAGGCCATGAACACAGGCCACGATGGCTCTATGACCACCATCCACGCGAACTCGGCTCGTGACGGTGTGTCCCGCCTCGAAAACATGATCGCGATGGCCGGCATTGAAATGCCCATCAAAGCCGTGCGAAGCCAGATTTCCTCGGCTGTGAACCTGATTGTGCAGGCCTCGCGTCTACAGGATGGCTCGCGCCGCATGGTGTCGATCACCGAAATCACGGGCATGGAAGGCGATGTTATTTCTATGCAGGAAGTGTTCCGCTACCAGCGCGTCGGCCTCACCCCTGACAACAAGATCATCGGCCATTTCACCGCAACGGGCGTACGTTCACACTTTTCCGAACGCTTCCGTCTTTGGGGCTATGATCTTCCACCGCAAATTTTTGAACCCTACGCTGCGGAGTAAGCGAGATGACTATTTCAGCTGAACCGATCATCTATGGCTTGATCTTCATTGCCGTGCTTCTCGTCGTCGAGGGCATTTATCTCACTATCTTTGGTAAATCCATTTCGCTCAACAGCCGCGTTAATCGTCGCCTTGATCTGATGGAAAAGGGTGGTGGTCGCGAACAAGTGCTAGAGCAGCTCCGCAAGGAGATGACCCAGCACATTCGCAGCCAACAGATTCCGCTTTACTCGCTCCTCGCGTCTAAAGCGCAAAAGGCGAATATTGCTTTCTCGCCAATGCAGCTCATTCTCATAATGGTCTTGCTGGGTGCAGGAGCATTCATGGCTCTGACCGTAGGCACGACCGCGTCATTGGCTGTCCGAGCAGTTGTTGCTGTCGGGATGGGCGTGGGCGGTGTCTATATGTGGATTTCGAAAAAAGCGAAAAAACGCATAAGCATGATCGAGGAGCAGCTACCCGATGCTGTTGAACTTATGGTTCGCTCGCTTCGCGTGGGGCACCCAATCAGTTCGGCAATCGGGATCGTTGCTAAAGAAGCACCAGACCCACTTGGCACCGAAATGGGCGTGATTGCAGACGAAACCGCTTATGGCCGAGACATGGGCGAAGCGCTCAAGCAGATGGCCGATCGCATCGATATGCAGGATTTGCGCTTTCTCGCAATGGCTGTCACGATCCAGCAGCAGTCAGGTGGTAACCTTGCAGAAATCCTCGATGGATTGTCCAAAGTTATTCGTGCCCGCTTTAAGCTGTTCCGCCGCGTCCGCGCAATTACAGCAGAAGCCAAATGGTCCGGCATGTTCCTTTCGGTCTTTCCACTTGTCGCCCTCGTCGGCATCAACCTTGCGCAACCAGATTACTACGCAGGCGTTCAAGACACTCCGGTCTTTATCCCCGCATGTATCGTGGTTGCGGCTTTTCTCGGCATCAACCTCTTTGTGATGCGCACGCTGGTTAACATCAAAGTCTAAGGAGACCGAAATGGCGATTGTATTACAGATCAAACAAATGCTGATCGATCTACTTGGACCATTTGGCCCGTTGATTGCCGTTGGCTACCTTGGACTCACCCTTGTTCTCTTGACGCTGCCGATCATGCTAAAGAAAGAAGAGGATCCGCTCGAAAAGCTGAAATCGGGCGGTCGTATTAAGGAAAAAGAAACCAAGGACATCCCTGCGGCAAAGCTGCGTCAGGTCCAGAAAAAGGACAAGCTTGAGAAGTACTCCAACTTCCTCGAACCGCAGAACCAAGAGGACTATTCGGCCGTCAAACTAAAGCTCTTGCAGGCGGGTTACTCCTCCAAGAATTCGGTGCGGATGTACCACTTTGCCCAATTCGCTCTTGGCATTGCGGGCCTAATGGTCGGTCTACTGTATGCATTCGGAGTAAACGACTTTTCCGAACTCACCACACAAAACCGAGCCCTTTATATTCTTGGCCCAGGCATTGCTGGTTATATGTTCCCCAAATATTGGGTCACGCGCCGCCAAGCGAGCCGCCAAGAAGAAATCGTAAATGGTTTCCCTGACAGCCTCGACATGATGCTGGTTTGTATCGAAGCCGGTCAATCACTCGATCAGTCGATTATCCGTGTGTCCAAAGAAATGCGCAGTGGATTTCCCGCGCTTGCTCATGAATTTGAGATCGTGAGCTATGAGATGAAAGCGGGTAAGGACAAGATGGCCGTTTTCAAAGATATGGCCGAGCGTTGCGGTGTGCCCGACATTGCATCCTTTGTGACCGTTCTGATCCAGTCGCAGCAGTTTGGTACTTCGATCGCAGATGCACTCAAAGTCTATTCGGGCGAAATGCGTGACAAACGTGTGATGCGCGCAGAAGAAAAGGCAAATACACTCCCGACCAAGATGACTCTTGCAACGATGCTGTTGACGGTGCCTCCGCTTCTGATCATTCTGATCGGACCCTCGATCTATGACATTATGACCAGCTTTGGGGGCGCAAACAGTCTGTAGGGCTATGACGCTTTTTCGAATAAACGTTTTACTTATCTGCATCACATTGGCCGCCTGCACTACGGGCGGCCTCAACTCATCTGATGGCGTCTTCGCACCTGGGGTTTCGGGCAAGTCCGACATTGACGGGCTTCTGATCGGACATCGGCTTATGTCGGCAGGCGAATACGAACTCGCACTTCAGGCCTACACCCGTGCCGCGGCTCAACAGGGTCTGAACATTGACACTCTTTCCGCACTCGGGTCCGCCAATCTCAAGCTTGGCCGCCTCAACCAAGCCGAAGACCTGCTCAGACGCGCCGTTGATGAGGACCCTGATTTTGCCTCGGCTTGGAACAATCTTGGCGTCGTTCTGATGGAACGCGGCGAAATCGCCGAAGCCTCCGAGGTGTTTCGTCGCGCATATGCCACGGACAACGGTAATTCCGATGAAATCCGCGACAACTTGCGCTTGGCACTCGCAAAACTGGATAATCCCTTGTATTCTGCACCTCAAGAGAATGAAGAATTCCGGCTGGTGCGCCGCGGATCGAGCGAAACGGTCCTACTTACAACGCACTAGCACAAGAGCAGTAGAGGACGCAGGCAATGCGCCAAAACCTTGTGATTGCATCCGCTTTCGCGGCTGTGTTTATCGTGAGCGGCTGCCAGAAATCTGGTGACGCCGAAGTCGCGCGCGCAATGCGCGATGTGAATGTGGTCGACGAAACCAACCTTAATGACGTGATGCTGTCAGTCGCTGATCCTGACGAGGCAGTTTCCTACTTTGCCCGTGCCTCAGCGAATGACCCTGGCCGTATCGATCTCATGCGTGGTTTGGCAAGTTCACTCACGCGCGCATCTCGTGCCACCGAGGCTCTTGTTGCATGGAAAGAAGTCATCGCCCATCCCGAAGCAACCAACGATGACCGCGTAGACCTCGCTGGCGCCTATATCCGCGCCAATGATTGGGAAAACGCTCAGGTCACGTTGAACTCTGTCCCCCCGACATATGAAACATTTGAGCGGTATCGCCTTGAGGCGATGGTCGCCGACAGCAACAGCGACTGGAAGCGCGCCGACACTTTCTATGAGACTGCCGTTGGACTAACGACCAAGCCTGCTGGTGTGCTTAATAACTGGGGCTTCTCAAAGCTAACGCGCGGTGCCTATGTTGAAGCAGAGCGCCTATTTGCAGATGCCGTAAGGCAAGACAGCACTTTGTTCACAGCAAAGAACAACTTGGTTCTCGCACGGGGTGCTCAGCGCGAATATGACTTGCCTGTCATCCCGATGTCCCAGACGGAACGGGCTCAGCTCTTGCACACGCTTGCTCTGACTGCGGTCAAACAGGGCGACGTAACAACGGCCAAAGGCCTTTTGCGCGAAGCGATAGACACACACCCGCAACACTTTGAAGCCGCCGCGCGATCTCTCAGAGCACTTGAAGACGGTGTCGCCAACTAATGACGAATATTACTTTGATCCAATCATTGGTCTTTCTACCTTTCGCCGTGGTCATCGGGATTTACGTGGCTTGGCGCGATCTAAGTTCGATGAAGATCCCGAACGTTTCAGTTTATGCTTTGTTCGCCGTTTTTGTGATCTTAGGCCCCTTTGCGATGCCGCTTGAAACCTACGGAATTCGCTGGGCACAGGGACTCGGCATGTTGGTTGTCGGGATGGTCCTCAATGCAGCTGGCGCTATGGGCGCAGGAGATTCAAAGTTCATCGCGGCGGCGGCTCCCTTTGTCGCTGGTGCGGACGCGGTCTATGTCTTGTTTATTTTTTGCGGCGCGCTGCTCGCGGCTTTTGCAGCGCACAGAATTGCGCGCGCCTCACCGTTACGTTCGCTGGTTCCCGACTGGAGAAGCTGGGAAACAGGACGGCGTTTTCCGATGGGATTTCCGCTCAGCGTCGCTCTGGTCTACTATCTCGCCCAGCCGCTGCTCTCGGCCCATTGAATGCCTCTCGAAAGCCCACGTAAAGTGGGCTTTTTTTCACTCTTTCGCCATGATTACGCGAAATAACGGAAACAATAATCCATATTGATCCGAGTGCCCGCCGCATGAACATGCAAACGTCTACAATCATGGCTCCGCCCGCTCCACGCACCCTTGAAGCAATGGAGCTGCCACCCGTTATGATGCGGGATATCCTGATAAAGACGATGTTTCGTCAGAATCTATCTACCGTGCGCCAAGTCGCAAAAGCTTTGTGCGTCACAGTCCCTGTTGCGCAAGCCCTTGTCGATCTTGCTCGCGGCCAAAAGCTGCTTGAGGCGAACGGCCTCGTGGGGGGCGAGAACTCTGACATGAACTACCAACTGACCGACACCGGACGCGCCCGCGCGCTCGATGCTCTTGGTCAGTCGGAATATTACGGCGCTATGCCTGTGCCGATGGACGAATACGCAGAGCAAGTGAAGCGACAGTCGATCAAGAACATTCAAGTGACGCGCCGCCAACTTACCGAAGCAATGGGGCATCTTATCCTTCCCGAAAGTTTGCTCGACAATTTGGGACCCGCGGTCTCGGCCGGCCGCTCGATCCTTATGTACGGCCCCCCGGGCAACGGTAAGTCTTCGATTTCAAACGGCATTCGCGACTCGCTTGGGGACCTCATTTATATCCCACGCGCGATCGAATACGCCGGTCAGGTCATTTCGGTCTATGACCCAATCGTGCACACAGCTGTTGACGATGACGATGAAAATCCGACCTCTCTTCGTCGGCGCATCCAGCATGATCAACGCTATGTCAAATGCAACAGACCGACCGTCGTGACGGGCGGTGAACTTAGCCTCGAGATGCTTGATCTTGTCTACAATCCAATTGCACGGACCTACACTGCACCGCTGCAAATGAAATCTGCGGGAGGTATCTTTATCATCGACGACCTTGGCCGTCAGGAAGAGCCGCCTCAAAAGATCGTCAACCGTTGGATTGTTCCACTGGAAGAAGGGCGAGATATTCTGGCGCTTCAATCCGGTGAAAAGTTCGAAACTCCATTTGATACGCTCGTGATTTTCTCGACCAACTTTCATCCAAACGAAATCTTTGACCAAGCTGCGCTCCGCCGAATTTTCTTCAAGATCAAGATTGATGGTCCAAATAAGGAAAACTTCCTTAAAATCTTTGCGCTTGTCGCACGCAAAAAGCGTGTGCCGTTAGACGAACAATCGCTCATCTATTTGCTCAAGCACAAGTATCCAACGATCAACAACAACTATGCGAACTATCAGCCGGTATTCTTACTAGATCAGATCATTGCCATCTGCGAGTTCGAGGGCATACCCTATCAGATGACGCCTGAATTGATTGATCGGGCGTGGGGCAACATGTTCCTTCAGACAGAAGAAATCGTCAGATAACAAAAAGCCCCGCACTTGGCGGGGCTAAATTTCAGGATTGTGTAGACTTCAGCGCATCCGCTGCATCAGACCATCTTTAAGCACAAATTGATGATAGAGCGCAGCAACGATATGCAAGCCAACCAATCCAAGGCCTACAGTGAACATGACCTCATGCATTTCACTGGCATCACGTACACCGCCGAACCAAGCAACTGCACCACTAAGCGGAACTAGGATCATCACGCCATAAAGCGCGAGATGAGCAAGTTTTGCCGAAAGATCTATAAGTTTGTTACCCGTCTCGACGGCAGCGGGGGCACCCTTCATCAGTCGTACGGCGATACGAACGACGACTAGAACAAGGACCAACACCCCAACCCATATATGGACGGCAGCCGCGGCACTCATTGCAGGCTCGCCTGTGCGAACAAGTGCGCGCCATGCGTCCTTGATCCCTTCGTGCGACACAAAGCTGACGAGGAAAAGGATCGCCATTCCCCAATGAAGTGCAATCTGGGCCTTCGAATATTTAGAAGAAGTCGACATCTAGCGTCCCTTTCACTTCAACCATCATGAAATTTAAACGATAGACGAAACTATTTCCGTCGCTGAAAGATCGTCAAGCTACTTCCACTGAGGCTTAATGAACCGTCATTGGCGTGAGCTCATGCTGACGCGCAAGAGCAAAAGCCAATGCGCGGTCAGCGACAAGAGCAATCTGATCACCCTGCGAATTGTGCACAGAGAAAAGCTCTTTCAAATCGCCTGCTTGTTCGCGCACCTCAGGAGGCAAGTCAGAAACCTCGACCGGTTTCACATAGACAATCTTGTCCGCCAGAATTGGGAGTTCAACTTTGGTGTTCATTTGCCTGTCCTCCTGATCTTAATTGTTTGAAGAACGCTCTCCGGAACCTTGCGGGTGAGATCAACGTGCAAGAGGCCATTTTCCATAACGGCTTCGCCCACATCTACACCATCAGCAAGAATGAAAGAGCGCTGAAACTGGCGCGCAGCGATCCCACGATGGAGGAATATCCGACCTTCGCCATCATCGGACTGACGTCCACGAATGACGAGCGAATTATCCTCAACTGTGATCGCAAGATCATCTTCAGAGAACCCAGCAACCGCAAGAGTGATCCGATAGGAATTCTGAGAGGTCTGCTCGATATTATACGGCGGATATCCTTCGTTTCCGGTTTTCGCTGTGCGTTCAACCAGCCGTTCAAGCTGCTCAAAGCCAAGTAGATAGGGGTGCGTCCCCAACGTAAGTTTGGTCATCGGCCTCGTCCTTATTCAAGCGACAGTCCATAATGGCCCCAAAATCGGCGGCCCATGAACGAAATATGGGGAGATTTTTCCGCAGCTGCAAGGGGCGGGGCTAGCGCGGAGGTTTCAAAAGTTTTATTGTACTTCTGTGACTTCCGAACGAGAGTTCAAATGAATAAATCCGCCAAAATGGACCAAATTGACGTTCTTCGCGTTAAAGTCGAAGTTCTCAAGCGCGAACACCGTGATTTGGACCAAGCGATTCATGCGCTCGAAGAGCGTGCCTCAGCCGACATGCTAACGCTTCGTCGCCTGAAAAAACAAAAGCTCGCACTAAAAGACCAAATTGCGCAGCTTGAAGACCGTATTTTCCCCGATATCATCGCCTGACACGCTCTTGGGCAATTGCGCCTTGGCTTCTGGTGAGTATAGTGCCGCTTCCTGAGATTTAGGGGGAACTTTATATGTCCAAGACCCAAGTCGGTATCATCATGGGGAGCCAGTCTGATTGGCCCACGATGAAGCTTGCCGCTGATATTCTCGACGAACTCGGCATTTCGTATGAGGCCAAGATCGTTTCGGCGCACCGCACACCAGATCGACTTTGGACATATGGCAAAGAAGCGGCGGCGCGTGGGCTTCAAGTTATCATCGCAGGCGCAGGCGGCGCGGCCCACCTCCCCGGCATGATGGCCTCCAAGACCCGCGTGCCTGTGATCGGTGTTCCCGTCCAGACAAAGGCGCTCTCCGGTGTCGATAGTCTCTACTCCATCGTCCAGATGCCAAAGGGTTTTCCAGTCGCGACCATGGCAATTGGGGCCGCTGGCGCTGCGAACGCTGGGCTTATGGCGGCTGGTATCCTTGCGCTCCAAGACTCAGCCCTCGCAACGCGTCTAGACGCATGGCGTGACGCACTTTCCGCCTCTATCCCTGATGAGCCTGTAGATGAGTAATCCCCTCCCCCTCGGCGCAACAATCGGTATTCTTGGCGGCGGTCAGCTTGGCCGCATGCTTTCGGTGGCGGCGTCCCGTCTTGGTTTTAAAACGCACATTTTCGAACCAGGTGCGAACCCACCCGCAGGGCATGTCGCGGACCAAGTAACGACTGCCTCCTATGAAGACGCAGAAGCGCTCCAAGCCTTTGCTGCATCGGTTGACGTTATCACCTACGAGTTTGAAAACATTCCGACTTCGGCGCTTGATTTGCTTGAGGCGGCGAAACCGATCCGTCCCGGTCGTCAGGCGCTTGCCACGTCGCAGGACCGACTGATTGAGAAATCATTTCTCCAAGAACTCGGTCTCAAGACGGCTCCCTTCGCCGACATCCCAACCCGCGAGGCGCTTTCCCAAGCGCTTGAAACGATCGGTGCGCCTGCGATCCTAAAAACACGCACAATGGGATACGACGGTAAAGGTCAGGCGCGGATCATGGAATGGTCTGATGCAGATAGCGCATTTGCCGATATGAATGGGGCCTCGGCAATTTTGGAAGGGTTCGTCAACTTTAGCCACGAAGTCTCTGTCATTGGTGCGCGTGGCATCGATGGTTCGGTTTCTTGCTTTGACCCTGGTGAAAACGTCCATCGCAGCGGCATCCTGCACACAACCACCGTCCCTGCACGCATGACCCCTGCACAGCGGACAGACGCGATCCTCATCGCCGCAAAGATCCTTGGCGCTCTCGATTATGTGGGCGTTATGGGCGTCGAACTCTTCGTGACGCCGCAGGGCCTTATCGTGAACGAAATTGCGCCGCGCGTGCACAACTCGGGGCACTGGACCCAGAATGGCTGCACAATCGACCAGTTCGAACAGCATATTCGCGCGGTTGCTGGTTGGCCCTTGGGCGATGGCAAGCGTCACTCTAACGTTGTGATGGAAAACTTGATCGGCGACGACATCGACCGCATCCCCGAGATCGCCAAAACCGCTTCTGCGATCCACCTCTACGGCAAAGCCGAAGCAAAGCCAGGCCGCAAAATGGGGCATATCAATACAGTAACGGGCGCCGCATAAGTCGCCCTTTTATTTTCCGAAAAGCACATTTCCGAGAGTTAGTTCTCGATCAAAACGGCCCGAGCTTAGGAAGGCATAGACCTGCGCCATAACGAGCGGGTTATTCATCATAAAGGTGTGCGTAACAGGTAGAACGAGGTGATCACTCATCCCTTCAAGCACGGTTGAGCGCACCGACACCTTGCCATCGTCAGCCCCTTCAATCAGGTTCGAAAAGACCGGATTAAGGGACTGATGGCCTGCTATTATCCCAACCTCGAAATCCGCGGCGGCAAGAGCATTTGGCACCGAAGTTGTCTCAGTGCCTAGTTCGAGTCCCGCTGGTCCGTTGAACCATTCAAACGGTTCCCAATCCCCAAAAACATCGACCAATTCAGATCCTTTGTTGGGCGGGGCGAGCATCACGACGCGGCCCATTTTTTCAGGTCGGTTTTTTGCAAGCCATGCCCGCGCCAGAATCCCGCCCATTGAATGGGTCACAAAGTTGACCTTACGCTCGCCACAGGCGTCTACATCTCGCGAGACGTCTTCTGATGCGAGCTGTTCAATCGTCCGCTCTGTCGAGGGATAGCCAGAGTTGACGACAAAATAGCCCTTGTTCTCAAGATAGAATTCCATCGGCGTCATAGATAACTCGCTTCGTGCGAGACCATGCAAGAGCACGACACAGTCTTCTTCCGGAGAAGCAGGCGCTTTATCGGCGGCGCAGGCAGCCAATGGGCCAAGAAGCAATGAAAAGATCAGCGCAAGTCGGGTCATAGGATTGAAATAGCACCTCCCCCCTTCAGCCAGAAGTGTTTCTCTTGCGTGACGCTACGCAAAACGCCACGATAAGCCATGCCTCGTCCAATCCGTCTCGCCGTTCGCGGCATAATTCTAAGAGATAATCGTTTGCTACTCGTAAACGCTTGGAAAGGCCGCACCCACCTTTGGTGCGCTCCGGGTGGGGGCGCAGAGCCACATCAAAGCCTCACCGCGAACCTCAAACGCGAAATCTATGAGGAAACTGGGCTTGGGGTCATGGTTGGGGCACCGTGTTTGGTGAACGAATTCCACGACCCCAATGGGGATTTTCATCAAGTCGACATCTATTTCCGTTGCACATTGGTTTCAGGCGATCCCGAAGGCGACTGGGCTGACCCCGAGGGTGTCGTTTCGCACCGTCGTTGGGTCACACGCGAGGAGTTGCGCGGGTTGCGGGTCAAGCCCGACAGCCTTGCCGCTGTCGCATGGGAGGACCCGAACGCTCCGACCTATGATGCACTAGAGCCGATCCTCCGTTAAAATGAAAAAGGGCCCGCCAAAGGCGAGCCCTCTCCGATGCCGTGAAGGCAATGATTACATCATGCCGCCCATGCCGCCCATGTCGGGCATTGCAGGCGCGCCGCCATCCTTGGCAGGCTTGTCCGCAACCATTGCTTCAGTGGTGATCAGGAGACCCGAAACCGATGCCGCATCTTCAAGAGCGGTACGGGTTACTTTTGCAGGGTCGATCACACCAAACTTGAACATGTCGCCATATTCTTCGGTCTGAGCGTTGAAGCCAAAGTTCTTATCGTCCGACTCGCGGACCTTGCCAGCGACAACTGCGCCGTCAACGCCTGCGTTCTCGGCGATCTGACGAAGCGGAGCTTCGAGCGCGCGACGAACGATTGCAACACCTGCGTTCTGGTCAGCGTTTTCGCCTTCCAGGCCAGCAAGAACCTTAGCAGCCTGAACCAGAGCCACACCACCGCCGACGACGATGCCTTCCTGAACAGCTGCACGAGTTGCGTTCAGCGCGTCATCAACGCGGTCCTTACGCTCTTTGACTTCAACTTCGGTCATGCCGCCAACACGGATAACTGCAACACCGCCAGCAAGCTTAGCGACGCGTTCCTGAAGCTTTTCGCGGTCATAATCCGAAGAGGTCTCTTCGATCTGGCCACGGATCTGAGCAACGCGTGCTTCGATCTCTGCCTTGTCGCCAGCACCATCAACGATGGTGGTGTTGTCTTTGGAGATCTGAACTTTCTTGGCGCGGCCAAGCATGTCCATGGTGACGTTCTCAAGCTTCATGCCGAGATCTTCAGAGATCACCTGACCACCGGTGAGGATCGCGATGTCCTGAAGCATTGCCTTGCGGCGATCGCCGAAGCCCGGAGCCTTAACTGCAGCAATCTTAAGACCACCGCGGAGCTTGTTGACGACGAGAGTTGCGAGAGCTTCGCCTTCTACGTCTTCAGCGATGATGATGAGAGGCTTCTGCGACTGGATGACCGACTCAAGGAGCGGAACCATCGGCTGGAGCGACGAAAGCTTCTTCTCGTGGAGAAGGATAACTGCGTCTTCAAGCTCGGCAATCATCTTGTCCGAGTTGGTAACGAAGTAGGGCGAAAGGTAGCCGCGGTCGAACTGCATGCCTTCGACGACTTCGACTTCGGTTTCCATGCCCTTGTTTTCTTCAACGGTGATGACGCCGTCGTTGCCAACTTTCTGCATTGCATCAGCGATCTGACGACCGATGGTTGCTTCGCCGTTTGCCGAGATGGTGCCGACCTGAGCAACTTCGTCC
>CAYWUN010000054.1:0-17991 GCA_964461315.1 uncultured Aestuarium sp.
CGACATGAGCCCCTGCTGAAAACGCAGCGCTCGGTGCATAGGTCTTTTCGGTCATCGGGTAACCTCCCCACTTGAAATATCTTTGACGATCTCCCCTTCGTCACGAAAGCGTTATTACACGAGTTTTTGTGAAGTTAAGCGCAAGTTGTGACGCTAACATAATTTTTTTGTAAAATTTTTCACAATTTTAAGCTCGTAATTCGTGAAAATTTTGACTCTTGGCTGTATCGATCGTTGCTAAGTGTTCGTTACGCCACGTTATTTTGCCAATTTACACATTATTGTTCAGTTTTGACTGAACGCTCTGGACTTTGCGCTTGCAGCATCTATATCGATCCCCAAACAGAACGGGACTGGCCCAATGACGGCTATCGATGATGGAGTTCGCGCCGCGCGCGAGGATTTCGTCGAAAAGATGGGAATGATCGCGCAGCGCGAAAACTTGCCACGCATTGCGGGGCGAGTACTTGGCGTTTTGATTTTCGATGCCCACCCAATCAGTTTCGGAGACCTTGCAACTCAGCTCGAAGTCAGTCGTGGTAGTGTGAGCGCTTCGGTCCGATTGCTAGAGGAAAGAGGCCTGATCCGCAGGATGGGAATGCATGGCAAGCGCGGTGATTATTTCATAGTGGCGGAAGACGCGCATGCAAACATGCTTCGCGGGGTAAAGACTCGTGCAGAGCTGGCACAACGTGAAATTGGTGAGACGCTAGAATTGGTGCCGATGGCTCGGCCGGAAATTCGTGAGCGCCTTAGCGGTTTTAAAGATTTTTACATTGGACTGATAGAGAGTGTGGATCGCGCTCTTTTAACGATTTGCGCATGTAAGGCGCATAAAGATGCCAGAGCGGAAGGCTCTGAGCGGGGAGATAAGAAGAATGACTAAGACGGACGAACAGCCTCAGGTACTCATCTTTGATACGGACAAAGGTGCGTCACGTTCCAAGTGGCTCGCAAGTGGTTTGACGCTCGCTATTGTAGGCTGGATGGGCAGCGGTTTTATCGCGCCTGCGACTGAGGCTGCGCCCGAGAAGGCAGCGGTTGAAGTGACCCTTGTCAGCGTGGCGATGGAAAGCTCGACGGCTTCACTTGTGCCCGAAGTCTTTACGGCCGAGGGTCAAGCGGTCCCCGATCGCGATACTGCGCTGCGCGTTGGCACCTCTGGCGACATTGAAGAGGTGCTTGTCAGCAAAGGTGAGATGGTCGAGCGTGATCAAGTTATTGCTCGGTTTGATACGACGACCGCTCGCGCGAACTTGACCCGTGCTCAGGAAAGCCTCGTTCAAGCGCAGCGTGAGTACGACAATGCTTTGGAACTACAGCAGCGCGGCATTGCGACCGCAGATCGCGTTACGGCTGCAAAGGCATCGCTCGCCTCTGCCGAGGCGAACCTCGTTTCTGCCGAGGATGCTGTGGCAAATGCTGAGGTGAAGGCACCATTCGCTGGCCGCCTTGAAGAGCTGGACATCAATGCAGGTGAATTTGTTTCGGCAGGGACGCAAGTTGCGCGCGTTGTTGATAACATGCCACTGACTGTCACCATTCAAGTTCCACAGCAGGCACGTTCGCAGATCAAAGTAGATCAACTTGCAAAAGTGAGCCTGATCACAGGCGAAGAAGTTGAAGGACGCGTAAACTTTATCGGGAGCAGCGCTGATGCTTCGACGCGCACCTTTGAAGCCGAGATTGAGATTGCCAACGAAGACGGTGCAATTCCTGCCGGTGTTTCAGCGCAGGTCAAGATTTCGACTGGCGAGTTGATGGCGCATTTTGTGTCGCCTGCGATCCTTTCGCTTGACACCGAAGGGACGCTTGGGGTGAAGGCCGTTGGCGCTGAAAACAAGGTTGAGTTCCACGAGGTGAGCATCGTTCAAGCGCAGACTGATGGCATCTGGGTTTCGGGTCTTCCTGAGAGCATCAATTTGATCACGATCGGCCAAGCCTTTGTAAATGATGGCGAAACGGTTAATCCAATTGTTGGCGAAGAAGGTGCGGCACAATGAATGGGCTGATCGACGCGGCATTTAGTAGAACGCGGGTCGTCTTTCTGACCCTTATCGCGATTTTGGGCGTTGGCGCACTTTCATATGTGTCGATCCCGAAAGAGTCGGCGCCTGAAGTTCCGATCCCGATTATTTATGTTTCGACTTCGATTGACGGCATTTCGCCAGAGGACTCTGAGCGTTTGCTAGTGGAGCCTTTGGAGACGGAACTTAGCTCGATTTCTGGTCTGAAAAAGCTCACTGGGACGGGTAGCGAAGGTCACGCCAGTGTTCAGCTCGAGTTCGAAGCGGGCTTTGATTCTGAAGAAGCGCTCAAGAACGTGCGTGATGCTGTGGATCGGGCCAAGAACGATCTGCCGCAAGACGCGACCGATCCGACGGTAACCGAAATCAACACAGCACTTTTCCCGATCCTGACCGCGATCCTTTCGGGTCCGGTACCAGAGCGGACGCTGAACAAGATTGCGAATGACCTGAAGGACAAGTTCGAAGGGCTTGAGGGCGTTCTTGAGGTTGATATTGGCGGCGAGCGCGTTGAACTTCTTGAAGTGCTGATCGAGCCGACTGCGTTCGAGACCTATGGCATTTCATTTGAAGAATTGATCGGCCAAATCAGCCGTAACAACAGTCTCATTGCCGCGGGTGCAATTGAAAACGGAGCGGGCCGTATTGTTCTCAAGGTGCCCGGTCTCATCGAGGACATCACTGACGTTATGGCGCTGCCAGTAAAGGTGCGCGGCGATACGGTCGTGACGTTTGCAGATGTGGCCACAGTGCGCCGAACGTTCGAGGACCCGAGCGGCTTTGCACGGATCAATGGCCAGCCGGCACTCGCGCTTGAGGTCAAAAAGCGTTCGGGGTCGAACATCATTGAGACGGTCGAAGAAGTGCGCGCGCTTGTCGATGAAGCGTCTAAGGAATGGCCCGAGAGCGTGACCGTTCGCTATATGCAGGACGAGAGTGAGCAGGTGAAATCCATGCTCAGCGATCTTGAGGCAAACGTAATTGCCGCGATCATCCTTGTGATGATCGTGGTGGTCTGGTCGCTTGGCATTCGCTCTGCGATCCTTGTGGGTCTTTCCATTCCCGGCGCGTTCCTTGCTGGTGTCGCGGCTATTTGGATCATGGGCTACACGATGAACATCGTTGTGCTCTTTGCTCTGATCCTTGTTGTTGGCATGCTCGTGGATGGTGCGATTGTAACCACCGAATATGCGGACCGTAGGCTTCAGGACGGATACTCGCCCAAAGAAGCGTATTCCGCTGCAGCAAAGCGTATGGCTTGGCCGATCATCGCTTCGGCGGCCACAACGCTCAGCGTGTTCTTCCCGCTCCTCTTCTGGAATGGTGTTGTTGGTCAGTTCATGAAGTATCTGCCGATTACCGTGATCCTCACGCTGACCGCGTCGCTCTTTATGGCGTTGATTTTCATTCCGGTCGTCGGAGGCGTCATCGGCAAACGTCCACCTCAGTCCAAAAAAGACAAGCTCGCGCTTCATTCTGCCGAATGGGGTGATCCGCGTGACATGGGTGGTTGGACCGGCTTCTACGTGCGCATTTTGCACTGGGCTATTCTGCGACCGATCACGACATTGATCGCGGCTTTGTTTATGCTCTTCGCCTCATTTAACCTGTACGGTTCTTTCGGGAATGGTGTGAGCTTCTTCCCAGCGGTTGAACCTGATTTCGCACAGGTGCAGGTGCGTGCGCGTGACAACTTCTCCATCTACGAGAAGGACGCGCTGGTGCGTAAGGTCGAAGAGCGTCTCTTTAACTATGATGAGATTGCATCGGTCTACGCCCGTTCGGGTGGCAGTCGCGACGGAGGTGCGGACCTAATCGGAACAATCCAGCTTGAGTTCACGGATTGGGCTACCCGTCGCAAGGCTGATATCATCAACGAGCAGATCCGCGAAGAGATGGCCGACATTCCGGGCATTGAAGTGCAGGTTCAGAACGCAGCGAGTGGTCCGTCCAGTGGCAAGCCAATTTCGCTTCGCGTACAGGGCGGTGCTTCGGATCTTCAGAACGTTGTCGTCCAGCAAATCGTTGAGGCAATGGATCAAATCGGTGGCTTTACCGACGTCATCGACTCCCGTCCTCTTCCTGGTGTGGAGTGGCGTATCTCGGTGAACCGATCGGAAGCGGCTCGTTTTGGTGCGGACATTTCAACGCTCGGCCAAGCCGTGCAGCTTTTGACCCAAGGTATCACTGTCGCGGATTATCGTCCTGATGATGCCGATGGCTCGGTTGATATCCGTGTTCGTTTCCCGTCGGGAGATCGCACGATTGGCGAGCTTCAGTCGCTCCGCGTTCCAACGAGTGCTGGACTTGTGCCGATTTCGAACTTTGTGACGTTCGAGCCTAGCCCGCGTACAGGCACTGTAACCCGTATTGATCAAAAGCGGATTACCAGCATCGAAGCAGGTGTTGCACCAGGCGTTCTTGTGAACGATCAGGTGGTCGCACTTCAAGCCGCTATCGCAAAGATCGAAATGCCAGAGGGAATGGATGTCGTGTTTGGCGGCGAGGCCGAAGATCAACAGGAGTCTATGATCTTCCTCGTCGGCGCGTTCATCACGGCGATTGTATTGATGTTTGTGATCTTGCTGATCCAGTTCAACAACTTCTTCCAGTCGTTTGTGGTGATGTCTGCGATCATCTTCTCGGTTGCAGGTGTTCTCATCGGTTTGATGGTCACGGGTCGCCCGTTCGGTATCGTGATGGGCGGTATCGGTGTGATTGCGCTTGCAGGTATTGTGGTGAACAACAACATCGTTCTGATCGACACCTACAATGACCTTAAGCGGGAGGGTATGTCACCTCTTGAGGCCGCACTGCGGACAGGGGCGCAGCGTTTGCGTCCGGTGATGCTCACGTCAATGACAACCGCCCTTGGATTGATGCCAATGGTAATCGGGCTAAACATCAATTTCTTCACCCGCGAAATTGTCTATGGCGCGCCTTCCACCCAGTGGTGGACTGAACTTTCGGCAGCGATTGCCGGCGGTCTGGTTATTGCAACGTTTCTGACCTTGGTCGTGACGCCTGCGATGCTCATGATTGGTGAGAAGAAGGCGCTTCGCAATAAACGGTCCGATGCGGTTCCCGCAGAATAAAGGAAAAGGGCCGAGGTTTTCCTCGGCCCTTTTTGATTAGTAGGGAAGTCCGACGTAGTTTTCCGCCAAAACGGCCTGTGCGTTCCGGTTTGATGCGAGGAACTCGAAGTCCGTGATTTGCATCCGGATGTCAAATTCCGATTGATCTGGGAAGCGGTGGAGAAGGTTGGTCATCCACCAGCTAAAGCGCTCTGCCTTCCAGATGCGGGACAAGGCCTTTTCGGAATATCGGTCAATCCCTTCGCTGTCCTTTTCCTCATAGACCTGAACGAGTGCGGTGTAGAGATAGTGGACATCGGACGCTGCTGTGTTCAGACCTTTTGCCCCCGTAGGTGGCACGATATGCGCAGCATCGCCACATAGGAAGAGTCGACCCCAGCGCATTGGCTCACTTACAAAGCTGCGCAGAGGAGCGATGGATTTTTCGATCGATGGGCCTGTAATGAGTGCTTCAGCATGCTCTTGCGGAATGCGGCGCTTGAGTTCCGCCCAAAAGGCATCGTCGCTCCAATCCTCGGGTTTGTCCGTAAGAGGGCATTGGATGTAATACCGAGAAAGGTTCTCGTTACGCATGGAGCAAAGCGCAAATCCACGGGACGAGTTTGCATAAATAAGCTCGTGGTGAACCGGCGGGGTCTCGGACAGAACACCTAGCCAGCCGAATGGGTAGACCTTTTCATAGTCGCGGCGCACCGACGTTGGGATCGTCTGACGGCTCACGCCGTGGAACCCGTCACAGCCGGCGATGTAGTCGCAATCAATGCGCTTTTGCGCGCCATGCTGGGTGTAGGTGACATAGGGGTGGTCCGTGTTGGCATCGTGGATTTGAACGTCTTCCGCTTCAAATTCGGTCGTAGCGCCAACCTTCTCTCTGCCATCATAGAGGTCTCGCGTCACTTCGGTTTGACCGTAGACGATGACAGGTGTTCCCGTGAGCTTTGTAAAGTCGATCCGGATTTGGCGATCATCATAGGAGAGCACCGTGCCGTCGTGAATGTAGCCTTCGGCATCCATTCGGGCGCCAAGACCTGCTTGATGCATCAGGTCAACCATACCCTTTTCGAGCACGCCCGCGCGGATACGTGAAAGTACATAGTCACGCGTTTTGCGCTCCAGCACGACCGTGTCGATCCCCTTGAGATGAAGCAATTGCCCAAGCAAAAGACCGCTAGGTCCGCCTCCAATGATACAAACTTGTGTGCGCATATGTTCCTCCTGTCGCGGGCCAAGAATGCCCGAAGTGCAGGGGCGATTTGAATAGACGCACCTCTCCTATTCTGGTATTTTTGTTACATGGAAGAGAGCGCCCGAAAAACCTATGTTCCTAGCTATGCGCTCTATGGCGAGAAGCTCGCATTTCCTGATGTTCTTCATGTAGAGACAATTTTGGATCGGGCGCCTGACTATGAATGGGTGATTGCACCGCATCGGCACAGCCAACTTCATCAGGTGTTTTTCATCGAATCTGGGTTGGCCAAACTAAGCCTCGACGGCCAGTATTTTGATCTTGAAGGACCATTTATCCTTAATATACCGAGAAATGTGATCCATGATTTCCAATTTTCGCCCGGGACTTCGGGCTGGGTCTTGACCGTCCCCACTCACGAGCTGTCCGAGATTTATGAAGACGTAAGGCTTGACTTGGGGCGGGCGCTAATAGCGCGGCCAGACAGTGGACTTGCCGATTTGTTCCATTCAATACACAGGGAGTTTTCGCAAGTTGGCGCTGCGCGCGCCATCATGCTTCATGCCTTGGCAATGCAGATTTTTTGCCGCATTCAGCGTCTAGAGCCAGAAACTGGGACGATTGCGACGCGCCAAGACAGTATATTTGAGGCTTTTAGGGCGCTGGTACACCGCCACCATTCGGATCGTTGGCAGATCGCGCAATATGCGGAGGCTCTTAGAATCTCGCGGACGCATTTGCATCGCGTCTGCAATGCAGCAACGGGTCTTTCGGCACTGGCCTATGTCGAAGACCAATCTGTCCAAGAAGCATGTAGCCAACTTGCCTATACCAAAAAGGGGATTGCGCTGATCGGATATGATCTTGGATATGAAGATCCTGCTTATTTTTCGCGCGTTTTTCGTCGAAAAGTTGGACTTTCACCGAAAGAATATCGCGAACGGCTGAATCAATAGTCGGCGTCCATGGTCTCGGTCCTATGGCAATGTTAGCGTTAGCAAAGAGATTCTCATTTTGCCTGAAGGACTTTGAATGGCTCAGGAATGGTGGCGTGATGCCGTGATCTACCAAATCTATCCTCGTTCGTTTCAGGATACGAATGAAGATGGCATCGGAGATTTGAAGGGCATTACGGAACGCTTGGAGTATGTCGCCTCGCTTGGCGTGGACGCGGTGTGGCTTTCGCCGTTTTTCACCTCGCCTGATCGCGACATGGGCTATGATGTTTCTGATTATACCGATGTGAACCCGCTCTTTGGGTCACTTGCTGATTTTGACGCGGTGATCGAACGCGCGCATTCTCTTGGGCTTCGAGTCATTATCGATCAGGTGCTTTCGCACAGTTCAAGCGAGCATCCATGGTTCGTTGAAAGCCGTTCAAACCGCACCAATCCCAAGGCAGATTGGTATGTCTGGGCCGACCCAAAGGCGGACGGGACGGCGCCGAATAACTGGCTTTCTGTTTTTGGAGGTTCGGCTTGGCAATTCGATACGCGGCGCAAGCAGTACTATATGCATAACTTCCTGACGGAGCAGCCTGATCTCAATTTCCATAATCCCGAGGTCGTAGATGCTTTGCTCGAGACGATGCGGTTCTGGCTTGAGCGTGGTGTTGACGGGTTCCGTTTGGATACGGTGAATTATTACGTCCACGATAAAGAGCTTCGCAATAATCCGTCTTCGGGTTGGGAGCATTTCCCGAATAACCCCTATGAGGCGCAGGATCAGATTTATTCAAAGTCGCGCCCTGAGAACATTGACGTGTTGCGCCGGATGCGGGCGCTGACGGATCAATACGATGATCGTATGATGGTCGGTGAAGTCGGTGAAATGGGCCGACAGATTGATATTATGGCTGAATATACCTCGGGCGGGGATAGGCTCCACATGGCTTATTCGTTCGAGTTTTTAAGCCATGCGCATACCGCCGAGCATTTTAGAAGCCGGATCGCCAAGTTCTTGGACAAGGCACCCGATGGATGGCCGTGTTGGTCGTTCTCGAACCATGACGTTCAGCGTCACGCGACGCGATGGACCCCAGAAGGCGGGGACAGTGATGATGTTGCCAAACAATCGATCGCATTGTTGGCAAGCTTCCCTGGCACGCTCAACGTTTATCAAGGCGAAGAGCTTGGGCAGACCGAAACGGACATCGAGTTTGACGAACTGATGGACACTGCAAACATCGATTTCTGGCCCGAGTACAAGGGCCGGGACGGTTGCCGAACACCGATGGTGTGGGATAGCTCGGAGCCATACGCAGGTTTTTCGGACGCAAAGCCGTGGTTGCCAATTAAAGCTGAGCAGGCGTCCCGCGCGATGTCTGTGCAGGCGAACGATGCTGACAGTGTTCTGAACACCTATCGTCGGACGCTTCGCTTCCGCAAAGAGCAGGTCGCGCTTCGGTTTGGCACGACAGAGTTCCTTGATCTGCCAGAGCCTATCTTGGGCGTTCAAAGAGGGATCGATGGCTCTGGTGTGACTGCTTTGTTCAATCTTTCTAATGCGCCTGTGACCCTCGAACTTTCGGCCCCTGTCAAAGCGCTTGGACCGAAAAACGCGGAGGTGAAAGAAGCCTCTGTTGTCTTGCCTTCATTTGGGTATGTTTTTCTTGAAGGGCTGCTCAATGCGTCCGTTTCAGGTGCTTAGGGGAGAGAGCATGATTACGAATTTTGGGACGCTGCCGTCTGGTGAAACTGTCCAGCTTGTCACGATTACGGGTGGTGAGCTGCGCGCGGAGATTGTGACCTATGGCGCAGCGCTGCGCTCACTATATCTTGACGGGTTCGAGCCTTCGCTTGCCTTGGGAGCTGAGACACTCGAGGATCTGGTCGGTCCACTCCGCTATTTCGGCTCAACTGTTGGGCGCGTGGCAAATCGGATCAAAGACGCCAAGTATGAGCTTGGTGGAAAGACCTATCAGCTTGATAACAACTTTGTCGGCAAACACACCCTTCACGGTGGGAGCACTGGGGTTGGTGGTCAAGTTTGGTCCATTGGTGACATGGGGCCAGACTTTGTTACGCTGACGCTTTCCGAAGATGACGGACACGGCGGGTTTGGTGGTGAGATCGCAATGCAGGTGACTTATCGCCTGAGCGGCGGCGCACTCGAAGTGATTATGACGGCTTCTTCAAATAGCGAAACGCCATGTAACCTTGCACATCACAGCTATTTCAATCTGGATGGCGAGGGCAATGTAGATGCGCATCGCCTTAGGATTGACGCTGAAACCTATGTTCCGCTTGATGCCGAGCTTATCCCCACGGGTGATCCGATAAGTGTTGAGGGGACAAAACTTGATTTCCGGCAGATGCGTACGATTGGCTCCGAGCACTATGATAACAATCTTTGTGTTTCATCCGAACGCGTTGCCTTGCGCGAAGTTGCATGTGTTGAGGGTGCAACCTCTGGGATTGCGTTGACTGTAGAGACCACCGAGCCGGGGCTTCAAATCTATAACGCGCTCCATCTTACGGACGAGGGAACGCCTGGGTTGGATGGTCGAATGTATCGGACGCACGCTGGGCTTGCCCTTGAGAC
The DNA here is from genome assembly GCA_964461315.1 of uncultured Aestuarium sp. Classification (GTDB taxonomy): domain Bacteria; phylum Pseudomonadota; class Alphaproteobacteria; order Rhodobacterales; family Rhodobacteraceae; genus Marivivens. The sequence continues at coordinate 9,852 of CAYWUN010000054.1, forward strand.
GCAAGTTTGGCCGGATGCGATCAATCGTGAGACTTTCCCCGATTGTATTATTGGACCGAACAAACCTTATGAGAGCATCACAAGGTATGTCTTCACGCGTGACTAAGTGCGTTCGGAAATCGGTAAGCCGTTCTTTTTCCATTCGCTGAAACCGCCGCGTAGGCTTGCGCATCTTAGGCCCATCTCTTGGGCTACTTGCGTTGCGAGTAAGGAACGCCAGCCTGAGGCGCAGTAGAATACAAAGGTTTTGTCTTCCGCAAAATACGACTTGTGATAGGGGCTTTCTGGATCAATCCAAAATTCGAGCATGCCGCGTGGCGCGTGGCGTGCGCCTGTGATCATGCCTTCGCGTTCGAGTTCGCGCGGGTCACGGATATCTACGAAAACAAACGATGTGTTTGACACATATTTGTGGGCCTCGTTCGCTGTAAAAGAGATGACCGCTTGGTCTGCGCGGGCGAGCAAATCTTTGTATCCTAGAGCCATGATTTTTACCTCATACTGGTGTGAATTCTTTCGAATTTGACTAAAGTTATCAGATTTTTGCCCGTTTGGAGCAACAAGGCAGTTCGTCCTCCTGAAGTGTGAAAGTCTAAGATGTTCAAAAACCTGTCGTTGTTCTGGAAAATTCCGCTCGCCTATTTCGCTCTCGCGATTATTGCTTCGGCGATCTCGGCACCTCTGCGATTGGTGATGCCATTGAAGAGAGCGCGTCGCGTCAGCTTGAGGCGCGTTTGGACGACAAAGTTGGAGACTTACAGGCAAAAGTTCAGTCAGTGACTGACAAAATGCTGCTGATGACAACCGATTTTTCGATGAGCTCTTCGGTTAAAGCGCTTGCCTCGGGGTATAAGTCGATTTTCGATGCTGAGCCGAAGTCGGTTGAATTCTTGCGGGATGAACTTGCCGCAAATCGTGTGCCCGAAGCGGAACAGCCAGACTTTAGCCTATTCTCTTACGTATTTCAGTATGCGCGTTGGCATAAATGGAATGTTCAGCAAGCAGAGTATCTTGGTTTAGATGATTTCTATTTCGTCAGCCTCGATGGTGATGTTGTCTACAGCATGTCGAACCGCGGCGAGCTCGGTTTGAATATCAAGAGCGGGGCTTTGACTTCGACTGAATTCGGGAAAGTCGCGTCGCAAGCCCTCGCGCTTGCAATGGGTCCAAAAACGTCCAAAGTGTTTATTTCTGACTTTGCGCCCTATGGTCCACGAGGAATTGAAAACCTAGTTTTTTCGCAGCACCTTCCTATGATCTTTACGGATCCCCCATGGGCGTTTTCGTTGCTGCGCTTCCGATAAGTGTCTTTGATCTTCTTGATGGCGACCTAGGTTTTGCGTTTGAAACTCACACCATGCTCTTCAATGCTCGAAACGAGAATATTGCGAGTTATATTCACGCACCCGACCAAGGCGAAGGGGTACACCACGGTGAGAGCGAGACGGAAGAGTTGACCTCCGTTATAAGCTCGGGTGGTTCTGGTTTTGCGACGGTCGCATACCAAACGGGCGAAGAATACATGGTCAGCTATGGTAGCGTCGACTTGCTCGGGAGCACCTATTCAATCGGGATTGAAGCTGACAAAGGCGAGGTTCTAAAGGTCTTGAATTCGCTCAATGCTCTATTGGGGCTCGCTGGCCTGATCATGCTCGTAGTTACTGGCGTCGGCTCGTTCCTTCTTGCTCGTTCGATAGCGCGGCCCTCATTCGAAATGAGCCGCCGTGTGAACGAGATCGCGCGCAACCGTGATATGACTGCGCGTTTGGAACTTTTGAGCACGGATGAGATTGGGCGTTCTTCCGGCGCTGTCAACGATATCCTCGAAATGATGGATGGCACGATTGGGGAATTCCATGGCCGCAACGTGATGGTTGGTGGGGTAGCCAGCAGGCTTGAACAGGCGTCTCGAAATCTTGCCGTGAACGCTGAAAGCCAGTCGACAGCGATTGAGGAGCTATCGTCTTCGATAGAGGAAACATCGCATCAGGTGCGCTCAAATGCGGCTGCTTCCAAGTCAGCTAATGAAGTCGTTCAAAGCACCACTCAAACGGTGAGCCGTGGTCGAGAGAAACTCGATCAGTTGGTTGATGCAATGAAGGAGATCAACGCGTCTTCGAACGAAATCGCGAACATTATCAAGGTGATCGATGAAATCGCATTCCAAACGAACTTGCTTGCCATGAACGCTGCTGTTGAGGCGGCCCGTGCGGGGCAGCATGGTCGTGGATTTGCCGTTGTTGCGGCCGAGGTCCGAAATCTTGCAGGGCGATCGGCGAAGGCTGCGCGCGAAACCTCTGAGCTTATCGACAAATCATCCCGCCGTGTTGATCTTGGCATTGCTCTTACACAAGAGACCTCAAAGTCGTTTGATCAAATCAATCAGGACATCGGACGGATCGTCGAGCTTGTTGAGGACATCAGCGTGGCTTCTGACGAACAGGCCCGTGGGGTCGAGCTTGTGAATGATGCTATTAGCGATCTTTCAAAGATTGCGCGCTCTACAAGCATGAAAGCCGAGGACATCGCCGAAACCGCAGAGCAGCTCACGGTCGCAAGCACATATCTCAAGGACCAGGTTGGAAAATATCGTGCGACACAGATCGAGGTGAAGGTGCCAAGCAAAGCGGTAGAAGTTTGCGACACTAGGCCCGCGCCTAAGCCAAAAGCGCGCGAATTTCCAATTGCAGAGCCCAAAAGGGTTGCCCCCGAGCCTGTCAATAAGCCCACCCCAATTGCGGCGCCAAAGTTGGTCGTGAATGGGCCACCTTCGATCGACGCGGACGAGCGGGGCTTTGGCACGTTCTAAAAAATGGCCCAGCTGTTGGTGCTGGGCCAAATACTGATTAACGGTCATGCTTGAAACACGTGAGGTGTAAACCTCAGGGCGTCTCATTCAATAACGCGCCGTGTGGTTCAAGCGGGGAAATTCCCCCATTTATTGGTCAGCGGGAAAACGCATGTAAGCGATCTGTTTGCTATCGGGGTTCCATGACGTGACGTTGATCGTCCCTTGGCCGCCATGGAAAGCGTCGAGTGTTGTAAAGTCTCCGCCTTCTGGGTTCATCAAACGCAGCTCGACTTGCTTATTGGGTGGATGGCCGATCGTGCCTTCGGGATAGCTAATATAGACCATGTGCTTGCCATCGGGCGACAAGTGGGGGAACCAGTTTACGCGCTCATCAAAGGTTAGTTGTTCTAGGCCTGTGCCGTCCGCATGAATGCGGAAAATCTGGGCATGGCCGGGCTTTGATGCAGCGGCTTCGGAGTTGAAGTAAATCCATTTGCCATCAGGCGAATACTCAGGGCCATCCACAGGGCAGGACCCATCGGTGAGATAAGCGCTTTCGCCACCTTCGACTGAAATGGTCGCAATGCGCGTCACAATCCGTTCGCCCTCTCGGTAAAGCGCAACATAGGCGAGGGTTTTGCCGTCAGGTGATATCCCATGGAGATAGTGCCGCTGATCGGTCTGATGGGTGATCTTTACGGGTTTGCCGCCGCTCAGGGGCACACGGTAGAGGTGACCGTCGTTTGACGAGACGTAGATGTCCTCGCCATTGGGATCGAGCACGTGATCATTGTTCAAATTTTCGACGGGGGCGGTGTTGATCCGCTCTGGACCAACAGTTCCATCAGTTGAAATGCGCCAAAGTCGACCATCACCGTTGATGATGAGCCACTTCCCATCAAGAGACCAGTTCGGAGCTTCAAAAAGCGAATAGCTATCATAAATTGCGGTTGCTTGGTCCCGTGCCGTGACATCTATCACAACCAGTTCGGATCGTTGACCGTGCTCAAGCCATTGGGTGTCCGACTTTGGACGCAGCGATTTTTCTGACATTAGATTTCTCCTCTTGCGGGAACGATAATCGGTGGTTCGGCTGAGCGAAAGATGGTGGTAAAAATTTACGTGAATTTTCGTTGTATTCGCTAACTGTTAGGTCATTGTTCGTACCAAGGACTTTGTGTCGAGGAGGATTTGAGATGAAGAAAGCATTGATCACTTGGGGCGGTTGGGACGGTCATGAGCCAGACAAAGTCGCGAGATTGTTCGAGCGGGTTTTGTCCGAGAATGGATATTCTGTTCAGGTGCACGACAACCTTGAATGCTTTGACGACGGCGAGGCTCTTAAGTCACTCGATCTGATCGTGCCTGTTTGGACAATGAGCAAAATCACGCGAGAGCAAGCGGTCAATGTGTCCGAAGCCGTTGCCGAGGGCACCGGTCTTGCGGGTTGCCATGGCGGTATGTGCGACGCCTTTCGCGATCAGGTCGTTTGGCAATTTATGACAGGCGCGAACTGGGTTGCGCATCCCGGTGGAGACGGGGTGCACTACAAGGTCAAAATCATCGATAGAGATCACCCCACGACAAGAGGAATCGCTGATTTTGATGTTTCGACAGAACAATATTACCTGCATGTCGATCCCGCGAACCATGTGCTTGCGACGACAACCTTTCCGACCGTGCCTTGGTATCACTCGCCAAATGGGGATGTAGAGATGCCTGTTGCTTGGACACGGAAGTGGGGGCGAGGCCGCGTTTATTACAATGCGCTCGGCCATAAGGAAAATGTGATCAGCTCCGGTCCTGCGCTTGAAATGCTCACGCGCGGTTTGCTCTGGGCGGGAGAAGGCTTTGCACTTCGCGAGCAATCCGGAATCGATGTGGGAGCGCTCCGTTCTGCGGGTAACCATTTCTAAACCCATGTTCTGATCAGGAAAGTTCTGTTCCTTGCGGAAACAAAGTGTTCCTCTTGGAAATCCGTATTTCCGATAGAGAACGCGCACATGGCGATTTCGTCTTAATTTGAGGCGAAAACGCTCGAATGGTCGTAGGCTTGGTCGGTATAGGCTTTGATCAATGGGCCGCCCTGATTTGGGGCGGCTCTTCTGATTAAGGGACTAAGAATGACTCAGTTTGCACTTACGGTTGCTTGTAAATCGACGCGCGGAATTGTTGCCGCCATCGCCAACTTTCTAGCGGATCACGGATGCAATATTCGCGACGCTTCGCAGTATGATGATGCGCTCACAGAGAAATTTTTTATGCGCATTTCCTTTAGCGCGGAAACGGGCGAAACGCTTGATACGCTAAAAGAGAAGTTTGTGGAAACCGCTGCAAAGTTCGACATGGACTATGCGTTCCACGACGAAGCGGAGCGCATGAAGGTAGTGATCATGGTCTCGCGCTTTGGTCATTGTCTCAACGATCTGCTTTATCGCTGGCGCATTGGTGCACTGCCGATCGATATCGTTGGTGTGATTTCAAACCACCTCGACTATCAGAAAGTTGTTGTGAACCACGACATTCCTTTCCACCACATCCGCGTGACGAAAGAGAACAAGCCCGATGCAGAAGCTCGCATCATGGCTGTTGTCGAAGACGCCAATGCAGACCTGATCGTCCTTGCACGCTACATGCAGATTCTTTCGGACGATATGTGCAAGAAGATGTCTGGCCGTATCATCAACATCCACCACTCGTTCTTGCCGTCGTTCAAGGGTGCAAACCCCTATAAGCAGGCCTATGAGCGCGGCGTTAAGCTGATTGGTGCGACATCACACTATGTGACTGCTGATCTCGACGAAGGCCCGATCATCGAGCAAGACATCATCCGCGTGACCCATGCGCAGAGTGCTGACGATTACGTATCGCTCGGTCGTGACGTTGAGAGCCAAGTCTTGGCTCGTGCTATTCACGCGCATATTCACCGTCGCGTGTTCCTCAATGGCGACAAGACGGTCGTTTTTCCAGCGTCTCCCGGCTCCTATGCATCGGAGCGTATGGGCTAATTCGGCTTTTCTCCCCCGTGTGCCGAAAAACCCTGCGTTCGGGATGCCGAACGCAGGGTTTATTTTATGCAGTGAAGCGTTTTACCATCTCTTTCGCACCATGCTCCGCCAAGCCAAGATAGGCGGTGATAAGATCAGCTTTGAACGCTGGATCGTTGGCAAGCTTTTCGTCAAAGACCTTTCGGATCGAAAGGAGCGCGGCGACCTTTTCATCCAAGCTATCTGCGCTATCAGACGCTGCACGCAGGTCAGCTGCTAGGGGGTCTTTAACGTCAATCGGATTGCCTTTTTCATCAACTCCGCTGATGTAGCGCATCCACCCTGCAACTGCGAGAATGAGGCCTGGCGTATTGCGTCCGGTGGCGCGGGCGTCTCGAATGGTGCCAAGAATACGCTGAGGCAGCTTTTGAGAGCCGTCCATTGCGATCTGCCATGTGCGATGGCGGATCGAAGGGTTGCGGTAGCGTTCCAGCAAAGCATCTGCATAGGCGGGAAGGTCTTCGCCCTCGGGCTTTTCTAGGGTTGGGATAATCTCGTTGGCCCAGAGAATTTGGCAGAGTTTGGCATAGGATGGATCAGCAACGGTTTCGGCAATTGTTTCGTATCCACCGAGATATCCGAGGTAGGCAAGAGTCGAGTGCGTTCCGTTCAGGCAGCGCAGCTTCATGTTTTCATGAGCTTCAACTGCGTTCACCATCTGAGCGCCGACTTTGTCCCAAGCGGGACGACCATTTGGGAATTTATCTTCGATGACCCACTGCCGGAACGGTTCGTGCTGAACGCAGGCTGGATCATGATATCCCTGCGCGGACTCTAGGGCTTCGACGTCTGAGGCTGTCGTTGCTGGTGTGATGCGATCCACCATAGTTGCAGGGAAGGCGATGTTTTCCGCGATCCATTCGGAAAATTTGGCGTCCTGCTGTGCTGCATATTCGATCACCAATCTACGGAGGAGGTGCCCGTTCGAAGGAAGGTTATCGCAGGTCATCACGGTGAAAGGAACAATCCCAAGCTCTTTGCGTTTTTTGATGGCTGCTACAATAAAGCCCAGAGCGGATTTCGGACGATCGCTTGCCAGATCATGAACGATGTCGGGGTGAGAAAGGTTGAGGCGACCCGTGGCGGGTTCGTGGCAGTAGCCTTTTTCTGTCACGGTAAGCGAAACGATTTTCGTCGTTTCCGCCACCATCGCATCGATCACACGCGATGGGTCTTCGGGTGCAACCAGAACATCGTTGAGCGAGGGAATAACGCGGTATTCTGCGCCTTTGGGTCCCAAGGTGGCGGATGTATAGAGGTTATCTTGCGGTGCAAGTTGATCGCGTGCTGTCGGGCTTTGGAGGCTTACGGCTATGATGCCCCAATCTCCGCCCTCGGCTTCCATTGCATCGGCGGTATAGACTGCATTGAACGCACGGAAAAAGGCACCCGGCCCTAGGTGAACGATGCCGGGTTTTGGGGCCGGTGTGGTCCGGCTTAGTCGCTTAGCGGGCAAGCCAGCCTCCATCAACGTTAAGGACTGCGCCTGTTACATAACCGGCAGCAGGCGTGCAAAGAAAGGCGACGGCGCCTGCGATGTCAGAAGGTTGGCCCCAGCGCCCCGCAGGGATGCGTCCAAGGATTTCCGCAGCACGCTTTGGGTCCTCACGAAGTGCTGTGGTATTGTTCGTTGCGATATAGCCAGGGGCGACCGCGTTTACCGTTATCCCTTGCGCGGCCCATTCGTTGGCGAGCGCTTTGGTAAGTCCTGCGATGCCATGTTTGGATGCCGTGTAAGCCGGAACACGGATGCCGCCCTGAAAGGAAAGCAAGGACGCGATGTTGACGATGCGCCCTCCATTCCCCGCAGCAATCGCCGCGCGAGCAAAGGCCTGAGACAGAAGGAAGGCCGCTTTCAGGTTCGTGTCGAGCACGTCATCCCAGTCGTCTTCGCTGAAATCGACAGCGTCGGCACGGCGAATGATACCCGCGTTGTTAACCAGAATATCGAGAGGTCCTGTGTCGGTCAGTTTTGCTGCGGCAGCTTTGGCATTGGACAGATCAAGCGTGAATGCTTCGGCAGTACCGCCCAATGCTGTGATTTGCTCAACGGTTTCGTCACAGGATGAACGACCTGCAGCAATTACATGCGCGCCGCGCTCGGCAAGGCCAAGAGCAACGGCTTGGCCGATCCCTGTATTTGCACCTGTGACAAGGGCGCGCTTACCGTCGATACGGAAGGGATCGCTCATCGCAGATCACCCATGGCGATCATGTCCATGTCGGTGAAGTCGACGTTGTCGCCAGCCATTGCCCAGCAGAAGGTGTAGGAACCCGTTCCTACGCCCGAGTGGATCGACCA
>CAYWUN010000055.1:0-14668 GCA_964461315.1 uncultured Aestuarium sp.
GATCATATCAAAGCGGCCGCCGAAATATCCCGAAGCAACCCCAACAATCGTGCCGATGGTGCAAGCGGCAACCATTACCAAAAAGCCCATGAGAAGGGTGATACGTGTCCCAAGGATCATTCGTGAGAGAACATCGCGACCAAGCGAGTCTGTGCCGAGAAAGTGAACGATGCTTCCGTCCAAAGTGCCGATCAGACGGGTCTCGAACTCCATCCCAAGAAAGGTCCACGGGTCGCCTTTGACAAAGAGAGCAAGCGGGTGCTGTTGGGTCTCGTCGGGAACAAATGTGATCTCATATGTGACCATATCCATCTCTTCGGTGAACCCCATCACATAGGGGCGGGTAAGACCGCCCTCGGGGGCAAAGAAATGAACGCTTTGCGGAGGCGAATAGATTGCCGTGCGGTCTTTGGTTTCAGGCCCATAGGGGGCGATAAAACCCGAGAAAACAGCGGTTAGGATTATGAAGAGGCAGCCGAAAAGTCCGACCATCCCGTATTTGTTGCGAAAGAAGCGGCGGCGCACGAGTTGCCAATACGAGAGGTTCGCGCTCGCGCTGACGGCTTCTGCATTGAGGCTTGTATCAGTCATTGCATTAGGTCCGGGTCAGTGTGGCGCGGCGCACGCGCGGATCAAGAATGGCGAGCATGAGGTCCGCAAAGATGTTCCCAAGCACAAGGAGGATCGCGACCATCATGAAAATCGCCGAGACGACATACATATCGCGGTCACCCACCGCGCCGAGGATCAGCGGGCCAACTGTCGGAATGCCGAGCACAATTGCAATCTCGATCTCGCCCTTGATCATGTAGTCAAAGCGGGTGCCAAGGTTCATGATCACGGGGTGGAGCGCATTCGGGACTGCATGTTTGAAGAGAACTTTGCCGCGCGAAAGGCCCTTGGCACGTGCCGTTTCGATGTATTGCATGTTCATTACGTCAAGCAGGTTGCCTCGCATCATTCGGGTCGTATAGGCCTGGCCGGCCCAAACTGAGACAAGGAGAACAGGCCAGACGTGCTTGAGGAAGTCCCAGAATTTGTCGAGCGTCCAACCTTCTTGCAGGATGTATTGCGCCGAGTTGACCGCACCGATGTAGGGCGAGTGCCAAACAATCGCGAGGAAGTAGAGGATCACGAGGCTGATCACGAATTTGGGGATCACGATGCCGAGGAAGGCAATCAGCGTGGCAAGGTTATCACCCAGTTTATATTGGTTGGTTGCGGCATAGATGCCGAGAAGCACGCCCATCACCTGACCGATCACAAGCGTCATTACGGCGAGGATCAAGGTTCGTGGTAGGCGGGTGCCAATCACTTCGGTGACAGGACGGTTCTGTTCGAACGACATCCCGAAATCACCAGCGGTGACGATGTTCTTAAGCCAGTCGAGATACTGGATGGCGACAGGCTGGTCGAGACCGAGCCGTTCACGCATGGCAGTCGCCTGAGGCAAAAGCTCGTCATAAGATTTGCCCGTTTGGGCAGAGGTGTTCGCGATCCAAGTGTCAACATAATCGCCTGGAACGGCCTGAATAATAGCAAAGGATACGATCGAGATGCCCAATAGAAGCGGTATCGAAACGATGATCCGTTTGAAGAAGAAAATCACAAAGTCCATTGAATTTCCCCAAGGGCAAGTTGGCCCGTTCTGGTAAAGTCCCGCCCCGATGTGATTGGTCATCGGAGCGGGTGTCGAGCGAAGCTATAGCTTAGTATTCAGCTACAGTTCCGGGGAGGAGCTCTTCGGTTTGCTGATCAGCAGGCACCCAGAGGCGTTCGCGGATCACAGCATCTTCTGCCCATTCATACATGAACACAGGGGTACCAGGGTGTGCGTTCTTGATACGCTTGTTCACCAAGAGAGCCGCAGGAACCTGAACCAGACCGATGTTATAAAGGTTGTCGGTCAGGATCGCCTGCATCTTGCTGGCGGTAGCAGCCTGAGCAGCGGAGTCGTCGGTCGAGTTGAACTCGGCAACGAGGCTGGTCAGTTCGCCTTCGAACGGCAGCAGGTCACGACCTTCTGCACCCGTGAGGTGGAACGCAGGGCAGATGTCCGAAACCGGCAGGTTGCCACATGCTTCACGGGTCGGAAGCACGAAGTTAGCGCGCTGCAGGATTGCGGAGAAGTCACCCGAGTTGCGCATCGGATCGAAGCTGGTTTCGTCGATCGACTTGGGAAGCACGCGGATTCCAACCTCTGCAAGCTGCGAAGTGATCGCATCAACTTGCTTACGGTCTTCGTTACGCTGCGACTTGTAGGTCACGTCGATTACGAGATCTTCTCCGGTGCCCGGCATGTTCAGAACGCCGTTACCATCGGTGTCGGTGAGACCGAGACCTGCGAGAAGCGCCTTTGCACCATCTACGTTGTAGGGGGTGAAGTTGGTCGCGTCTGCATCATAGTAGGGCGAGCCAGTGGGGTAGCCGCCCATGTAGGCATAGGCGAACGGTCCACGAGCAAGAGCCTGACCAACTGCGTCACGGTCGATGGCGTGGCTGACTGCTTTGCGGAAGTCCAGTTCACGGAAGAGGCCACGGAGTTCTTTGTCGTAGTCCGTCTCTGCCATGTTCTGTGCAAAGTTAAGTTCGATACGCCATGCAAGGGTACGCGGGCCGAATTTTGCCGAAACAGGAGCGGCCGGGTCTTGGCTCTGCTTTAGAGCTTCGACAAAGTTGCCCGGGTTTTCCATGTTCGACCAGTCACCTGTGCCTGCAACGGCCTGCGTGGTGCGGTCGTCCCAAGTGGTGAGCTTGAAGTGCATCTCGTTGATGTAGGGAAGCTGGTTCCCTGCTTCGTCAACCTTCCAGTAGTAGGGGTTGCGACGAAGGATAACGATTTCATCTGGCTTGTGCTCAACCGGAACCCATGCGCCGAGAACCGGAACAGGGACCGAGTCAGACGGCATGGCGTTCAGATAGTCGTCGTAGGACTTGGAGCCGTCATACTTGGGGTGGCTGGCCTTAAGAACGTGGCTCGGGCCAGGGCAACCTTGGATATAGGCGAGTCCCTCAACAATGGTGTTCGACTGAGCCGACGGGAAGACGAACTTAAAGGTATACGCGTCGATAACTTCGAGCTTTGCACCGCCACCGAACGAGTTGGCAGCAATACGCGATGCTACGTTTTCGTCCTGAACGTTGTCGTCATACCAGAATGCAATGTCTTCGGTATCAAAGGGATCACCGTCCGACCACTTTACACCCTCTACGAGGTGCATGGTCAGTTCGGTCATCTCAGCGTTCCATTCCCAGCTCTTTGCGAGGTTCGGGAGCGGGCCGGACTGGTCTTCGCCTTTGACCTGCCAACGCGGACCTTGGCGGACGAGACATTCCTGAACGGCCATGTTGATGCCGCCCCAACCTTGGTGCTGACCTGCAAGCCAGTTGAAGCCTTCTGGTCGGCCGCCGATCACGTGACGGAAAACACCGCCATAAACACCAAGACCATCCGACATGGCGGCGGTCTTAAAGACGAGCGGCTCGGCAGGAAGACGCTCTTCCACGGGGGGGAGCTTGCCAGCTGCAACCAGTTCGTCAAGGAACGGTGCCTGCGAATAGCTACCTAAAGCGCGATAGTCGTAAATGTCATCGCGACCGATCAGATCGTACTCGAGACCAGAAAGCGAAGTTTCGGCGGGCATTGGGTCCGCATTCGCAACCGTTGCACCAAGTGCGGCAGCGCAAACGCCGGTGAGCAACCACCCGGAGAGTTTGAAAGTATGTGTCACAGATTTTTCCTCCCTAATGACTTCTTTAGATTGACCTAGGTGAAATTGCGTGACTTCCTGAAATGGACTGTTGTTTTCCGGAAATCGTATCATTACCGGAAAAATCGTTAAGGTGACGGTTTAAGTTTGGCGTCTAGGGTTATGACAAAGAAAGAAAAAATTGACATATCGGATGTGGTGCCTTTTTCGGAGCAGGTCGATAAAACCCGCGTTCCAAAGGCAAATGACTATCTGATTGAGCGCCACACGCCCTCACTTTTCGACACGCCCTACCATCATCACACTTCTGTCGAGATCAATTTCTTGCAGAATTGTGCAATGGATTACTCCTTTTCGGGGGAAGAAATTGCGCTGAAATCCGAGCGACTCACCTTGTTCTGGGGGGCGGCCCCGCACAAAGTTGCCAACGTCTATGGCACTGGGAAAATCACCAATATCTATCTTTCGCTGGGGCAGTTCATCCGCTGGGGGCTTCCGACGGAAATGGTCGAGCCGATCCTCTCGGGCGCTGTGCTCGGAGCAAAGACTTTGGGTCCCAGCGATGCGGCTTTCTTTGATCGGCTCATTGCTGAGAAGGGGCAAAAGTCAGCGCAATGGCGGAGAATGCACCTTGATGAAATAGAGAACCGTTTGCGCCGTATGGCGCTCGAGGGATGGGAGGTGCTGCGGGAACCCAAAATCGTGACCCTTCAGCAAGAGATCACTGCACAGGCGATGCTCCACGTTGAGGCGATGCTAAAATATATCGCAGACAACTTCACGATCCCGATCAATGTCTCAGATATTGCCAAGGCTGCGAATCTTTCGACTGGGCGTGCTGGTCATCTGTTCAAGCTGGTCATGGGGTTGAGCATTAAACAGCATTTGCAGCGCGCGCGTCTCTCGCATGCTCGAATGCTTTTATCGGAAACACCCTATAAAATCGCGGCTGTCGGCCTCGATAGCGGCTTCCCCTCACTTTCTGCATTCTACGAGGCGTTTACTAAGGCAAACGGCATGTCGCCTGCTAAATACCGTGAAACTGCGCGAAGAAGTAGCCCTTTCGTGGGGGAGCACAGTGACGTCTGACGGATCGGGAGGTCAGATCAGGAGATTATTCCTCGCTCAGTAATTGGCGGTAGTCGTCAGATTCAACCCAAACACCTAGCTTATTTAAGAGCAAATTTAGCTTTTCCTCTTCGTCTTGGCTGAGTGGTTTGAAGAGGTGGCGCTCAAGCTTATCGGAGACAAGCCTGCCTTTGGCGCGCGTCGTTTTTCCGGCACCTGTCGAATGGAGGCCGAATTTTCGCGCGTCTTCTTTCGAGTTTTCACGCTCGATTAAGCCATCGCGAATGAGCTTTTGGATAATGCGCGAGGTTAGGGTGCGTTCAAGGCTTGTCATTCCGGACACGTCCACAAATGTAATTCCTGGATTGTCATCGACCAAGCGCAGAACGCGGAGTTCTCGAATGGTCAGGCCTGTCTCTCTCACGAAGATCGAGTCGTTCTCGGAGATGGCCCGATTTGCCACGATATTGAGCTTATAGGTAAGGCGCTCGTTCCTAAATACACTGGAAAGGCTCATTTTTATCCTCCTTGGGCTCGGTGATTTTATCGCGAAATGCTAGATAGTCTATAGTTACAATAGTATCTTGATTTAATAGTTGCAAAATGCAACTATATGAATGTGCAACGGAGGAAATGCATGTTCGACTCGTGGTTCCATTCTCGCCAAGAGACCGTCTTTGAATGGTTGCAATCCTTGCATCGCCATCCTGAAGTCGGCTTTGAAGAGCACAAAACAGCTGAGTTTGTTGCTAACATGCTGAAGTCTTTTGGCATCGAGGTTGTGACAGGTATCGGTGGAACAGGTGTGGTTGGCACCTTGGTCGGTAATCAAGGGGCAGGGCGTCGCATTGGGCTGCGCGCCGAACTAGATGCACTTCCGATGGATGAGGAATCTGGGCTCTCTTACGCATCGGAAACAAGTGGACGGTTCCACGGCTGCGGCCACGATGGGCATACCGTGACGCTTTTGACTGCGGCCAAGTTTCTTGCGGAGCATCGAGATTTTAACGGAGTCGTGCATTTCATCTTTCAACCAGCTGAAGAGCTTCTGACTGGCGCAGCCGCTATGATCTCTGATGGGCTGCTAGAGCGGTTCCCCTGTGATGAAATCTATGCACTTCACAACCTTCCTGGCCTCCCATTGGGGCAGGTCGGTATTCCCGAAACTGTAGTTTTGTCTTCGTCGGATAATATCGACATTGTGATCCATGCGAGCGGAACGCACGGGTCTGCCCCTCAGACTGGGCAGGACGCCGTGCTGGCAGCAGCATCGTTGATCACGAGCATTCAGCAACTTGCAACTCGGGTGATTGATGCTCGCGATACCGGCGTAATCAGTTTTGGCGCGATCCATGGGGGTACAGCGAGAAATATCCTTCCTGATCGGTTAGATATCTCAGGCACGATGCGCACATTTGACGTTGCCGTTCGTGACCGTTTGGCCCAAGTCGTAGAGGATTGCTCGCGTGCAACTGAAGCCACGTTCGGCGTGCGGGTCGAAGTTTCAATCCAGAGCATGGTTCCGCCAACATTGAATAATGCGGTTACAAATGCTGCGGTTCTCGCCTCGGCAGAGCGCGTTGTGGGCGTTGAAAACACAATTCCTAAATCAAGACCCATTATGGCCTCGGAGGACTTTTCGCTCTTTCAGCAGCGCGTTCCCGGCACATACTTCTTTGTTGGGAACACAGGTCAATATCCGCATCATCCAGGCTTTATTTTCCAACCTTCTATCATTCCGGTAGGGGCAGGAATTTTCGTCGATCTTGTTAATACCAGAGGGCAGCTTGTGAACACTGCCCCGGATGTCTGAAAATGTTTCTAGGGAGGAAAACATGAAACATCTTCTAATTGCGCTCACCGCAACCTGCTCGGTCGCTGCGCTTTCGGCAAAAGCTGAGACCCTAACCATGTCAAGCTGGGTTCCGCCGACACACTTCCTTTATACCGACATTCTTGCGCCCTATGCTGCAAAGGTTGCTGAAGTGACCGAAGGCCGCGTTACTGTCGAAATTCTTCCTGCCGCACTCGGCGCTCCGCCTCAGCATTGGGAGCTCGCACGGACTGGCGTTGCCGACATCACGTGGGGCAACTTTACATATGAGCCCGAGCGTTTTGTCTCGATGTGGTTCGCCGAGTTCCCGAATGCCGGGACAAATGCTACTGCACAATCGGTTGCTCTATGGCGCACCTACGATCAATACCTTCAGGACAATTCTGCATATGATGGCGTTCATATGCTTGCCGTCGGCATGTTCGGTGGCGGTCAAATGCACCACGGTAAGGAAACCATTACAAATCCAGACCAAGTCACTGGTCAAAAGTTCCGTATGGGAGGCCCGATCCAAGAGCGTCTTCTAACCACGCTCGGTGCAGTTCCAGTCGCAGCGCCCGCAACCAAAGCATATGAGATGCTCGACAGCGGTGTCATCGACGGATCGCTTCACACGATGGAGTCGGTGATCAACTTCCGTCTCGACGAAAGCTTGACGCACCACACAATCTTCCCGAATGGTTTCTATGACGCGACCTTCTTTATCGCTATGAACGAAGGCCGTTGGAACGGGCTCTCTGATGCGGATAAAGCTGCTATCGACAGCATCTCGGGCGAAGTTCTCTCTAAAGCATGGGGCGAACATTTCGATATCCAAAACAGCTCGGCTTTTGAAAAGCTCGGCGCTGCCGGTCATGATATCGTTGATGCATCGCCTGAGCTGATCGCAGCTGCTGACGCGATCTATGGCGAGATGGTCGCTGACTGGGAGGCCGCTGCAAAGGGCGCCGGGGTCGAAGATCCTGCTGCGATGCTTTCCTTCTTCCAGTCGACCTATAACGAACTGGCAAAGTGAGTTCAGTGCAGGCAGGCTAAACCTGCCTGCATCCATTTGTTCGAGGTCGGAATGGAAAGTCCTGTTGTCAAAGTTAAACGATACGTCGAGACACTGATTGTCGTCTTGGTCGCATTCATGGTCGCGCTCACCTTTTGTGATGTGATTGGGCGTCGTCTTTTTGGCCGACCCATCTATGGCGCAAATGATGTGACCGAACATCTAATGGGGCTCATGATTTTCGCAGGCCTTCCGATCGTTACTGCGGCAGGAGCGCATCTGACGGTCGATCTCTTTGACAAACTTCTCGATCGCCCTGCGTTTCGAATTTGGAAAGTTGTGGTTGCAATTGTGACTGCGAGTATTCTTGGGCTTATTGCATGGCTCTTTTGGCAGCACGCGTTGAATGCAGGTCAAATCAAAGAGGTCAGCCAAGCGCTTCGGATACCGCGGCAGCCAATCTATTTCTACTTTGCCGCAAGCTGCGCGCTCTCTGCTTTTGCGGCCCTTGTCACACTGTTTACTGGTCCCCTTCGCTCCGAGCAAAATGAGAACCCACTATGACGATTGGCTTTGTATCTATGGCGATCGCAATCGTGCTCGCATTCTTGCGAGTGCCTTTGGCCTTTGCTCTGCTCGGCACATCAATTGTCGGGCTTGGCGTCGCTATCAATTGGAATGTGGCTTTCAGACTATTGCCAATGACAATATCCGATGCGGTGATGTCGTATGATTTGGCGGTCGTGCCTATGTTCATTCTAATGGGCAACGTGATCTCTCGCACAGGTATCGCACACGACCTCTTTCGCGCGGCTTATGCCTTTGTCGGTAATGTGCGCGGCGGCCTCGCTCTCTCGACAATGGTCGCTTGTTCGGGCTTTTCAGCAGTTTGCGGGTCAAGCTACGCGACTGCGGCAACAATGGCGAAGGTCGCCTATCCGTCGATGAAGAAATATGGTTACTCAGACGAACTTGGGGCAGGGACGATTGCTGCAGGCGGCACTTTGGGCATCTTAATCCCTCCGTCGATCATCATGGTGATCTTCGGCATCCTCACTCAAACAAACATCGGACATCTCTTTGTCGCAGGTGTAATTCCAGGTATTTTCGGTCTCTTGATGTATATGGCTGCAATCCGGATTGTGGCCGCCATCAATCCCGCGCACGCTCCGAAGGGCGAAAAAGTAAGCTGGGGAGAAAAGGTCCGTTCTTTAGCAGGGGTTTGGCCCTTTTTGCTACTCTTTGGTCTGATCATTGGCGGTCTCTATGGCAAATGGTTTACACCGACAGAGGCCGCGGGGATGGGGGCTGGGCTCTCGATCCTTATCGCAACCTTTCACGGCAGACTTAACCTCAAGACACTGCGCGCTGTGATCATTGAGACTGCATACACTTCGGTCTCGCTTTACACAGTGCTCTTTGGCGCATTGATGTTGTCCAAGCTACTCACCATGTCTGGGCTCGCCTCGGGTATCCTTGGTCTTGTTCAAAGCACAGGGCTTGAGGGAACTGCACTGATCTTTGCAATACTGCTCGTCTTCCTTGTCTTGGGATGCGTGATGGACAGTATGGCGATCATTCTGATTTTTGTTCCGCTCTTTGCTCCTATCGTTGTTGCAAACGGCTTTGATCTGGTTTGGTTCGGTATCATCGTTATCGTAGCGACCGAAATTGCGTTGATTACCCCTCCGGTTGGAATGAACGTATTCGTTCTCAAGGCAGTTCTACCAGATGTGCCGGTCACTAAGATCTTCAAAGGGCTGATCCCCTTTATTGCGGTGGACTTGGTGCGGCTGGCTGTGCTTGTGTTGTTCCCTGGAATTACTCTCTGGCTGGGTTCGACGCTCTGATGCTCTACACACTCGATCTCTTTGCGACTGTAGTCTTCGCGATTACAGGAGCGCTCGCAGCTTCGCGCAAAGAGATGGATATCTTGGGCTTCTTATGGCTTGGGGCTGCTGCTGGTGTTGGCGGTGGCACTTTGCGCGACCTGATACTTGATCAGCCAGTCTTTTGGACCGTGTCACCTGAGGCTCTGATCGCGAGCCTCGTCGCTGCCGCTCTTATGCATTTTATAGCGCCGATTTTTCAGTCGCGGATCAAAGTGATCATTTGGCTCGATGCATTTGGGATGGCATTTGCGGCGACTGCGGGCACGGTCAAGTGCATTGGCCTCGAAACATCTGGCCTTGTTGCCGTAGTTCTTGGAGTATTCACAGCCTCTGCTGGGGGCATAACGCGTGACCTCTTGGCACAGGAACCGAGCATTATCCTTAAGCGCGATATCTATGTCACCGCCGCAGCGACAGGAGCAACCTCAGTCGTTCTTATGAATGCATTCGGCGTTCCTTTGGAAATTAGCTCGGCTTTGGGCTTTGGGGTCGCGCTCGTCTTGCGCGGGGCTGCAATCGCCTTTGGCTGGACATTGCCGGTGTTCAAAAGCCGTCCAGCTCGTTGAGAGGCGCGTTTGGCCTGAGTGCCTTGGAAATGCACTTTTGATAGTTTCAAGCTATTGATTGACGGAACAAGTGTATTGATTGACCTATTGAAAGTGTAGATGTGTCGGTGAAATCGAAATCCTATTGTGAGTCCAATCCTATGTTCACCGACAACAATCACTCCGGTTTGTCTGGCTTTGCCAAATCGCGTTTCTCTCTGAAGGCTCTCGCAAGCGTTGCTGCGATTGCAGTCTTCGGAAGTCTTGCCTCAGTGGCTTCGGCGACGGAGCAAATGAAGCTGGCTGTTACAACTTCGTTCAGCAATTCAGGTCTGGCAGAAGTTTTGTTGCCCGAGATTGCGGCTGACCTTAATCTCGAAGTTCAGTTGCTCGTTGTCGGCACCGGACAAGCGATCAAGCTTGGCGAAACGGGTGACGTTGACGCAATCCTCGTTCATTCTCGTGCTGCCGAAGAGGCTTTTGTAGAAGCTGGGTTCGGGTCGCATCGCCGCGAAATCATGTATAACGACTTCGTGTTCATCGGCTCCAATAGCGATACGGCTGGCATCGCCGATGCTGAAACTGCGAAGGATGTCCTCACGAAAATCGCTTCCGCTGAAGCAGATTTTGTGAGCCGTGGTGACGATAGTGGCACGCACAAAATGGAGCTCAAGCTCTGGAAAGCTGCAGACCTCGATGTAACCAGCTTCGGAGAGTGGTATAAAGCCGTAGGAGCGGGAATGGGTGCTGCCCTGAACACCGCTGCGGGCATTGATGCTTATATTCTCTCGGATCGTGCAAGCTGGCTGAACTTCGGCAACAAAGGCAATCTTGCCGTCCTGTTCCAAGGTGATCCGGCACTCTTTAATCAGTATGCCTTTTTACCAGTAAATCCTGAAAAGCACCCTCACGTCCGCAACGATCTCGCGATGCAGCTTGAGGATTGGTTGGTGTCGGAGAAAGCCAAGTCTCTGATTGATGGCTACATGATCAGCGGCGAAAAACTGTTTACTTTCAACGCTCAATAATCACATCTTGCGACCCTAGGCTCTCAAGTAGTTTGGGGTCGCATTGTTGCCATTCAGTGCACCCCCAAGTGTTTCTGGCATCGTCACGAATTGGCAATGCGGGTGCTTAGGCGGTCTTGTCATAGGCATGCCGCGCCGTGATTATCTCGGGCATGTTGAACTCCGCCCAGTCGACGAGCACCAAGATATTTTCGAGAAATGATCGCCCGATTTCAGTGAGGCTATAGCATACACTCGGTGGTTTGGTGTCGAATACCTCTCGATGCACTATCCCGTCACGTTCGAGATCGCGTAGCGACTGCGCGAGCATCCTTTTGGAAATATCGGGCAGGGCACGCAAGAGCGCGTTAAACCGCATCGGTTCTTTGCCAAGCTCAAGCAAGATCAATGTCGGCCACTTTGCCGAGACATGATCAAGCACTTGCCGAACAGGACAATTGTTTGGGTCGAAGCCTTGAGCCTTCCACGCATCTAACTTGCTTGCGGGTAAATCACGCATGGGGCGGTTCCTTTTTGGTTACTTTGTGACGAAAACCTGCCTCCTTTTCAGGAGCCTCAAAGGTTACTAAATGAGACTAGTAATAGATTCTATACCTAAAAGGAATTCCAAATGACCACTTATCTCGTGACTGGTGCCTCTGGCCAACATGGCAAACGTGTTGTCGCGCACCTCAAATCCCTTGTTCCAGTTGATGATATCATCGCCCTAGTGCGCACAGATAAAACCG
This sequence comes from uncultured Aestuarium sp., assembly GCA_964461315.1. GTDB lineage: Bacteria > Pseudomonadota > Alphaproteobacteria > Rhodobacterales > Rhodobacteraceae > Marivivens. The sequence goes on from CAYWUN010000055.1 coordinate 11,800, forward strand.
CTGAGGATTATGTAGCCCAGGGTATTGCGACGCGCCAAGGTGATTATGAGGACCTTGAGAGCCTCAAAGCTGCATTCGAAGGGGTTGATCGCCTTCTTCTGATTTCGTTGTCGGAAGTAGGTAAGCGCGCGTCTCAGCATAAGAATGTGATCGAGGCTGCAAAATCCGCAGGAATTGGCTTTGTCGCATATACTTCCATTTTAAACGCTGAAACCGGCGGTATGGCACTTGCGGAAGAGCACCTCGCGACCGAAGTCGCACTTCGCGAAAGTGGCTTACCTTACGCGATACTCCGAAATGGCTGGTATTCGGAAAACATTGCTGGTGTCGCGGCGCAGTCTATCGCTCTAGGCCAACATTTCGGTGCCGCTGGTGCAGGCCGTTTTTCAACGGCGTCGCGTGATGACTATGCCGAAGCCGCCGCGAAGCTCCTTGCGGGGGAGGGTCATCAAGGCAAGGTATTTGAGCTTGGTGGCGACACCTCATTCGCACTTTCCGAGTTTGCAAGTCTGCTCTCTGAAATGTCAGGAAAGCCGATTGAATATGTTGATCTTCCAGAGGCGGGATATAAGGATGCGCTTATTGGAGCAGGTTTGCCTGCTGGTTTGGCTGAGATCCTTGCTGACAGCGACGCAAAGGCGGCGCACGGCGCTCTCGAAACCCAAAGTGATGATCTAAGTAAACTTATTGGTCGCGCCACAACGCCGATGCGCGTAACGCTTTCAGCACTTTTGGGGCAATAGAAGTAACTTCAATCGTAGGGGGCGCCGCAAACGCCCCTTACGATTTGGCATATAGTTCTCAAACTTGGTCACGGTTCGTCGCTGAGTTTTCGGGGCCGTTCTCTGTCAATCCAATGTCTGGCGATAGCGCTTGAGCGCAATAAGGACGATGACGATTGTGATTATGCCAATCGCACGCAAGTCGGTGGCTATATCTGCCATCTCTGCACCCTTGAGCATGACTTTGCGAGTTAAGCGCAGAAAGTGCGTAGCTGGGATCGCGCTTCCGATCATCTGAGCCCATTGCGGCATGGCCGCGAAGGGGAACATAAACCCAGAAAGTAGGATCGAGGGTAAGAGCGTGAAGAACGAGAGCTGCATTGCCTGCATCTGGCTCTGCGCCAGCGTCGAAATGAGAAAGCCAAGCGCGAGGTTCACCACAATATAGAGATTAAAGCCGACAAAAAAGGCGAGGGGGGAACCTAAGAATGGCACCGAGAACAGGACCTTTGCTACCAGCAAGAAGACAGCCGTTTGCACATATCCAACGAGGACATAGGGCATGATCTTTCCAAGCATGACCTCTAGTGGTCGCACCGGTGTCGCAAGAAGCGTTTCCATCGTTCCTTTTTCAGTCTCACGGACGATCGCGACCGCTGTGATCAAGACCATCGTGAGAGAGAGGATAATTCCAAGAAGTCCCGGCACAATATTGACCGCAGTTTTGCCTTCGGGGTTGTATTGACGATGCACCACGACGTCCACGGGAAGCTGACTGTTTCTAATGGTGCTAAGGGGGCCTCCTATCGTTTCTGAAAGCGCGGTCGAGATAATCCCGTTCATCGCACCCACGGCACCTCCGATTGCAGATGGGTCAGAGGCATCGGCGGACAAAAGCACCTCGGGGTGGCGTCCACGCATCAGATCACGTTCAAAATCAGGCGGAATGACAAAGACGAAGTTGGCAGTGCCGTCGCGGAGCGCTTGGTCTCCTTCTTCTACGCTGGTCACGACGCCTTGGAAATCGAAGAATGTCGAGGTTTTCATTCCCATCAAGATCGAACGGGTGACCGGTCCTTCGTCGGCCATTTCCACTAGGGTAGGCAATTGGCGAGGGTCAGAGTTGATAGCGTAACCAAAGATCAAAAGTTGCATGATCGGCACGCCGATCATCATCACAAACGTCACGCGGTCGCGCCGCATCTGGATGAACTCTTTGACCAAAACGGCCAGAAAACGCGAAATGGAGAACCTTAAAGTCATGAGTGGTGGTCTCCAAAGTTATCTTTAGCGCCCGCCATCAGGTAGATGAATGCGTCCTCAAGTTCGCTTTCTTTCGCAACCCATTTGTAAATCTCATTTTTCCCGTGCTTCTCAGCGAGCGCTGCGAGCTCTTTTTCGTCCCTACCACTGACGTGAAGAACGGCACCAAATCGGTTGACCTGCACATCTTTGGCCTCGGCGCGCAGTGTGGCTTCCATCTTTCCAATGTCGGAACCGGTCACACGCCAACTCTTCAGGCCAATTTGATGTGGGATATCATGGGAGGGGCCGTCGATCAGTTTCCGACCATATGCAATGTAAGTAATGTTGTCGCATTGCACGGCCTCGTCCATGTAGTGGGTGCTCACGAGAACGGTCACACCCTGCGCGGCAAGTCTACGTATCTCATCCCAGAAGTCTCTTCGCGCCTTGGGGTCGACGCCTGCTGTAGGTTCATCGAGCAGAAGAAGATCTGGGTCGTGGATGATGCATGCCGCAAGAGCAAGACGTTGCTTCCATCCCCCCGAAAGAGTGCCTGCCAATTGGTTTGCGCGATCCAGAAGGCCTAGGTCTTCAAGCGCATGGGTGACGCGCGCATTGCGGTTCTTGATCCCATACATGCGCGCCACAAAGTCAAGGTTTTCGCGGATTGTAAGGTCTTCATAAAGCGAGAACTTTTGCGTCATGTAACCAACGCGGGCCTTGATGTCGGCTTGCTGCTTGCGAATATTATAGCCAAGACAGGTGCCCTTGCCTTCGTCTGGCGTAAGAAGGCCGCACATCATACGGATCGTTGTTGTCTTGCCTGATCCATTCGGTCCAAGAAAGCCGTAGATCGCACCTTTTTTCACGTCGATTGCAAAGTCATCGACGACCTTGCGGCC
>CAYWUN010000055.1:14768-17710 GCA_964461315.1 uncultured Aestuarium sp.
ACCTTTCGTTGACCCTCGGGTAGGATCGAGACCACTGGAGTGGCTGCGCCTGTGATCTCCCCGATGTCAAAGAAAACAGCATCGATAGTGCCGCCGATAGGAGCTTCGATCCTTCTGTCTGACAGCGCCGTTTCCGCGTCTTCCAGTCTGGCCTTGGCGGCATCAAGGCTCGCTGCCGCGGCGATTTGCTGTGCATCGCGCGCAGGGAGTTCGACGACAAGAAGTTGAGCTTGTAGCTGTGCCACATGGCTGTTGGCGCTTTCGAGCTTGGCAAGATCGGAATCCAGACGCGCCTGAGAGATGGTGCCATTTGAGAGCAGCTGGCGAGATCTGTCTGCTGTCGTCTGTGCAAGTTGTGCATCTGCTTGCGCTTGAGCAAGGGAGGCGCGGATCACCTCTACCTCTGCCGAGCGGCCACCTTGCTCTAGGTTCTCCAGATTGGCTTTTGCGACAGCCAGCTCGGCATTTGCGGCTGCGAGCGCAGATTGCTGATGTCTGTCATCCAAAACAAAGAGGAGATCGCCTGCGCGAACAACATCGCCTTCGAGCACAGTCACTTCATCAATTTTGCCGGCGCTGGTGGCAGACACATAAACATACTCTGCCTCGACATAACCGCTGTAGACAGGTTCAGCCGTTCCCCCAAAAAGTCCTGCGACACTCGCGGCTATCGCGGCAAAGAAATCAAGAAGGCTGTCCATCGTCTGCTCCTAAGTTTGGGCATAGCTCATTGAAACAGGAGGAGCGCGGACTTACACGCACTATTTTCGTTTTCTCCACTGCCTTGGTGACGCAGGCGCGCGCGTTGCCCTAAACTTACTCGACCGCTGTTCCAAAGATGGCTGCAAAAAAGGCGATTAAGGTAATCAACGCGTATTTGAGAGTAGATAATTTGTCGCCTTGGCCCCAAGAACCCAAAGTCGCAAGCGCAGCTTGAAGTGTGTAGTATGCGGCAAATGCTCGGGATGCATAACTTATGATTTCGAATATGTTGGCAGTCCAGGTCAAAGTAAGTCCGACAGCAACAAGGATTACATATGCTACTCGCGAGGAAAGCCGTCCGTGGCTCAGCTCGGATATAAGGCCTCCAGTTCCACTTGTGTCAGCAACAGCGGCGCTAAATTGAGCGCTCAATGCCGCAACAATCAGGAGCGCGGACAAGACTGGCGCTACAACTTCCATCAAGTCGATGATTGCGGTCTCGCTGAGTGTCATTGCCGCTGCATCAAAGGCAAAGGATAGGAGTGAGAGGTAGAGCAAATAGATCAGAGCCGAAACGCCTTGTGCAATCTTCATCGAGCGGTTTCGTATTTCGGCGCTGTAGGCTTCACTAAGGTAACGGGAGGTTTCAAAGCCTTGGACTGTGATGATCAGTCCAGCTGAGAGTGTGATCGCGCTCCATCCTGAGAGTTGCGGTTCATTGAGTAGGAGCTCACCAACCGTAGCTTTTTGGAGAAAATGTAGGGCCAGTCCAACCAAGAGCCCCGCAATGATGGCTAGCTTTAGACCGACAGAGATTTGCTCCATTCTTTCGAGTGCAGAAAATCCGCGCGTCCATCCGGTGATGAGAATTACGAGAAATACTCCAGAGGTAAGAAGTCGTGCGTGATAAGGGTCATTGAAGGCCGTAAGCCTGACCCCGAACGAACCGAATAGATTGAGGTAGTAGGCAACCGAAATCACATAAGCGAAAACCAATACCATTGAGGCAAAGCGTTCGATGCTTTCTGCGTATCTGCCCCTATCAGGGTTTTGCTCTATCCACGTTATATTGAAGCGAATTGCGCTCCCAAACAAATAGGCGACTAGGCAAAGTCCTATCATCACGATGGGCGCCATCGAACCGAAATTGATCACAAGGATCGGTCCGAGAACCAAGAAGCCACTGCCAATAATCGAGGCCAGTGGGGTTACGGTTGCGCGCCATAATACGGCGCGAGCAATGCGCGGCCATATAAGGAAAGCCCCTGTAACAATGACGCCTGCGAGAATTGCAAAGTTCATTGTGCTGCTGCTCTTGATGTGCCTCTTGATATCAAAACCTGACGAGGAACGGTTTTGATATATGTCAGCTTAGGACATATTGGTTTTTGAGTTCAATAGGTTCACATAGCTCAGGTCATTGCGCCACGCTCGAGCGCGGGAGAAAAGCGCGCTTCGCGGATAGGACTTAGTGCCCTGTTGATGTAGTTAGCTTCCATCGAAGTAAATCGCTTCTCGTTTAAGGCTGCGCCAGAGCCGTTCGCTGAAGCTTTTGATCAAATAGCAGCCTTGCCCTTTCACCGAGATGCGCGCGCTTGCTTTGGGCAACGTCGTGATCTCCCGTGCGCAAAAGGGCCCGTCTTGGTGACCTTTGAACTACTTGAAGGCAGGTCCTGAGGTCAAACTTGGCAAAGTCAAAAGTTTACTGAGAATTGAGCCCAGAGCCGCGGCGTTTTCTTGATACTGGAGAGATTGGAGTGCACAGGGATTGCAGCAGTGATCTCTAGTGCTGTGGATTTCTCCAGTGGTATGTTTAGTCCCACCCCCAAGCCCAGCACACCAAACACATTGCTAAGGGTCGGATCATTTGAGTTCCATCCCGTCCATAGGGTGTGATTTTGTGCACCCAAAACACCCTCCAAAAAGGCATTGGCACGCATTTCTTGATCCAAACCGGTTGCCAAGTTTAGGCGGCTAATCACACCGTCATCGGCAGTCAGCTCCCCCATCGAAAGGGACCGCATGGCAGAAGGACCAGACACAACTAATTTCTGCGAACCGTCGAGATTTCGGTTCGCGAGCTGGCTCCTTAGTTCCCAGGTGAGGATGGTGTCATTTTGGAGGGGGGCTTCGGCTTGGAATGAAAGTTGAAGCTTTGAGAATAGGCCGTGGGACCGACGCGTGAGTTGATCTTGCGTATAGGCGGTCGAACCTACGCCCAAGTCCAAGCTGCCAACGAC
>CAYWUN010000056.1:0-17589 GCA_964461315.1 uncultured Aestuarium sp.
TGATCCATGTAATAGGGACTTGCCAAACGAAGCATTCCACGGAGACGCCAGATGGAGATTCGCGAGGCCCTCACTTTTGATGATGTTTTGCTGGTTCCAGCCGCTTCGAGCGTGCTGCCCTCAACGGCTGATACGCGCACGAATGTGACGCGTTCCATTCGTCTAAACATCCCGCTTTTGTCCTCGGCTATGGACACCGTAACCGAAGCCCGCATGGCGATTGCTATGGCGCAGGCAGGCGGTATGGGTGTGATCCACAAAAACCTTGGCGTCGAAGAGCAGGCGCGCGAAGTGCGCCGCGTCAAACGTTTTGAAAGCGGTATTGTCTACAGCCCTGTTACTCTGACCGTTGATCAGACACTAGCTGATGCACAGGAACTGGTCGAACGTTACAACTTCACCGGCTTTCCCGTTGTCGACAAAGATGGCCGTGTTGTTGGCATCCTGACCAACCGCGATATGCGTTTTGCCTCGTCGCCAGATACGCCCGTCTCGGCGATGATGACGTCCGAAAACCTCGCGATGCTTGCAGAGCCTGCGGACCTCGAAGAAGCCAAGAGTCTAATGCGCGCGCGCCGTATTGAAAAGCTGCTCGTGCATGATGGCAAGGGCAAGCTGACCGGTCTGTTAACGCTCAAAGACACCGAAAAAGCCGTGTTGAACCCCACCGCCTGCAAGGACGAGCTCGGGCGTCTTCGCGTTGCAGCCGCGACTTCGGTTGGCGACGCTGGCTTCGAGCGTTCGATGGCTCTTATTGATGCGGGTGCGGACATTGTGGTTGTTGATACCGCACATGGTCATTCGGCTGGTGTTCTTGAAGCTGTGCGTAGGATCAAAGCCGAAAGCAACGTTCAAGTTATCGCCGGTAACGTGGCGACGGCCGCTGCAACCCAAGCTCTTATCGACGCGGGCGCCGATGCTGTGAAATGCGGTATTGGACCGGGTTCGATCTGTACAACGCGTATGGTTGCTGGTGTTGGTGTTCCCCAACTTTCGGCTGTTATGGACTGTGCTTCGGTGGCCGGTGACGTTCCGATCATTGCAGACGGCGGCATCAAGTTCTCCGGCGATTTCTCCAAGGCCATTGCAGCAGGCGCATCCTGTGCCATGGTTGGCTCGATGATTGCTGGCACCGACGAGTCCCCGGGCGAGGTCATCCTTTATCAGGGCCGTTCGTTCAAATCCTATCGCGGAATGGGCTCGCTGGGTGCGATGGCGCGTGGTTCGGCTGATCGGTATTTCCAAAAAGATGCGGCAAACGACAAGCTCGTTCCCGAAGGGATCGAAGGTCAGGTTCCCTATAAGGGCAACGTTGCCACCGTTCTGCACCAGATGGTTGGCGGTCTTCGCGCATCCATGGGTTACACGGGCTGCGCAACTATCGAAGAAATGCGCAAGAACTGCACCTTCGTTAAAATTACAGGTGCGGGTCTCAAGGAATCCCACGTTCACGACGTGCAGATCACCCGCGAAAGCCCGAACTATCGGATTGGCTAATGCAACCAGCAGCCCGCATTGCGGCAGCAATCGAGCTGCTAGACGAAATTCTGGACGGCGCGCCCGCTGAGAGGTCTTTGACCGCTTGGGCGCGCCGTTCGCGTTTTGCAGGCTCCAAGGACCGCAATGCGATCCGAGACTACGTCTATGATGCTTTGCGGTGCCGTCGGTCGTTTGCTGCGCTTGGCGGTGCGGAAACGGGCAGGGGGTTGATGATCGGGGCGCTTAAAGCACAAGGCGCTATGCTTGGCGAAATGTTCACTGGTACAGGTCACGCACCTGCGCCCTTGAGCGATGCGGAACGTGCGAGGCCTTCCTTGGATGCTCTGCCCGCTGCTGTGCGGCTGGATTGTCCTGACTGGCTCTATCCAATATTTGAGGCTGAACTTGGCACCGATACCGAAGCCGCCTTATCCGCCTTGCGCGAACGCGCGCCAATTTTCCTTCGTGTGAATTTGGTCAAAGCGTCTGTGGATCAGGCGCTCAATAGCCTTGCTCAGGACGAAATCGAAGCGACCCGCATCGAGGGCGTTGAAACCGCGCTTGTCGTCACAGCAAATGAACGCCGCATTCGCGCATCTCAAGCGTTTGAGCGTGGTCTTGTGGAGCTTCAAGACGCTTCGTCCCAAGCTGCCGTGCTGCGCCTCTTTGGGGAAGGCGCGGCGCTCGACTATTGCGCAGGAGGCGGTGGTAAGGCCTTGGCGCTTGCTGCGCTTGGATATGATGTTACGGCTCATGATATCGACGCCAACCGCATGGGTGATATTCCCGAGCGGAGCAAGCGTGCTGGGGTCACAATTGATGTGCGGCATCCTGACGAGCTGGGCGACGGTGAATATGAACTTGTGTTCGTAGATGCACCTTGTTCGGGGTCTGGGACATGGAGGCGGACGCCCGACGCCAAGTGGCGCCTGACGCCCGAACGTCTCGCAGAGCTCAACAAAATTCAGGCCGAAGTCATCCGTTCTGCCGCAGCCTATGTTGCACCCTTAGGTCGTCTTGCCTATGCAACCTGCTCGGTTCTTGGATGTGAAAACGATCTAATTGTTGATGACTTCTGTGCAAACTCTCGATGGCAAGTTATTGATAAAATGAAACTTAACCCATCAGCGATGGGCGATGGTTTCTATCTGGCGATCCTTGACCGTGGATAGGTAAATCAACTTATAGTTGATATTTTACCCAACCTGACTAACCTCTCACATATTAACCTCAGATTAATTTTCTGACGGTAAACAGATGTGGGTGGAGGTCTGTTGTGAAAAGCTTTGCACGTTTTAATGCTCGGGCCATATTGGTGGGCGCCATGATATTGTGGTCACTTGTCGCTTGGCAATCGACCATGACGGTCAATTCACAACTGTCGCACTTGGGCCTAACCACTTTGGTCGTTTGCGGCGTTCTCGTTCTTGGGCTCTTCGCTTATCAAGTTTTTGGACGGATACGCGCCCGTAAACGGCTCATGGATGCTCGGACGCTAATTGAAAATGATATCGTTCCGAGTTTCATGGCCGATCGTGATGGCGTGGTCCAGTTCACCAATACCGCGGTTGAACGCACGGGCCTCTCCTCTGTCAGCGAACTTATCGCTCCGTATCTAGCTCAATCTAACATGCTCCTTCTTCAGCTTCAGGCGCGAGCAGATGAATTTGGGCATGCGCATGAGACAATTGCGACCAAGCGAGGCACCGTACGGCTCGGGGTCACGAAGTTCGACCAAGATGCCTTTGTTTGGCGATTAATTGAGCCGAGTGGCGGTGTGTCGAATAACGCGGATGTTCTTCCTGCAATGACTGTCGGGCCGAGCGGAACGATCCTCTATATGAATGATAAGATGCGTGCTTTGATAGGTGAACGCGCGAAACGTCTTGATCATGTCTTTCGCGATCTCCCGCTCATGTCGGGGGAAATTCATCACGTTAAATGTGCCGACCGGAATGTTTCTGCAATGGTCGCGACCCTAGAGAAAAGTGGTGGCCGGACCGAAATCTTTATCTTTCCCGGAGCGGACAAAGCACCCAAGCTGAATATCGTCGAGAACTGGGCGGCGCTCGAACTTATTCCGGTGCCGCTTATCCTCGTTGCGAATACGGGCGAAGTCGTGGCCCGCAATCGAGAGGCTGCCAAGCTTTTGGGGGGGCAACTTCCTGATGGATCGCGTATCTCTGATATTCTCGAGGGGCTTGGTCGTCCGATTACAGATTGGTTTGCCGAAGTTGCAGCTGGACGTGGAAGCGGGGCGCGGCAGTTCCTTCGCGGTACGGGTGATAATCGGGATTTCTTCGTTCAGGTCGCTCTCGCACAGGCTGGGGATCCAGAGCAAAAATATGTGATCGCGACTTTGAACGACATGACCGAGTTCAAATCTCTCGAAGCGCAGTTCGTTCAAAGCCAGAAAATGCAAGCGATTGGTCAGCTCGCTGGTGGAGTTGCACATGATTTCAATAACTTGCTAACCGCGATATCGGGGCATTGCGATTTACTTTTGCTCAAGCATCATCAAGAGGACAGCGAGTACGCGGACCTGGTACAAATCCATCAAAACGCGAACCGAGCCGCCTCGCTCGTCGGGCAGCTTTTGGCGTTTTCGCGCAAACAGAACCTCAATTTCGAGGTGATCGATTTGCGCGACACCCTTTCCGAGCTAACCCATCTGTTGAATCGTCTCGTCGGAGAAAAGGTAAAGCTGGGACTTTACCATGATGTTGATCTCAAGCCGATCCGTGTCGACAAGCGGCAACTTGAACAGGTTATTATGAACCTTGTGGTAAACGCGCGTGACGCAATGCCTTCGGGCGGAGAAATCCGGATCGAGACCAAAAACGTTATTTTGGAAAAGCCAATCCGCAGGAACCGTGCGCTTTTGCCTGCGGATAGTTATGTATTGGTTAAGGTCATTGACGAAGGCGTTGGGATCACCCCCGACAAAATTGGCAAAATCTTTGAACCTTTCTTTACCACGAAACGCACGGGCGAGGGCACGGGGCTTGGTCTTTCGACCGCATATGGGATTGTGAAGCAAACGGGCGGGTTTATTTTTGCCGATAGCGAAGTTGGGGTTGGCACTGTGTTCTCAATCTACCTGCCGGCCTATCTCGCGCGGAGTGAGGCTCCGAGCCTCACCTCCAAGTCATCCCTCCCAGAGCATAGTGGTCCGCATGAAACAGACAATGTTGTGCTTCTGGTCGAGGATGAAGCACCGGTGCGTGCCTTTGCCAGCCGTGCGCTCAAGCTCTGTGGCTATACGGTGCTCGAAGCGGATTGTGCAGAGAGTGCGCTTGATATTCTTGAGAATGATCAGACCCGCGTAGATCTCTTTGTCACGGATGTCATTATGCCCGGCAAGGATGGCCCGACTTGGGTACGTGAAGCGTTGCGCTCGCGTCCCGACACAAAGGTTGTCTTCGTGTCGGGCTACGCCGAAGAAGCTTTTGGAGAAAATCGCGAGAGAATTCCAAACTCGGTCTTTCTCCCAAAACCTTTCTCGCTCAAGGCGTTAACCGATACAGTTCAGCAGCAATTGGCCTAGTGCGTGCCGCGAAGCGCGACGAGATGTGCTGCGCAACCGGTAAGTGCGGCGTAGTCGTCTTCAACGACGGATACGGCGAAATTACCCATGAAACCTGCAAAGCGGCCTTTGTCGCGGAATGCGTCGCCAAAACCGAATTCACTCAGGTAGGGAGCGAATGCTTGCGCGACACCGCCAATTATATAGACGCCACCAAACGGAAGCTGAGTCAGAGCAAGGTTGCCCGCAACGGCGCCGAGGAACCGCGTAAAGAGATGTGCGGCCTCTAAGGCGCGCTGGTCATCTCTGGCCGCGACTGATGTCATGATGTCCTTTCCGGATTTTTCGCGAAAATCGCCTGCCTCTTGCCCGAGGAACGCATAGAGGCGGGTCAGACCACGACCGGAGAGCACGTCCTCGACCGATGGGAACCCATGTGCGGTTTCGATGAAATGACATAGGCGCAGGTCGCGTTCGTCCCGCACAGGCAAATTCACGTGACCTGACTCGGACGGAGGAACTAAACGGCCGGCTGCGGTGTCAAACACAGGCGCTGCATTAAAGCCAGTGCCCACACCAATCACGAGTTTGGCCGCGTGTTCGTTGCCGTCTTGACCGGGAAGGATTTTCCGAAGCTTGTCCTCTCGGATATGCCCAATCGCATGGCCCTGCGCTTGAAGGTCATTCAGGATTGCAACATGTTCGGCCTTGGTTGCGCGGGTCAGGGTATCGCGATCAATGGTCCAATCAAGATTGGTCATGGTTGCTTTGCCATCGTGAACCGGACCGGCAACCGCAACACAGGTGTCGATTGGGTCAACGCCGTTTTCTTCCTCTATGTACTTGCGAAGCACACTCTCAAGGCCGGGATAATCCTCATTGGAGTATCGACGGATAGTCGTTTCGAGAACTTCCCCATCTTTGGCCAACGCAACGCGGGTGTTGGTGCCACCAATATCAGCAACAAGTGAAAGTGTGTTCGATGGGTGGGCCATGAGAGTCTCCGAGAGAACAGTGTTAGCGTTATCAGGCGCGTTGTTATTGTGCTTTTGGGTGTGGTGCAAGAATAGAGCGAGGTCAGGTTTAGCTTGGGGCCGTCAGACATGGTCCTGTCGACATGCCGATCATGAGTTCTGCTTCCAAGAGGTGCCTTTTGGGAGGGGCAAAGGGGTCATTGATCATATCGATCAAGATTTGCCCCGCAATTCTGCCTGCCTCGCTGACCGATGAGCGGGTTGCAGTGAAGACCGGCACCTCGTCACCATTCGGAAGATACGAGAGTGCGTCATCGTAGGTTACGACTGACACGTCTCGGCCCATCTGCAAGCCTGACTGCTCAATGGCGCGACGCACTCCAAGGGCCGTTATAAAAGATGATACGACAAAGGCTGTCGGTGCATCGTTGGACGAAAGCATGCGGTTTGCTTCGCGATAGCCATAGGTCTCGGTCATTTCCTGAGAGGCCAAAAGCGAAGGGACAGGTGCAACGGCGCGCGCCAATAGGGCGGCTTCAAAGCCTTCTCGACGGCGCACCGCAAAGTCCATTGTTTCGGGACCATTTAAGAGCGCTATTTTGCGATGCCCCAGTTCAAGTAAGAAGGAGGTTGCCCGCTCAAAGGCGCCAAAATTATTCACGTCGACCCAGGCATAAGGCTCGGTCTCGCCGCTTGAACGCCCATGCGAAACAAAGGGCAGGTTTATGTCACGGAGCAGCGAAAATCGAGCATCTTGTCTACGCGCACCATGGACGACGACACCGTCTACGGAGCCGCGCGCTTTGATCTGCTTATATGCACCCAGCTCGTCACTATCCGACACCATGCTGAGCACCATTTCGTAGCCATTGGCGGAGTAGGTCTCACCAGCGCCCGCGATGAAGTCTCCGAAAATTGGGTTCACGACATGCTGGTGGGTCGAGATAGGGATCACGTGACCAATCGCAAACGCGCGACCTGTCGCAAGGCTCTGTGCACGTGCATGTGGTTTATAATTGTGTTTTTGCGCTGCGAGACGGACGCGCTCTCGAGTGTCCTCATTCACCTCAGGATAGCCGTTCAGTGCACGGCTGACGGTCGTCGGGCTAAGGCCAAGTGCTTCTGACAATTGTTTGAGGTTCATTGTTCGATCCCAAGTGCCTTTGATATTGGGAAAAACTGCCAGAGCAAATCAGAAGAGGTTCCCCATATCGACCTACTATTTCTTGTGCTCAGCTAAAACTAGACAAAATCGCCCACCGAGAAAAGCCCTTTCCAAATCGCTTTGGATGTGAGATTTTTGAGGGCTTTCTGATGGGCGGCCGAACCGCTCCGTTTGTACTACTGATCACTCTCCTGATGTCCTGAGGCTCCTTGAATGTCCGCTCAAAGTTTGACCCACGCAGATAATATCGCAAACCCAGATTGGTGGCGCGGTGCTGTCATTTATCAAATTTATCCGCGCAGCTATCAGGATAGTAATGGCGATGGCATCGGTGACTTGCGCGGGATTGTCGAGCGTTTGCCCTATATTGCCTCGCTCGGAGTCGATGCGATTTGGATTTCGCCTTTTTTCACCTCGCCGATGAAGGACTTTGGCTATGACGTTTCGGATTATTGCGATGTTGATCCGATGTTTGGTACTTTGGCCGACTTTGACGCGGTAATCGAGACAGCCCATGCCAATGGCGTTCGTGTTCTTATCGACCTCGTTCTGAGCCACACATCAGAGCAGCACCCGTGGTTTGTTGAAAGCCGCGCAAACCGCGAGAACGATAAATCGAATTGGTATGTCTGGGCCGAACCCAAAGAGGACGGCACACCGCCAAACAACTGGCTGTCAATATTTGGCGGTTCTGCATGGCAGTGGGATGCCCGCCGCGAACAGTATTACCTGCATAACTTCCTCGTCTCGCAGCCGGACCTCAATTTCCACGAACCGCAAGTTCAAGACGCGCTCTTGGATGCCGCGCATTTCTGGCTCAAGCGTGGTGTAGACGGGTTTCGTCTTGATACGATCAATTTCTACATGCACGACGAGCAGCTTCGGGATAATCCGCCGCTGCCCAAGGCCGAGCGCAATGCTGACACAGCACCTGCCGTTAACCCCTACAACCACCAGCGCCATCTCTATGACAAGAACCACCCCAAGAACGTGCTGTTCCTCGAGCGTCTGCGGGCGTTGATGCAGACGTTTGGTGCTGCCGCGGTTGGCGAAGTTGGTGATAGCCAGCAGGGGCTAGAGATTTTGGGTGAATACACCCAAGGCAATAACCGTATGCAAATGTGCTATGCCTTTGAATTCCTTGCGCCCGAACGCCCGACTGCCGCGCGTTTTGTGGAGGTATTGAACAAGCTCGACGCAGTTGCGCCCGAGGGTTGGGCCTGTTGGGCGTTTTCGAACCATGACGTGGTGCGTCACGCCACGCGATGGTCATTGCCGCCCGCCGCACAGCGTCTTTTCCTGTCGCTGATCATGTCTTTGCGTGGTTCTGTCTGTCTTTATCAGGGCGAAGAGCTTGGCCTGAGCGAGGCGGATATTGCCTTTGAAGACCTTCAAGACCCCTATGGCATCGAGTTTTGGCCCGAATTCAAAGGTCGCGATGGATGCCGGACCCCGATGGTATGGGAGCGTGATAACCGCAGTGGAGGCTTTTCAGATGCGAAGCCTTGGCTGCCGGTTCCAAGTGAACATCTTGAGCATGCTGTTGCTGTGGCCGAAGAAGATCCAAGCGCTCTGATCCATCACTACCGCCATGCGATTGCGTTCCGTCGTGCCCATAAGGCTCTACAGTCTGGAACCCATGAGGGTTTGGCGGCAACCGGCAATGTCGTGCATTTCTCGCGGATTGGTGCAGAGGAGACTCTTTTTTGCGCTTTCAATCTGAGCGACACGCCGTCGACACTCGCCAAGCCGAATGGCGTATGGGCCGAGGTCGGCGTGGAACTGGGGGCCGTCCAAACGTCGGACGCGCAAATTGCACTTGGTCCTTGGCAGGCCTGGATCGCAGTAAAGCGCGGGTAAAGTCGTAACGCACGAAAAGCTGGCACAACCCTAGCGAATAACCTTGCCGAGCTATTCGGTTTCGCTAGGGTCAATGCATGAATATTCTTTTTGCCTCGATTGAAGACCTGAACGATTGGATCGAACCGCTTGGCGGTCATCCGCAGGTAATTACGCCAAACCTTAAACGGCTGGCTGAAAGGGCAATGCTCTTTGAGAATGCCTATGCGCCTGTGCCTGCTTGTTCACCCTCGCGGACGGCGACCTTGTTCGGGCAATCCCCATGGGAAACAGGGCTCTATTCGAATGATGAAACGTGGCGCGATGGGTATCCTGCCGGCAAAAGGCTTTCAATTCCGGGTGTGATGCGTGACGCAGGATACGAGACCATTGGCGCAGGCAAAATCTTCCACAAGGATGTCCGCGGCTATGATCCTGAGGATTGGGATGAATATCACCGCGGCATTCATCACAAGAAATACGATGTGATCAGTCAATCGGTCGGAACCGGCGAGCTTGGTCGTCTGAGCGATTTCGGGCCTGTTCCAGACGCTACGGGCTGTTTTGATGCCGCCAACACAGATTGGATTTGTGAACGGATCAATAAAGGCGACGACAAAAAGTTCTGGGGTTTTGGCCTCTATCGTCCGCATTTGCCGTTCATTGTGCCGCAGAAGTATTTCGACCTCTATCCCGAGGTGGTCGACGTGCCCCCAGGCCTGACAGGCAAGAAATTTCGACCAGGGAATAAAGCAGCGCTGGAAGGATTGCCGCCAGAAAGCGCCGTATTTGCCAATCGCCGTATCGGTTGGATTTTGAAAAAATTTGGCGAATACAATGACTTCGTTCGGGCGTATCTGGCCTCTGTATCCTATGCCGACGCTCTTCTTGGACGCGTTTTGGATCGGCTCGAAGAGACGGGGCAGATGGACAATACGCTTATTGTGCTTTGGTCCGACCACGGCTGGCAGTTTGGAGAAAAGCTCGCGTTCCGAAAATTTACCTTATGGGAGCGCGCGTTGCGGGTGCCGCTCATGTTTGCAGGTCCAAGTATTGAGGCAGGGCGGAGCAACACGCCTGTCTCGCTTATTGATATTTTCCCAACGCTTTTGGCACGGGCTGGAGGCGCTCCGAAACACAAGTTAAGCGGAGTTGATCTTTCCCCCATCTTAACAGGTCAGGGGGATATTGATCGCAATCATGTGGTGTCCGTCTGGGGCAATTGGCCTAACGATGGCAGCGAGCAGTTGGCCTTTACTCTGAGGTCGCGTGCACACCGATATACCGTATATTGGAAGGGTGGCGAGGAGCTGTATGACTCCGAGGCCGACCCGTTCGAGCGAGCCAATTTATTGGCGAGTGGTGGGCCAAATATCCGTGCGATTGCAGAAAGTTATCAGGCAATGCTCAACTCGGAACTTGAGCGGATCGCGCCGCGAGTGAAACCAAGTTGACCAAAAGGAAAAGCCCGCGAAATCGCGGGCTTTACGCTTTTACTTGGTGGTCGTCGCTTAGCCGCGACGACGGCCCCCGCGACGACGGCCGCCTGCCGCATCATCGGCGCCGCCAGCGGCAACCGCACGGTTGAAGCGGATCCATTCACCACCCGAAGGGTCGTTGTCGGTCAGGAAGTTGGCTGCACGAATGGCCTCCATTTCCGAACCCGCACGCGACTTGGTCGAGCCAAGGCCTGTGATGCGGCAGAAGGTTTCAAGATCGATATCGTCAGGAACGATGATGCCAGCTTCTGCAAGCTCAAGCTTTTTCGCTTCGATCTTGGAGGCCGCGACGGGCAGGGCGCAGGGGTTCATAATCGCTGAAGTCATGCCAGCGCCCATCGCCATCGGGAGGAAGGCGTTGTTGATGCCGTGACGGTTCGGAAGACCGAAGGAAATGTTCGACGCGCCACAGGTGGTGTTCACGCCAAGCTCTTCACGAAGACGGCGGACCAGTGCAAAGACCTGAAGGCCTGCTGTTGCCATCGCGCCGATCGGCATGACGAGCGGGTCAACGACGATGTCGTGCGCGGGAATGCCGAAGTCAGCTGCGCGCTCCACGATCTTTTTCGCGACGGCAAAGCGGACATCGGGGTCTTCGGAGATGCCTGTGTCGTCATTCGAGATCGCAACAACGGGAACGTTGTATTTCTTGACGAGCGGGAGGACGAGCTCGAGACGCTCTTCTTCACCTGTGACCGAGTTCAGGAGCGGACGGCCCTTGGCGGCTGCGAGACCGGATTCGAGAGCGCCCGGAACCGACGAGTCGATGCAAAGGGGGGCATCGGTGATGGCCTGAACACGCTCAACCAGTTCCTTCATGAGCGGAGGCTCTACGAAGTTGTTGTCAGCATAGCGCGGATCTTCTGCCATTTTGTTGGTGAAAACAGCACCCGAGTTGATGTCGAGTACAGTTGCTCCAGCGGCAACCTGAGCCAGAGCGTCGGCCTCGACCGTGCTGAAGTTGCCTACTTCCAACTCAGCCGCGAGCTTTTTGCGGCCCGTGGGGTTGATACGCTCGCCGATCACGCAGAACGGCTGATCAAAGCCGATGATGGCGGTTTTAGTTGCGGATTCAATAACCGTGCGCGTCATGATACGTCCTTAAGCTTGGTTTGCGGGAACGCCCGAGGCGCCGCCATTTTCGGTGACCCATGCGGCATTGGTCTTAATGCCGCCGAGCGGGAAG
The DNA here is from genome assembly GCA_964461315.1 of uncultured Aestuarium sp. Classification (GTDB taxonomy): domain Bacteria; phylum Pseudomonadota; class Alphaproteobacteria; order Rhodobacterales; family Rhodobacteraceae; genus Marivivens. Next base: position 11,669 of record CAYWUN010000056.1, read on the forward strand.
AAGTGCACCTGTTCAATGTTGAAATCAGGGTTTGCGGCTTTGTGCTCGGCAAGTTCGGTGATGAATTCTTCTGGCTCGTAAGGCAGAAGAAGCTTGGTCACATCCATCGCGCGTTTCTGTAGAACCTTAAGCGAGGGGCCTACGCCGCAAGCGATGGCAAATTTGATCAGTGTTTGGAGCTTTGCGGGACCAGCAACACCGATGTGAACGGGAATGTTCACTCCTGCGTCCTTCAGTGCATTTGCCCATTCGATAACAGGACCAGCCTCAAAGCAGAATTGTGTGGCGAGCGCCATTTCGGCGTCGGTGGTCTCTTGGAACTTTTGCTTCCAACGAAGAGCTTCGAGAACATTTTTGTCCGAACCATCTGGGTCGATGTCCTTGTTGCCCTCGGGGTGGCCAGCGACGTGAAGGCGCTTAAAGCCAGCGCGGTCGAAGATACCAGTTTCGAGAAGCTGCATCGAAGAGTGGAATTCACCCACAGGCTCGGCAACACCGCCTGCGAGGATCAGGCCTTGGTTAACGCCAGCTTCGGACGAGTAGCGGTTCACCCAATCTTCGAGCGTCGCTGCATCTTTGATGATACGCGCGGGGAAGTGCGGCATCGGATCAAAGCCTTCATCACGAAGACGCGCGGCGGTTGTTACCATGTCCTCGATCGGAGTGCCGTCGATGTGTGCGATATAGACGCGCGTTCCCTTGGGCAGCAGATCGCCAAAGTTCTCGACCTTTTCCGCAGTGCGCGGCATCACTTCGATGGAATAGCCCTTAAGAAAGGCCTCGACAGCCGGGTTAACCGGTGCTGGTCCAGTTTCGACAGGTTTTTTCTTGAACGGCAAAAGGGACATGAGAGCCTCCGTAAAACGGGCGTGAAGGGTGAGAGGGCCGGTCAATTCCAGCCATCATTCGCGATGAGCGTTTTAATACGCTCTTGGTCATACTCAGCGTCGAGCCTTGCGGCCTCTGCTTCTGCCACAGCCTGATCGCTTTCGCCCTCCACATTTACGGGATCGGCACGGCGCCAGTCTGCAAGGTAGTCATCCGTCTTGTCCGCGCCTGCTTTCATTGCTGCACGATCAATCGCCTGCTCGAACCGTTCGGGAAGAACGACTTTGGCTGCACGACGGCCTTTGCCGACGTTCACCTGAGCGGGGATGTCTCGCCAGTAAATGATAGTGACTTCGGGCATGTTCTGATTCCCACCTGACCTATAATTCGCTTCTATCCTTGCCGCTTTCCGACACATGGTCGGTTTTCGACATGGTGCGCTCGTCTTACGACTTGCATGACCTAGCAAATGTGAAAGCGATAGGCGAGTTGGCCCAGTCCTCAAAAATCTCATGACCGTGATGAGGGGGCTTCACGCCACTTGCGCCGAAGGTCGCACAGGCATAGGGTGGGGGTAACTCGATATTGGAGGGCGTATCTATGACGCCCAAGCGTCCCCAAGGTGCGGGCGCATTCCCGAAAGCGGTCGAAAGCCCCGCGCCTCTCGTTCAGAACGAGCCACCGCTCTATGCGGCGCTCGATCTGGGCACAAATAGTTGTCGCATGTTGATTGCCCAGCCAAAGGGCAGTCAGTTTCATGTTGTCGACAGCTTTTCAAAGTCGGTCCAACTGGGCCAAGGGCTCGAAAGTTCGGGCAAATTGAGCCGTGCGTCCATGACACGCACGATCAATGCTTTGCGCATATGCCGACAAAAGCTTCAACGCCACAACGTTCAACGGATGCGCTTGGTCGCAACCGAGGCATGTCGACGTGCGAAAAACGGTCAACAGTTCATAAATCAGGCGCGTCGTGAAACGGGTCTCGATCTTGAGATTATCTCGCCCGAAGAAGAAGCGCGGCTTGCAGTGATTTCCTGTGCGCCACTTGTCTCGACCAAAACGCGTCAGCTTTTGGTCGTTGATATCGGTGGCGGTTCGACCGAACTTGTCTGGATTGATCTGACGCAGGTGCCGCGCCGCGAACGACCGGGTGCAATTATGCGCCTGCATCGTGGCTTTGTTCAGGACCCCGGTCCATTTGCTGCGGCGCGGGTTGTCGACTGGATTTCTGTGCCGTTAGGGGTCGCAACACTGCGCGATCAGTTTCAGGATGTGGACGACGATGCCGCTCGCTTTGCTCTGATGAGCTGGTATTTCGAAGAGCATCTTTCGAAGTTCTCTCCCTACGCGAAAGAACAAGCGAAGGAAGGCTTTCAGATCATCGGAACAAGTGGCACGGTCACAACTGTCGCAGCGAGCCATCTGGGCCTGCGCCGTTATGATCGCACCAAGGTGGATGGTCTGCGGATGACCAGCGACCAGATCGACAAGGTGATACGCGATTATCTTAGCCTTGGACCTAACGGGCGTCAGAACGATCCACGGATCGGTCGAGATCGTCAGGCTTTGATCATGTCTGGGTCTGCGATTTTGCAAGCTCTTATGCGCATTTGGCCGACAAATCGGCTCTCTGTCGCGGATCGAGGGCTGCGCGAAGGTTTGCTCTATGCACAGATGAGTGCGGACGGGGTCTTGGAAGACACGCCATATTAAGGCATTAGGCGCGCTGAAATAGTTTGGAAGAAGACGATGGCAAAGAAACCGGGTCAAAAGAATACAAGCGGCCGAGGCCAGCGTGATCTTGTGGTCAAGGTCAAAACAGCGCGGGGACGCACGCTCTCGTCTACGCGTTGGCTCCAGCGCCAGCTCAACGATCCTTATGTAAAGCGCGCCAAGGCCGAAGGCTATCGCGGTCGCGCGGCATTTAAGATCATGGAGCTTGACGACAAGTTCCGCTTCCTTGTTCCAGGTGCTCGGGTCGTTGACCTTGGCTGTGCTCCGGGTGGTTGGTGTCAGGTTGCGGTCAAACGCGTCAACGCTATGGGCGAGCGCAAGAACAAGCGGATCGGCACAGTGCTTGGTGTCGATCTTCAAGAGCTAGAGCCGCTTGCGGGCGCTCAGATGTATACGCTCGACTTTCTTGCAGATGACGCAGACATTCAGGTCAAAGAATGGCTGAACGGTGAAGCCGATGTTGTTATGTCTGATATGGCCGCCTCTGCCTCGGGGCATAAGCAGACTGACCACTTGCGGATCATCGCGCTTTGCGAGGCAGCGGCCTATTTTGCGTTTGATGTTCTCTCGCCGGGCGGCACCTTTGTTGCCAAAGTTCTTGCCGGCGGCGCCGAAGGCGAGCTGATGCATACGCTCAAGCGCAAGTTCAAGACCGTCGTCAACATCAAGCCGCCTTCATCGCGTTCGGACAGTTCTGAGAAGTTCGTTGTCGCGCGCGGATTTAGGGGGCGGGATGAAGACAACCAATGGGACGGCGATGTCGACGCCAACATCGAAACCCCATCGGACGACGAAGAAGAGTAAAGAACGGCCCCCAGCGGGGCCGTTTTCTTATGCGCGTTTGGGAAGAACCCAATTTGGCCGTGGGAAGTGGCACGTATAGCCGTTTGGGTGTTTTTCCAGATAATCTTGGTGCTCTTCCTCTGCTTCCCAAAAGTCACCGACAGGCTCAACCTCGGTGACGACTTTGGCGGGCCAAAGTCCTGAGGCATCGACATCAGCGATCGTTTCGAGCGCAGTCGCCTTTTGTTCGTCATCTAAGAAATAGATAGCCGAGCGATAGGAGGTTCCGCGGTCATTGCCCTGACGGTTTGGTGTGCTTGGATCATGTATCTGAAAGAAAAGTTCCAGAATTTCACGATAGCTTACCACATCGCTGTCAAAGAGGATTTCGATCCCCTCAGCATGGGTGCCGTGATTGCGATATGTCGCATGCGGGACGTCACCGCCCGTATAGCCGACGCGTGTTGTGATGACGCCTTTGCGCTTGCGAATAAGGTCCTGCATGCCCCAAAAGCAACCACCCGCAAGAACCGCGCGTTCCTGAGCCATTAAATATCCTCCACTTGAGACAAATAAGCGCCATAGCCTTCGGCTTCCATATCATCACGATGTATGAAGCGAAGTGAAGCTGAGTTGATGCAATAACGAAGTCCGCCTAGCTCGCGCGGGCCATCGTTGAACACATGCCCAAGATGGCTATCACCATGGGTCGAACGGACCTCGGTGCGGATCATGCCATGGGTCGTATCGCGAAGTTCGGTGACATGGGCTGGCTCTACGGGTTTGGAAAAAGAGGGCCAACCGCAGCCACTTTCGAACTTGTCGGTGCTTACGAACAACGGCTCTCCAGACACGATATCAACATAGAGGCCAGGTTCCTTGTTGTCGTTATATTTGCCGGTAAATGGCCGCTCGGTTCCGCTCTCTTGTGTGACATAGAATTCCATGTCCGACAGCGTGGCGATGACGTCTTGGTTTTTGAAGTAACCTGACATTTGGGCTCCTCTGCACGTGGTTAGAGTGGAATATGGTGGGGCAATTGCGCTTGTCCAGAGATGCTTCAAACCACTCGCGGAGTTGTGCGGAATTAATTCAGCCCGATCATCCGCCGAATGTCTTGGGGCGTTGCGCCTTCGCTGCGGAATTTGGCGATGGCTTTGGCGTCATCGCGTTTGGCGAGGCGTTTGCCGTTTTTGTCCCTGATGAGACGATGGTGGTGATACGTCGGAGTTGGAAGGCCAAGGAGGCTTTGAAGCAAAACGTGGATTTGCGTCGCCTCAAAAAGATCTTGTCCCCGAACGACGTGAGTGACGCCCTGAGCCGCGTCATCCATCACGACCGAGAGGTGATATGACCCAATGAAAGTTTTCCGTGAAAGGACGATATCACCGACCGTTTCGGTAAGGTTCATGGCGACAATCTCGCCTGTCTCGCCATTTGGTCCAGAGCCTTCTTCGGTGAAGGTTAAATGAGGTTTGGTTTCAGCAAGTGCTTTGGCGATATCAAGCCTAAGAGCGACATCCGAGGGTAGGGCACCTGAAACAGTGCCCCGACAGGTGCCTGGATAAATGATCCCGTCAGGCCCAAATTGCACAACGCCTTCCTGAGGGGCCGACGCAGAGTCCAGAATATCCCGCCTCGTGCAGGTGCAGGGATAGAGCAGGCCGCGCTCCCAGAGCGTCGTTAGCGCCGCGCGATAATTCGTCAATCGATCTGACTGACGTAAAACTGGGGTTTCCCAAGTCAGGCCAAGCCAAGCGAGATCGTCATATATCTGGGATTCCCACTCGGATTTGGACCGTTCGCGGTCGATGTCTTCGATCCGCAAGAGAAACCGCCCGCCGTGGCGGACCGCCATATTATGCGCAAGAATAGCGGAGTAGGCGTGCCCGAGATGCAGCGGACCCGTTGGGCTCGGTGCAAATCGGGTCACAAAGGTCATGCGAATTCAGACGCCAGCCAACCGGTAAAGTCTTCCTTCGCGCGGTCTGTATAGCCTTTGTAGCGATCCTTGCGGCCCTTGCGGCCACCACGGACCCCATCAAGGAGCGGGAAAAGGCCAAAGTTCACGTTCATCGGTTGGAACGTCTTTGCCTCGGCGCCTCCCGTGATGTGGGTGACGAGCGCGCCCATCGCAGTGGTGTTTGGAATTGGCGCAATCGCGCGCCCTTGCATCTCGGCGGCAGCAAGACGACCAGCCAATAGTCCCATCGCCGCACTTTCGACATAGCCTTCGACACCTGTGATCTGACCCGCGAAACGGATGTTCGGGCGCGACTTGAGCCGCATTTCAGCATCAAGAAGCGTTGGCGAATTGATAAAGGTGTTGCGGTGAATTCCGCCCAAACGTGCAAACTGTGCATCCTCAAGACCAGGGATCATGCGGAATACTTCGGTCTGTGCCCCATACTTCATCTTGGTCTGAAAGCCGACGATATTATAGAGCGTTCCCAATGCGTTATCGCGGCGAAGCTGCACGACGGCATAGGGTTTGTTGTCGGGATCATTGGCGTTGGTCAGGCCGATGGGCTTCATCGGACCAAAGCGGAGCGTTTCGCGGCCACGTTCTGCCATCA
>CAYWUN010000057.1:0-14129 GCA_964461315.1 uncultured Aestuarium sp.
GCGCGTCCGTCTGGGGGACGGAAGGTCGCAGGTTCAAGTCCTGCTAGCCCGACCAACAAAACCGCCCGCCCGTCAAACGGGCGGGCGTTTTGCTATACCGCAAGGGGGGACAGCATGACCGGAGTTCTTTCATCCCAGGAAATTCGTGGCCTGATTTCCAGCGCCGCACTCTCTGGCAGTCCAGACATCATCGAAGCGCAAATCCAGCCAGCTTCGCTGGACTTGCGCCTTGGCACTGTCGCCTATCGCGTGCGCGCTTCTTTCCTTACTGGAGAAGGCCGAACCGTCGCCGACCGCATCGCTGAATTTGAAATGCACCGCGTTGATCTGACGAAAGGTGCTGTCCTTGAAAAGGGCTGCGTTTATGTCGTGCCCCTGATGGAAAGCCTCGCCCTGCCCCATGGCATCCAAGCGGTCGCCAACGCCAAGAGCTCGACAGGACGCCTTGACCTACTGACCCGCACCATTACGGATGGCGGCGTTGAATTTGACCGCATTGCCCCCGGTTATAGCGGTCCGCTCTACGCCGAAATTTGCCCGCGGTCCTTCTCGGTGCTCGTGCGACCGGGTATGCGCTTGAACCAAATCCGCTTCCGTCTTGGCGGCGCTGCGCTTTCTGACGACGAATTGCGCGCGCTACATGCCGACACCCCGCTCGTGAACGGCACGGCTGTCATTGATGACGGTCTTGGCTTCTCGGTCGATCTGGCACCAAGCCAAGGCTCGCTCGTGGGATATCGCGCCAAGCCGCACACCGGCGTGATCGATCTCGACCTCATTGGCCACTATGACCCCGCAGAGTTCTGGGAAGAAGTGCATAGCACCGATGGCCGCATCATCCTCGATCCAGGCGCGTTCTATATTCTTGTCAGCCGCGAAGCCGTGACAATCCCGCCTGCCTATGCCGCCGAAATGGCACCCTACCTCGCAATGGTTGGTGAGTTCCGAGTGCATTACGCTGGCTTCTTTGATCCCGGCTTTGGTCACGCAGACGCAGGCGGCCAAGGCTCGCGCGGGGTTCTCGAAGTGCGTTGCCACGAAGCGCCGTTCGTTCTTGAACATGGGCAGGTCGTTGGCCGTCTTGTCTATGAGAAAATGAGCCATGTCCCCGAGACGCTCTATGGCCGCGAGATCAAGTCAAACTATCAAGGTCAGGGGCTTAAGCTCTCGAAGCACTTTAAAAGCTAAGACGTCAGCGCATCCGAGCAAACATGCGGATCAAGCGGATTGCTTGGTTCGCGCGTTTCATGTTGGCCTGAGCCGAGGCACGGCGTTGCCGCTCTTGGCCCGTTTCCGCAGGACCAGTTGCGTCCAAAATCTTTTTCACACCTTTATTCATCCCCTGCCGCAAAAGGCGGCGGAAGATCATATTGGCCATTCCATTCGGGTTCATATTTCTGCTCCGTCTAGTCCTCGAACATTTCCGCCTGATCGTCGATGACGTCTTCTTGGTCATCTTCATCGTCAGGGGCCTCAAAACCGGGTCTGGGCCGGTTATCCAATAGACCAGCCGACCGAAGTTCTTTGAGGCCGGGCAGATCGCGTGCGCTTTCAAGACCAAAGTGGTCGAGGAATTCTTGCGTCACCACAAAAGTCACAGGGCGGCCGGGGGTCATTTTGCGGCGACCAAAGCGGATCCACTCCATCTCGATAAGCTGGTCAATGGTTCCGCGCGACACCGAAACGCCACGAATTTCTTCAATCTCGGCGCGCGTGACGGGCTGGTGATAGGCTACAATGGCGAGCGTCTCGATTGCAGCGCGGCTGAGTTTTTTCACTTCAACCGTTTCTTTTTGCATCAGAAAGCCGAGGTCAGGCGCGGTCCGAATAGCCCAAGCCTCGCCCACTCGAACAACGCGCACCCCCCGTCCCTCATAGCGGCGCTGAACGTGGGCAATTGCCTCGCTTGGGTTACAGCCGTGCGGCATGCGCGTTTCTAGCTCGCGAAGCGTCACAGGTTCGACCGAGGCAAAAAGTATGGCTTCCACCATACGTTCCTGTTCGCCCATCGGGGGGGCATCGAAAAGGCTTTCTTCTTTTTGAGTATCAGCCATTAGTCCCTCTTTCTCGGTCGTATTTGGATGGGGGCGAAAAGCTCGGATTGACGAATATCGGCCAGTCCTTCTTTTACGAGTTCAAGCGAGGCGGCAAAGGTCGCAGCCGTCGATGAGCGGCGGCGCACCTTATCCCTGTGCCAACCCTCGGGCAGAAAGGCCGCGATTTCGACCCAATCGCCGGTAAAGCCAATCATGCCGCGCATCCGATCAAGGGCCTGCTCCATCGTAAAGACGGCCTCGCGGTCGAGTACAAAGGGACGAAATTCGTCTTTGGTTCGAATACGGGCATAGCCTTGCATGAGATCCAGCAGCGTCGCAGTGTAACGCGTTTTGCGCACGCGTTCGACATTCTCTCCGAGACCGCGCACAAAGAAGTCGCGCCCCTTCTGATCCCGCGCCATGAGATTGGCCGCTTGCTCTCGCATGGCCTGAAGGCGTTCAAGTTGGAAAGCAAGGTGCGCTGCAAGCTCTTCGCCTGATGGTCCCTCTTCCTCTGGATCGGGCGGAAGGAGAAGGCGAGACTTGAGAAAGGCGAGCCAAGCCGCCATCACAAGGTAATCGGCCGCAAGTTCAAGTCGCAGCTCCTTCGCCTTTTCAACAAAGGCCAGATACTGTTCAGCGAGCGCAAGGATCGAGATTTGGCGCAGGTCCACCTTTTGCGTGCGGCTCAGTGTCAGCAAAAGATCAAGCGGTCCTTCAAAGGCTCCCACGTCAACGATGAGCGCTTCGGCGGCAAGCCGTTCGCTAACGCTCATTTTTTCCTCGTGGAAAAGATCCTCTTCCATACCCCTCACCGCACCAATAGCGCTTCAAGTTCCGCTTCAAGCGCCTCTATGTCAACAGTTTCGGGCGTCTTGCGCTGGGAAAGCGCATGTTCTGCGCGGATGCCCCCAAGTTCGGAAAGTATTCCGCAATGCGAAGCGATTGCCTCCATGTCGGATTGTTCGCCGTTGCAATGGAGAACTAGGTCGCATCCTGCTTTGAGGGCGGCAACACCGCGCGCCTCAACAGTGCCCGAAAGCGCCTCCATCGAAATGTCATCGGTCATGATCAAACCGCCGAACCCAATCTCCTCGCGGATCAAGGTCATCATGATAGGCGAGGTCGTTGCAGGAGCCTCTACATCAATATCAGAAAAGACGATATGAGCGGTCATCCCCATCGCAATGTCATTGAGCGCGATAAAGGGCGCAAAGTCGCGCGCAAAAAGCTCAGCCCGAGGGACGCTCACAGATGGGAGCGCTTTGTGGCTATCCACTGAAGCACGGCCATACCCGGGGATGTGCTTGAGGATCGGAAGCACCCCTCCGGCAAGGAAGGCATCCGCACAAACACGCGCCGCATCGACCACTGTGTCAATCTCGCCGCCATAAAGACGGTTGCGCAAAACGGGATGGGTTTGCGCCTCGGTGAGATCGGCCAATGGCGCACAGTTCACGTCGATCCCAACGCTCTTTAGGTCATGTGCAATCAATCGGTTACGCACCCATTGGGCGCGCATCGGATCGCTTGCTTGTTCCATTTGGTCCAACGCGGGAAGAAATTCGCGCCAATGCGGCGCACGCATACGCTGAACGCGCCCCCCCTCTTGGTCGATCAGGATCGGGGCATTCCAGCCGACTGCCTCGCGCAAATCGTTAGTGAGACGGCGAAGTTGATCAGGGCTCTCTATGTTTCGGGCGAAAAGGATGAAGCCCCAAGGCTGGGAATCCCGAAAGAACGCTTTTTCCCAGTCGGTAAGTTCAGTTCCTTCGCACCCGAAGATAAACGCGCCGTGCGGCACTTAGCGCACCACAACGGGAACGCAGTCAGTGCCCTCTGCCATCAAAGCGGCACAAAAGCGGCGTGCATCAGCGATATCGGTAAAGCCTTGCGCCCGCAGGCGGAAGAAGGTCTTGCCCCCGCGCTCGGCCTCTTGGATCACGCGGCCTTTGCCTGCCATGAAGTCAGCAAAACGGCCATTAAAGCGATCCCACTCCTGAGCGGCAACCTCGGGGCTTTCATAGGCACCCAGCTGCACGAGGTTGGTGCCTACAGGTAGCGCTTCTGTGCTGACGCTCGCAGCAGAAGGCACAGAAACCGATGCCTGAACAACAGGTGCAGCAGCCGTGCGCGGACGCAAGATCGGACGGAGCGAATTAGCAACGCCCGGAACACTTGCCGGCACGATGTCCGCAATGAAGTCCGACGAGACACCGTTGACCGAAGTCTTAGCTGGAATAGCCTCGATTTCGGTCGCATCAATTGTGGTCGCACCAGCGGCGAGCTGATCTGCAAGCGCAAGAATTTGCTCGGCGGTCAGTGGTGCGTCGGATGAGGTCTGGGCAACTGGTGCAGGTGTCGGTTCAACCGCGGCCGTCATTTGAGATGGCTCAACAGAGGCCACCGCATCGGCAGATGAAGGCAAAACCGTTTCAGGCATCTGCGTATCATTCGCAACCGAGGCCACAACCTCCCCCGCTTCTGCGGTGGATTGCACCTCTAGGTCCTCTTGCGAGAGCGAGACGACAGGGGGAGCAAGGACGAGCACTTCGGAGTCCTCAGGCGCAGCAGCGCCGCCTTCGGCAGCAACTGCATTCACAGCGAGACCCACATTAGAGGCAATCTCACCACCAGGATTTTCCGGCGAAAGGCGCATTGGACCTTCGATAGCGCGGACCACGGGAATGCCCGAGACGTCTCGCATCACGAGCTTGTAGCCCCAAACGCCAATCCCAACGATCAGTCCGAAAGAGACTGCCGCTCCAGCGATGTGAACGAGTTTGCCTGCGCTCTGGGGGGCACGCGTTGCCGCATACCCTTCGGTGTATTCTGCCATTTTCGCCTCACTGCCGCCGCTTATTCTTTACGGCTGGTTTCTTGCGTTGCCTCTATATCCGGCAGCAGTGTGCGATTTAGCGCATCTCTTTGGCCGGAGTTACGCCCAAAATACCCAGACCGTGCGAAATAACAATGGAAACAGCGCGAATGAGCGCGATTTTGACCAAAGTTGTTGCCTGATCGCCCTCTTGGAAGAAGCGGAGCGAGGTATCGTCATTGCCGCGATTCCACAAACCGTGGAAATCGGACGCCAGTTCATACAAGTAGAAGGCGATCCGGTGCGGTTCATGCCCGCGCGCAGCGATTTCCACAAGACGCGGCCATTCGGCAAGCTTCTTGGCAACGTTGATCTCGGCCTCATGGGTGAGCGACGAGAGGTCGACGCTCGCAAGTACCGCATCAGACACATCCATGCCCGCGTCAGTCGCCTTGCGCAGAACCGAATGCACTCGAGCACTTGCATACTGCACATAGAAAACGGGGTTGTCCTTTGACTGCTCGAGCACCTTGTCAAAGTCAAAGTCCAGCGGCGCATCGTTCTTGCGGGTGAGCATGTGGAAACGTGTCACATCCGCACCAGCCTGTTCGACCACATCGCGCAGGGTGACAAAGGTCCCTGCCCGCTTGGACATCTTGAACGGCTCGCCGTTTTTGAAAAGCTTCACAAGCTGAATGAGCTTTATATCTAGCGGAACGCGGTTGTTCGAAAGCGCCGAAACGGCGGCTTTCATCCGCTTGACGTAACCGCCATGGTCCGCACCGAAAACGTCGATGAGCTGATCAAAGCCACGTTCACATTTGTCATAGTGATAGGCGATGTCGGGCGCGAAGTAAGTCCATGAGCCGTCCGACTTTTTCACGGGGCGATCAACGTCATCGCCATGTGCGCTCGATTTAAAGAGTGTCTGCTCGCGCGGCTCCCAATCCTCGGGGGTCTTACCCTTTGGCGGCTCGAGCACACCTTCGTAGATCAGTCCGGCATTCTGTAGGCGGTCAATCGCACCTTCGATCTTGCCTGTGCCATAGAGCGCCTTTTCCGACGAAAAGACATCCATCGTCACTCCAAGAAGGGCGAGATCTTCACGGATCATGTCCATCATCGCGGCGGTTGCGATTTCACGGATTGTTTCGAGCCACTCGCTCTCGGGCTTTTCAAGAAGGCTGTCACCAAACTCGTCTTTGAGCATTTGGCCAACGGGTATCAAGTAATCGCCCGGATAAAGGCCCTCGGCAATAGCAGGCTCAAGACCGTTGGCCTCGCGGTAACGCTCGTAAGCAGACCGCGCGAGCACATCGACCTGCGCGCCGCCGTCATTGATATAGTATTCGCGGGTTACGTCGTAACCAGCGTATTGCAGAAGGCTTGCCAGTGCGTCGCCAAACACAGCGCCGCGCGTATGGCCCACGTGCATCGGCCCCGTGGGGTTGGCCGAAACAAATTCAATATTGACCTTTGTGCCGTTCCCAAGCGTCGAGTGCCCAAAAGAGGCATCTGTCAGCGCCTTAGAGACGACCTCGTGCCAAAGCGAGTTCGCCAAACGAAGGTTAATGAACCCCGGCCCTGCCACCTCGGCCGTTTCAATCCGGTCGTCACCGACAAGTTTGCCAACAAGCGCGTCCGCAATGTCACGCGGCTTCATGCCAGCGGGCTTTGCTAGCACCATAGCCGCATTGGTCGCCATATCCCCGTGAAGCGCATCTCGCGGAGGTTCAACAGCAACGTTTGCATAGTCAAGACCGGCGGGCAGCACGCCATCGGCAACTAGACCATCAAGGCAAGTCACAACGAAAGAGCGGATATCTGAGAAAAGGTTCATTTTTCGACTTTCTGGAGGTTGCCGCTCGTTTAGCATGACCTACGATAAGGTCAACGCTTGTAGTACTTGCCTTTTGATTGAACTCGGAAGATTACTTGAACATGAGATTATTTAGTTTGATCAATTTGGTCGTTTTTGGAATTTTCACAGGTCTTGTCGGTTTAGTTCAGGTATTTGAGCTAAACACCGATGGTTACAGTATATTCTCGCGACTAATCTCTCCTTTTGATGAACAAATTGGTCTTGAGCTTATCATACATTTGCCTGTCGCACTGGCGACTTGCGTCTTTCTTGTGAATGCATCCTTTGTTTGTTTTGTTGCACGCTCACTTGGCGCACCGCTCGCGCACATCTTTGGCACAATCGCTTTACTGCTCGCCTACACCAAATTGGGTTTGGAAATCGGGCACCACTTCATGCCTGGTGATTTCTTCGCAAATGCATATGCGCGGCTTCTCACCAGCAATGAGTACTTTCGGGCGATGGGCTTTTCTCTAACCATTTTGGGCTCTGCGGCCATGATCTGCGGTGATAAGGTCTATAAGATCGGGGCCTATGCGATTGGCATCATGGCTGGTGTGTCTTTTGCGATCTACAGCTATCTTTTCCTAACCGTAGACGTCTTTGCCGCCGAAATTTTCCTTGTTGTCCCCTGCATTGGCCTTTTGGCGCTCTACTTCATCCGAACACTTGATGAAGACCAAAGCGACTTGCCGCACCTAACCGTTGGTGTTGCCGCACTTGTGGTGTCGAGTTTTGGGATCGAACTTTTCGGATCGTTCCAGCTGCAATCCTACCACGCAGAAACCAACTACACGATCGAAGCTCGTAACCTGTCTCAAAACAGCTTTTTGATCATGACGTTCTTTGGCGCCCTAATTATATACGCTGGTCAGCGAATTTCAGTCCTTACTCAGTGGATACACGCCTCGCTTTTAGCGAGTGGTTTGGTCCTGACGTTCATTCCAGCGCTTTTAAGAGCGAACGCGAATGATGGGTTCACCGCATTGGAAGAAGTCGGGAACTATGCGCCTATGCACCCCCTGACACTGCTCGGGGTCCTCATAACGGCGACCTGCATCATCTATGGCCTTGCGAAGGTTATTCAAAGCAGTGCCAAAGTTTCCTATTCCTCTGACTTTTCCGCATCCGCTTGAGCAATTGCCTGAACGAGATCCGGCGGCAGCATCGAAATGATGTAGGCCCCCTCACCTGCTTTGAGATTTTCGTTCGACGCGACCAAACGGATGACACCATTTGCAGCGACGATAGCCACAACAAGAGCACCTGGTCGAGCCGCTTGCCAATCTTCTAGTGTATATTCTTTGGTCAGACGCGTGACCCTGAAAATCCAACCCTCGGCAATTTTGCGCGCTAGACCGTTGAATGTCTCGCCCTCTGCGAAGCCGCGTCCACCAAGTGTCGATGGGAGCGAATGGCGCAGGCTTTCGCTCTTGCTAGGGGCGACTTGGAATACGTTGTCGCGACCAAATTCAGGGGCGAGATCGGTTGCGACGAGCGTATTGTAGGCATCGTTGTCGGTTGCGGCGACAATCGTCGCAAAGCTGACAAGTTCGATCCGATCCTCTGCCGCCTCGGAGAGAAGGTCACCGCTAAAGGTGGCAATTCCTGCATTTCGCGCTTCTCGCAGATGGCTGTGATTTGGGTCTGTCATTAACACAGGCACTTCTGCTTTCTTAAGCGCTTCGGCAAAGCGCACGGACCACGACGAGCCGCCAACGAGGATGACGCCCGGACGGTCGCCACCTGTCAGGCCAAGTGCCTTGGCAAAGGGCGCAAGCGTGAAACCGTGCAAAACGACCGTCACAGCCACAAGCACAAAGGCCAGAGGTCCAACGAGCTCGCCGCCTTCAATGCCAAGCTCCGTCAAGCGTTCGCCAAAAAGACCTGCCACTGCGACCAGAACCACGCCACGTGGGCCGGTGAAGGCGACCAAAAGCTGTTCTTTGAACGGAACACCTGCCCCGATGAGGGACAGAAAAACTGTCAATGGCCGCGCGATCAGGACGACGCTGAGGACAAAAACAGCAGCACGCCAATCCAGTGCCCCAAGCGCGTCCACATCCAAGTTTGCAGCAAGCAAAATGAACACGCCCGACACCAGCAAGATCGTTGCGTGTTCCTTGAAACGCCGCAGTTCTTCGTAAGATGGCAACTCAGAGTTGGCGATTACGATACCCATGATGGTTACAGCCAAGAGACCGCTTTCGTGGAACACGATGTCCGACACACCAAAGGCCAGCAATAGCGTCGCAAAGAGCACCGGAACCTTCATGTATTCGGGGACGCGACCGGCCTTGAACGCGCGCACTAGCCCCAATCCAGTGGCAAGACCCAGAACAGACGCAACGGTTATACCGATGCCCAGCTCTATCAGCGCTTCGCTAGGATCAACCGCAGTATTGCGCACCACCACATATTCAAATGCAAAGACCGCGGCCAAAGCCCCGATTGGGTCATTTATGATCGCCTCCCATTGCAGGAGCGCCGCGGGCCGCTTGGACAGGCGCGCTTGCCTTAGGAGAGGCGCAATGACCGTTGGACCAGTCACGATCATAATACCGCCAAAGACCGCAGCTGGCTCCCACCCGAGCCCCGCCGCGTAATGAAGCGCAAGCGTTGAGGCCAGCCAGCCGAGCGGCGCACCGACAAAGACGAGCCGTCGCACGCCTTTCGCTCGGTCTTTTAGGGTATGAAAATTGAGCGTGAGACCACCCTCAAAAAGGATAATCGCAACCGCGATCGAGATCATCGGCGACAAGAGCGGACCGATGTCGTGCGCGGGATCGAGCACGCCAAAAGTCGGCCCCACAAGTACGCCCGCAACGAGCATCAGGACAATCGCAGGCATGCGCATCCGCCAAGCGAGCCATTGCGACCCTACCCCAAGTGCACCAACCAGCGCGAAAGCCATGACTGTCGGCAATGCGCCGCTTGCTGCCTCAACCGCCATTTGTAACGCGTGTCCTTTCGATTATATCCGATCCGGTCAAACGGGCATGTTCCTGAATAGCGAAACGATCCGTCATCCCAGCAATATAATCCGAAACGATACGCGCGAGTTCCACTTCGTTACGAATTTCCGCAACGTCCTTGCGCCACTGCTTTGGCAAGTTCTCGGGGTGCGCCATGAAAAGAGGAAAGAGATCACGCACAGCACTCGTGACGTGTTTACGCATTTCGACAACCGATGGGGCGCGATACATGCGGTAAAACAAGAACTTACGGATGACTTTCAAGTCTTCCCAAAGGTCAGGATTGAATTGGATAATCATGCGGCCAGCATGGCGCACATCGGCAACTGAGCGCGGGTCAAGCTCGGCCAAATTGCGGCGCGAGACCTTGATCACGTCCTCGACGAGGATGCCAAAGAAACGGCGGAGCGCCTCGTGACGGCGGCGATAATAGTTCAAATCTGGATACTTGCGATCCACTTCTGCAAAGCAATCATGCAAGATTGGCATCTCTGCCAATTCATCCGTGCTAAAGAGCTCTGCCCGAAGTCCATCGTGCAAGTCGTGGTTGTTATAGGCGATGTCATCCGAAAGCGCGGCCACTTGCGCTTCGGCGCTTGCGTGGGTTTCCAGTTCTAGATCGTGCCGCTTGTTGTATTCGGCAAGCGCCCAAGGAATGTCCCCCGTGACGGGACCATTGTGCTTTGCGATCCCTTCAAGCGTTTCCCACGTCAGGTTCAGACCATCCCATTCGGCATAGTGCCGCTCGAGGTGGGTCACGATGCGAATGGCCTGAGCGTTGTGGTCAAAGCCTCCAAAGGGCTTCATCAACTCTTCGAGAGCGTCCTCACCCGTATGGCCAAAAGGTGGGTGCCCAAGGTCATGTGCAAGAGCGACCGCCTCGGTCAACGATTGATCAAGATCGAGCGCCCCCGCAATTGTCCGTGCAACTTGCGCGACTTCGATAGAGTGGGTCAGGCGCGTGCGAAAGTAATCGCCCTCGTGTTCCACGAACACTTGTGTCTTGTGCTTGAGACGACGAAATGCGCTTGCGTGGATGATGCGATCACGGTCCCGCTGGAACGGAGAGCGAAAGAAACTTTCTTCTTCGGGAAAAAGACGCCCGCGAGCGTCTTCAGCGCGAGTTGCATAGCGGGCTGTCATGCTGTGCCCCTGTCTTGTTGTTTGCCTGTTACCTCTTATATAATCAAAGCAAGCTGCAACCGATAGGCCTGAAAATGCTGACGATTCCACCGACAGTCACCGAACGTGCTTTTACGCGTCTCACCGAAATTGGTGCCGCCTCTGACGGCAAAGCGCTCCGCATTGCGGTCGAGGGTGGTGGTTGCTCTGGCTTTCAGTATGAAATTGCGCTGGACGAACCAAAGGACGACGATCTCGTCTTGGAAGGGCAAGGCGAAAAAGTTGTAATCGACAGCGTCTCGCTCCCGTTCCTTGCTGGGGCGACCATCGACTTTACCGAAGAGCTTATCGGTGCACGTTTCGCAATCGACAACCCGAACGCAAGTTCAAGCTGCGGCTGTGGCACTTCATTTTCGATGTAAAGTTATTTGCGGCCACCGCGCCAATGGGTCGGCACGATAATGAGTGCACCGATCGACGATAGAATTGCGTTAAGCCCCGCGCTTCCAAAGCCGACATTGAACATCACCCGCACAAAGTAGAATAGAAACGCACCGCCGACGCAGATGATGATCGACTGCAAGATACCGTTGCGCGTAAAGCCTGATTTTTCCGACAAGTAACCAACAATACCGGCAATGACGACAGTTCCGATAAGGGTAGGAAACATAAGGTTGGCTCCGCTTGCTCTTGCTGCTTGTATCCTGACCCCATGTGTTCGCCATTTGCAAGAGCGCCGCATTTCCAAAGCCTTGTTTTTCCTCTCGGAACCAGTAACGCTTGCGCGATTCAAGAATGTGGGGAGCAGAGCGCTATGTCAAAGCGCCCAAACGGAAATCTCTGGCAGGCGAGTTGCGCTGAACGGATTGAAACCACGCCATTAGCCGAAGATCGCCGTGTCGATCTTGTGATTATCGGCGGTGGTTTCACAGGATGCTCAGCCGCTCTCGAAGCGGCGGGCCGCGGCGCATCTGTCTCTCTGCTTGAGGGGACAACGATTGGCTACGGCGGGTCGGGCCGCAATGTTGGCCTTGCGAATGCTGGGCTTTGGCTTCCTCCAGAGGACATCATCGAGGCACTTGGCATCGACGCAGGCAATCATCTGCTCAATGCGCTTGCAGCTGCACCCGACCGCGTCTTTGGAAACATCGAAAAGCATGGGATTGAATGCGAGCCCGTCCGCAAGGGAACGCTCCATCTTGCACATTCAGCCAAGGGACTTGCCGATCTGCGAAATCGGCATCGTCAGGGGATCGCGAGGGGCTACCCAATCTCGCTCCTTTCTGCCGAGGCAGCAACCGCGCGCACAGGCGCAGCTGGGTTTCAAGGCGCGCTTTTTGATCCAAGGGCGGGAACGATCCAGCCTCTCGCTTATTGCATCGGTCTTGCGCGCGCGGCCCAGAGCTTGGGCGCAGAGATCCACGAGCAAACACCTGTCTTTTCCTATCGGCATGATGGCGCGACTTGGCGTGTCGAAACCAAAGACACCACCGTTTATTCCAAAGCGCTCCTTGTCGCGACCAACGCCTATCACGACTGGATGGACGACGAGACCAAGCCTCCGCTGTCCTCGGTGCACTACTCGCAATACGCCACCGCGCCTTTGACCGATGCACAGCAAGAACAAGTCCTCGCAGGCGGCGAAGGCTGCTGGGATACCGCGACAGTTATGAGCTCATTTAGGATGGATGCCGCCAGAAGGCTCATCTTTGGCGGAATGTGCGACCGTGACAGCGCCGTGGGCGGCATACATGATGCTTGGGCAAGCAAGAGCCTTGCGCGTCTGTTCCCCAACCTTGGCAGCGTCACCTTCGAGCACGCATGGCAGGGCCGAATTGCGATGAGCAAAGACTATATCCCGAAAATCCTAGACATGGGACCCAAGGGGCTTTGCTGTATCGGTTATTCAGGTCGCGGCATTGGACCGGGAACCGTGTTCGGGGCCGAATGCGCCAAGGCGCTTTTGGGGAATGACCAGTCAGATCTGCCATTGGAGCCGATCAGCGGTTATGAAGACCGCTTTGCCCCCGCCAAGACGCTTTACTATGAAACCGGTGCAACGCTCGCCCATGCGATTGCGCCCTCTCCGCTTTCAAGGTGAGACATGCAGACAGAGACCTTCACCCATCAAGCCGAAGAAGACGCCCGCAACGAAAAGATCCTCATTTGGGTCAACGGGGCATTGAAGCCGAAAGCTGAGGCAACAGTTTCGGTCTATGACAGCGGCTTTATGCTTGGCGATGGGGTCTGGGAGGGAATGCGCCTCTATCATGGAAAGTGGGCGTTTCTTAACGAACACATGGACCGTCTCTTTGAGGCAGCAAAAGCCATTGATCTTGATATTGGAATGACGCGGGACGAGGTGATCGCAGCTCTTGAGGAAACACGCGCTGCAAACGGTATGACCCACGATGCCCATGCGCGTCTCATGGTGACACGCGGAACCAAGGTGCGTCCGTTCCAGCACCCTGCTCTGTCGCGCTCTGGTCCGACGATGGTGATTATCATGGAGCATTCGCGCCCCGCGATTGGCCGCCCCATCACTCTTGCGACTGTGCCGCACCTTCGGGGCCTGCCTATGACCCAAGACCCGAAACTCAACTCGCATTCCAAGCTGAACTGTATTCTCGCTTGCATTGCCGCAGAGAAGGCAGGCGCAGATGAAGCGCTCATGTTGGACGTGCATGGATTTGTGAATACGACCAACGCCTGCAATTTCTTTATCGTGCGCAAAGGCGAGGTTTGGACCTCGACGGGGGACTACTGCATGAATGGGATTACACGGGCCAAGGTGATCGAACTGTGCCGCGCAAACGCAATCCCTGTGCTTGAGAAGAACTATTCACTTGTCGATACATATGGCGCGGACGAAGCATTCCTTACGGGATCGTTCGGGGCACAGACGCCCGTCGCCAAGATCGACGGACGGCAAATCGGGAGTGGTGAACTTGGCCCCATAACAGCCCGTATTCGCGAGCTATATCACGAGCTGGTGGGCGCATGACAAAACGGATTGCGATGTGGTCGGGGCCTCGAAACCTATCGACCGCGATGATGTATGCTTTTGCCGCGCGCGGCGATACGCAGGTTTGGGACGAGCCATTCTATGCAGCCTATCTCGAGAAAACGGGGCTAGAGCATCCGATGCGAGACGAGGTGATTGCAGCCGGTGATACCGACGCGACACGGGTTAGAGATGCGCTCCTCGCCCCTTCGGATCAGCCGATCTTTTATCAAAAGCACATGTGTCAGCACATGATAGACGGTGTGCCTAGGGATTGGATGAATGCGGTAACAAACGCCTTTCTTATCCGCCA
>CAYWUN010000057.1:14229-17557 GCA_964461315.1 uncultured Aestuarium sp.
CCAAACGGTTTCGCCGTCTTTCACGGCCTTAAGCGCGACACACATAATCACGCGGTCAGGTTCGTCCTCATCATAGGCGTTCTCTTTCCAGAACTGCGCGGACATCTCGCGCATACGGGCCTCGCCCTCTGGTCCTTTGAGCGTTTCGATCTCGCGGAAGACAGGTGTCCATGCCTCTGACCAGCCGTTGAGGCGCAAAGTGCCGCGCACGAAATCACGGACTTTCCAGGACGGATCAAAGCGATAATCCTGAATAAACGGGAGAGAGTCGCGGTTCGGGTAAACCTCGAACGATTCTGCGGTGGGGAGCGGCGCCTCATAGCTACTGATTGCATCCCAAGGGCGCGAGACATTCAGCTCGGCAAAGTCTTTGAGCGATTTTGACGGAGAGCTAAGCGCCTTTAGAACGCCATAGGGCGACCAGCTGAACTTGTATTTGAACGCGTTGGGGATTTTAGGAACGCCACCGCAATAGGAAATGAACGAAAGCTCGTTGCCTGTATCACAAGCCGCGCTTGCTCGGTAATCTGCAACAAGCTCGTGCGCCATCAGGTGGTCGATCCCAGGATCAAGGCCCACTTCATTGACGAAGCAAAGACCTTTGGATTTTGCCTCATCATTCAGGGCGCGCATCTCTGGCGCAATATAGCTCGACGTTACAAAATGGGCGTCCTTGCCAAGGCAAAGTTTGGCCAAGGGCACGTGCATATCGGCAGGAAGCATCGAGACAACGACATCCCCCGCGGCCACCTCGGTTTCAAGCGTCGCCATATCAAAGGCAACGATATTATCGGTCAGATCCCCGACCTCTTCGCGTGCCTTCTCGACTGTTCGGTTCCAAACTTTGACAGGGTGGCCAGCCTGCAAGAGTCTGCGCAAGCCCGGCACTGCCGAAAGCCCTGTTCCGCACCAATGGATCGTCATGTTTCTCTCCCTGTTCGGCCCATCTTAGACGCGGGCGCTGTGTGTTTCAAAGAAGGCTTTCGCACGGCCCCAGACGCCCTCGTCGATCGCTCCGAGCGTCAAAAGCGAAGGCAGGAGCTGCCCTGCGTAGTCGATCGAACTCTCAACAGGCAGCATCGAAGGCAGGTTATCGATCGCCGTCACGTCGAGCACGGGCGTTTCAGCGACCCGAAGCGCGGGTTCTGCCCAAGTCGTCGTGCGGTCGTAAACCTTGATCGGTGAGAAATCTGAAGTCGGATCGCAAGCAATGTCCCCGATCACCGAAAGTCGGCGCTCGGATGTTTTGGCCGAAGCCGGCACAAAGACGGGGCAGCCTTCGTTGGCAAGGATACAGTTGAGGAAAATCTCATGCTCGAGCACTTGAGGAAACGGCCCACCCGAAGCGGTTTCAGCCATATCCCATTTGGTGACGCTAAGGCCAAGTTCGGTGCAAAGATCGCTTGCGCCCGTCCCCACGCGGCCAAGTGCGCCAATGACAATTACATCGGGACGCCCTGCGATCTTAGAGAGTTCGTCCTTTAGTTCCGAAACAAGCGCGTCGCGTCCTGAATAGACACCAACCGGACCGCAGAGAGCACCATTTGCCTGCGCGAGCCACGTCTTGACAGAAACGGCCGCCCCCGCAAACCCCGCCCAATAGCCGAAAGCCGCGACACGGCGTCCATTCTCAGCGATCAGATATTCGAGGTCATAAAGCGTGCCACCACCGGCTTTAAAACGCTTTAGGAGTTCACGCCCCGCTGGCTGTCCCTTGTAAGCATGTCCGAACATAATGTGGCGGTGCACCAAGGGTGTGCCGTCTTCTGGGAGTTCCTTCAGACCAAATACAATCGCGCCCTGCGGCGCATCGGGCCAGCTGTTCTCGGGCGCAATTTCTGCACCAGAGTCGCGATACCCGTCAATCTCAATGGCGCGAACGCTTGATTCTTCGACAGTTACACGAATGCCTTGGGCAATCAGCGCTTTAACACCTTCAGGCGTGAGGCCCACACGCTCTTCATTTGCGCGCTGCTCGGCGCGAACCCACAGATGTGTCATAACATAGTCCCTTCTGACCGCAGGATAAGACCGTGCGCCAGCTTGGCACACAAATTTGCGGCATCATTCCGTTCAGAAGAGACCTTTCACATAGAGCTTGGGGAATGCAAGCGCTGTAAGGTGGTGCGCCGATCTCAAAGTGGATGGGACTGAAATCGACGCACCGGAGCAAGTCTGTCTGGACCGCTCATCTCTGCTCTTTCAACGGAAAGAGACGAAACTGGCAAAAGTTTGCGTCAACAAAAGGGAATGATACCAGCTGGTTAACAGCGCCGAGCATTCCACAAAATTGTTGACGATCCTTTGCACAATCACTGCTTAGACGGGAAAAACGTTCCCCATTTAAACTTGTGGCGCAAGAAACCATCTGAGAAAATTCCTGTCTAGAGGGAAAATTCTAAAATCATATCTCGCCTAGGTTAGGTTGATGTGTTTTACGCCGCTTTTCCTCGACAACATTTCCGCACTGATGGAAGGGAAATGCGTTGCTACGCGAAAATTGGCACGGCAATTGGCCCAATCGCGCATCTGTCACCGCAAAGAAAAAGGGGGGCCATCCGGCCCCCCAGTGTCACGGATCGGGTGGATTTTTTACCGCCCGGTGGTTTATTGCCTGTATCCCGATCCGCGTCGGGGGCGAACGCATCCGCCCCTGAATTTCATTAGCTACAGCCGCTGGTGCCGCCGCATGTGTTGCACTTCATGCAGGTGCCGTTACGCACGAGCGTGTAATTGCCGCATTCACCACAAGGATCACCCTCGTAGCCCTGCATCTTCGCCTTGTCGCGCGCCGAGAGGCTGACCGTTCCGCTGGAAACAGCGGTAGAGGCCATCTGGGTCATCGCAGTCGTTGGGACGACGGTTTCAATCACTTCTGTCGAAACAGTCGCACCTGCGAAAGCGACGCTGCCCCCTGCTCCGCCCTGAAGCACCATCAATTCTTGTGGCAGACGTTTACGCAGATAACCTGTCGACGAGATCTGCTTGAGCACTTCGAGCGACTTGGTCGCAGTGCTCTCGCTCGGCTGGGCGACATTCGTTGCTTTGTCTTCTTTGTGCAGATCATCGAAGGACGCGCCCGACGGCTTCACATGTGCAAGATCAGTGCGGTCAAGGTAAGACACGGCCAATTCACGGAAGATATAGTCGAGGATCGACGTCGCTTGTTTGATCGAGTCGTTGCCCTGCACCATGCCAGCGGGTTCGAACTTGGTGAAGGTGAAGGCATCGACGAATTCGTCCAGCGGCACGCCGTATTGCAGACCAACCGACACCGCGATGGCGAAGTTGTTCATCATCGCGCGGAAGCCAGCGCCTTCCTTGTGCA
>CAYWUN010000058.1:0-17334 GCA_964461315.1 uncultured Aestuarium sp.
GCGCACAGTCGCATTATCACCAAGCAACGACACGGTAGAGAGCGCAGTTACCGATTTGCCCGATCCGCTTTCCCCGACCAAAGCAACGGTTTCGCCTTTGTCCAAGTGGAAACTCACGCCCTTAACAGCAGCCATATCTTGCCCGTCTTGACGGAAGGCCACCGAAAGGTCTCTGACATCAAGCATTCGGGTCATGAGAAGGTCTTTCGTGGATCAAAAGCATCCCGCACACCTTCAAAGATGAAGACGAGAAGCGATAGCATCGTCGCAAAGGTCAAAAAGGCCGTAATCCCGAGCCAAGGCGCTTGCAGGTTACGCTTGGCTTGAAGCGTCAGGTCCCCGAGTGAGGGCGCCGACGAGGGCAAGCCAAAGCCAAGGAAATCGAGGCTAGCTAGCGTCGCAATCGCACCTGTTACAAGGAATGGGAGCATCGTCACCGTCGCCACAGTCGCATTTGGGAGCACATGGCGGAACATGATCACACGATCACTCACACCAAGCGCTCGGGCGGCCCGCACATATTCAAAGTTCCTAGCCCGAAGGAATTCCGCCCGAACCACATCAACCAGCGCAGGCCAACCAAAAAGCACAGTCAAGAACACCAAAAGCCAAAAGCTTTTGCCCAAGATCGCAGTCAGAATTATCATGATATAAAGCGATGGTGTCCTCGAAAAAATCTCAATTGCCCGCTGGAACAAGAGATCGACCATTCCACCGAAATACCCCTGCACCGCGCCTGCGATGATCCCGATAACAGAGGAAATCGACACGACAAGAAGCGCAAAAAAGATGGATAGACGGAACCCATAAATCACCCGCGCAACAACGTCTCGCTTGGTGTCATCCGTCCCAAGCCAGTTCGTAGAGCTCGGTGGCGCAGGTGCCACGCCTTTGACGTCCACAATCGTGTCATAAGAATAAGGGATTACTG
The DNA here is from genome assembly GCA_964461315.1 of uncultured Aestuarium sp. Taxonomy (GTDB): domain Bacteria; phylum Pseudomonadota; class Alphaproteobacteria; order Rhodobacterales; family Rhodobacteraceae; genus Marivivens. The sequence continues at coordinate 932 of CAYWUN010000058.1, forward strand.
GCCAGAGCATCCAACCAGCTTGGAATCCATCGTCCTGCAACGTCTCACCATTTGCGACCGCTTCGACCAATTCTTCAGGCTCGTCAAAGCAGCGATCAATCCCACCTGTCACGATAAGACAGCGTACCTCGGGCGAGCTATAGATTGCCTCGGTCGGGAAATCCCCGTTGTAGTCCCGCTCGGAGTAAAAGCTGAAAACAGGCATGCGATATTCATCGCGGTATTTAACCAGTATCGGCTTGTCGTTGGCGATAAATTCCGCAAATAGGCTCAGGCCGAAAAGAACGACCATGATAATGAGCGACCAATAGGCACGTCGGTTATTGCGAAAGTTTCTCCAGCGGCGCTGATTAAGCGGGGAAAGCTTCATGACCTACCCCCTGCTCTCAAAGTCGATCCGCGGATCGATAAAGATATAGGTGATGTCGGTAATGATCCCAACGACGAGCCCCATCAGCGAAAACGCAAATAGGGTCCCGAACACAACGGGATAATCTCGCTGGAGCGTCGCCTCATACCCGAGCCGCCCGAGCCCATCGAGGCTAAACAGTGTTTCGATAATGAGCGAGCCACCGAAGAAGACAGAGATGAACAACGCAGGAAAGCCCGAGATAACGATGAGCATCGCATTTCGGAACACGTGGCCGTAAAGCACCTTGCGCTCCGAAAGGCCCTTGGCCCGCGCGGTCATGACGTATTGCTTCTTAATCTCGTCGAGAAAGCTGTTTTTCGTCAGCATCGTCAACGTTGCAAAAGCTGAAATCGTCGAAGCAACAACAGGAAGCGTTATGTGCCAAGCGTAATCCTTGATTTGCCCCCAAAGCGACAGCTGATCAAAGTTATCGCTCGTAAGTCCGCGCAATGGGAACAGCTTGTGGCAGGTTGGGTTATAGTCGCGCCAAGACGGGAACCAATCCTTGAGATAAGGCAGCTCAAAGCAGTTATTCGACGCGAAAAGCACGATCAGCAGGATCGCAAAAAGGAACCCGGGGATAGCATAGGCCACGATGATTATACCGCTCGTCCAAGTGTCAAAGGACGAGCCATCGGTAACGGCCTTGCGGATACCAAGAGGGATCGAGACGATATAGGCGATGAGCGTAGACCACAGACCAAGTGTTATCGACACAGGCATCTTTTCGAGCACCAGATCAACCACGGTGATCTTGCGGAACCAGCTCTCGCCAAAGTCGAACTGGATGTAATTCCACATCATATCGACAAAGCGCTCCAAAGGCGGCTTATCAAAGCCGAACTTCTTTTCCAGTTCCGCAATAAACGCAGGATCAAGCCCTGTTGCGCCACGGTATGTGCCCTGAAGCTCTACTTCTGTCGATTGAATATCAACGTCAGCATGTCCGCCCGAAATGGACTGAAACACGTCTCCGTTGCCTTCCATCTCGGCGATGATCTGTTCGATCGGGCCGCCAGGCATGAACTGGGTAAGGGCAAAGTTTATCACCATGATCCCGAACAATGTCGGGATCACGAGAAGCAATCGTCGAAAAATATATGCGCCCATGAGCCGCCTGCTGCTGCCTTATTGGAAGGCACCTGCTTGTCGCAGAGCCTCACCTTTTTCGGCATTGTACCACCAGAAAGACATATATCCCAGATCGTATGGCGGGAGTTCTTCAGGGTGCTCATACATATCGTAGTAAGCGACCCAATAGTTTGCGAGATACCAAGCAGGAACCACAAAGAGATCTTTGCGCATCACGCGGTCCAAAGCGCGCACACCCGCGGCCATTTCTGCACGCGTGGTCGCGGACTTTACGATTTCGATTAAGGCATCAGACGCGGGCGTCGCATAGCGAGCGGGGTTAAAGACATCTCCGACACCCGAGGACCCATAGCGCTGACCAAGCCCATCACCCTCTTCAAGCCCGTTGCGGTAGCCATCATAGGTCATATCAAAGTCGCCGTTATTCGTGCGTTCGGTATACTGCGCCGTATCGATACGGTTCCAGACAGCATCAATCCCAAGAGCTTTGAGGTTCTCAACATAGGGGAGCATGATCCGGTCAAACGTCGGCGAATATCCCAAAAGTTCGAGCTTAAAAGTCTCACCCTTGTCGTTGACAAGCATACCATCGGCACCGGCGGTCCAACCCGCTTCTTCCATGAGAGCAAGCGCTTTACGCAAGTTGGCGCGATCAAGCTGACGTTCTCCTGAAGTATGCGGCATCGTTACTTCTTCAGTAAGAATTGCTGGATCAATAAGGTCTTTCACGCGCTCCAGATACTCAAGCTCAAGCCCCTCAGGCTTGCCCTTGGCCTGCATATCCGAGTTCTGCCAGAAGCTTTCTCGCTGGCTAAAGAGACCGTATTGCAGGTTATCGTTGGTCCAAGTGAAGTTATACATCAGAGCGATCGCCTGACGGACACGGAGGTCGTCGAACTTGGGGTTAGAGAGGTTAAAGAGGAAACCATACGCACCCGGAAGGCTGCCATTCGGCAAGGTCTCTTTCTTCACCCATCCGTTATCGAGAGCTGGGAAATCATACGCCGTCGCCCAATTTAGCGACGAGTTTTCCTGACGGAACCCAAACGCACCGGCCTTAAATCCCTCAAACGCAGCAGTGGTGTCTGCGAAATACTCAACCCGATAGCCGTCAAAGTTGTTCTGACCGACGTTTAGTGGGTGATCTGCGCCCCAGAAGTTAGGGTTACGCTTGTAAGTGATCTCTTCGTTAATCTTATATGCGTCGAGCATATAGGGGCCGGTCCCCGGTGCGACCTCAAAACGGGCCTCATCCAGTCGCGCACCCGTTTCCTCATACCAATGCTTCGGGAAAGCAGGGGTTGCGCCCGCTTGCTCGATCAAACCCGTGCGCGGGATACCGTCCGCAAACGTAAACTTCACGCGGTGCGGGTCGAGCGCTTCGACATTCGTGATCATTTGCGACACCGCCGTAGCAAACGAACGCGTGCCCTGCTCGATCAAAAGGTTGTGGCTGAATACGATGTCATCCGCCGTCATCGGAACACCGTCCGAGAAGGTCACATCATCGCGAAGGTTAAAGATGACCCAGTCTTTGCTCTCAGGATATTCGAATGTTGTGCAAAGATAGCAATATGACGAACCCACCTCATCAGCGGTCGCCCCAAAGATTCGCTCGGTCGCGATGCTAGCGAGAGCGCCTGGCGTTCCCTCTTGCGTCGCATAGGGGTTCATTGTGTCAAAAGTGCCCATCATCCAGATCGACATCTCACCACCCTTGGGCGCTTCGGGGTTTACGTAATCGAGATGCTGGAAATCTGCGGGGTACTTAAGGCTGCCAAAGGTAGAGATACCGTGGCTGACGATAAGCTCCTCATGGCTTTCGGCAAAAGCTTGGCCAGCAAGTGTCGCGGCTCCCACAAAGATCACACCTCCCATCAAGAGCCAGTTCGGCAACGTTGTTGTTTTTGCGGCAACGCGGGAAGCACTTTTCTTTTGCGGGGTCATGACTTTCCTCCTGGCAAGCGTGTATCGGCTACCTAACAGCTTAGGCCGCGCCTCTGGACTTGCAAGTTGAGTTTACGTGATCGCGCAAAACAAAAGGCCGCCCCGAAGGACGGCCTTTAAATGATTCTGTCGAAAGACTTAGCCGCCAATCGTCGCGAGATAAGCGATCAGGTTCGCACGGTCTTCGACCTTCGGGAGACCCGAGAAGCCCATGGCGGTGCCGGGTGCATATTTCTTCGGTGCTTCGAGGAAGCCGTTGAGGTGCTCGGGGTCCCAAACTTGTGCAACAGCAACAAGCGCGCCCGAGTAAGCATAACCATCAGCCGAGCCTACAGCGCGACCAACAACTCCGGTCAAATAAGGACCCGTACGGTTATCACCGTTTTCAAGCGAGTGGCACGATGCGCACTTCTTGAACACCTTTTCACCTGCAGCAGCATCAGCCGAAGCAAAAACTTCTTCAAACGAAGGGCCATCTTCAGCAGCGGCTTCGCCACCTTCGCCACCCTCTACAGCGATGGCATAGCCTTGTGCATGCTCTTCGCCATGGCCTTCAGAGCCGAAATAAATGCTTTCAGCAGCCCAGCCGCCAAGAAGAAAGACCAGAAAAGCGCCACAGAAGCCGCCGAGAATTTTGGTCATCGTCATAGTGTCGAACATGTCGCGTTCCATTCCGTTCGCAATTTTGCGGCTATGTATCCGCTTACTGCTAGGTCTTGCAAGCAGTCTTACCGCGACTTATTGCCCATTTTACGAGTTTATGGACAGGAAAATCGAAATGACCGCCCGTATCGCATTCCAAGGAGAGCTTGGCGCCTATGGTCACCAAGCATGTGTCGAGACACGTCCGAACCACGAACCACTGCCTTGTGACACCTTTGAAGAGACAATGGATGCAGTGCGCAGAGGTGATGCAGAGCTAGGTATGGTCGCCGTCGAGAACTCGACCTACGGGCGTGTAGCCGATGTCCACTCCCTTCTACCCAAGAGCGGGCTGCACATTGTCGATGAAGCCTTCGTACGCGTTCATGTGAACCTTCTTGGCACCAAAGATGCCACAGTAGCCGACGTGACCACCGCACATGGCCACCCAGTGATTCTCCCGCAATGCGCAGGCTTCCTGCGCGAGCACAGCATCCGCGGCGTTGTGAGCAGCGATAATGCGCGCGCCGCACGCGAAGTGGCCGAGGGCAATGATCCAGCACATGCCGCTCTCGCAAGCGAGCTCGCCGCCGAGATCTACGGTCTTAAAGTCCTTGCGCGCCACATTGAGGATCACGACCGCAATACGACGCGATTCTTGATAATGTCGCGTGATCTCGACCTGAACCGTCGTGGCAAATTCGGCATGATGACGAGCTTCATCTTCCGCGTTCGCAACATTCCTGCCGCACTCTACAAAGCGATGGGTGGCTTCGCGACGAATGGCGTGAATATGACCAAGCTTGAAAGCTATATGGTCGATGGCGATTTCAACGCGACCCAATTCTACGCTGAAATCGAAGGCCATCCCGACGACCGCAACGTCGCCCTCGCGCTTGAAGAGCTTGATTACTTCACCAGCGAAGTAAAACTCATGGGCGTTTTCCCGTCGGCGCCGCGACGTCACGACCGCAAGTAAGTAAGCTGAGGGCCGCCTTATGCGCGGCCCATTGCCTTTTCTTCGACATCTTCAGCAAAGTCGGCAACGCGCGTCTTGAACCGTTTGATGAGGTTCTGCCGCGCGAGCTTCATCGATTGGAGCATCAATCTCGCTGCCAAAGTGCGCGGTTTTAGCTCAAATTCGATACCCATTCTTGTGCGGTTCGGCGAAAGAGCAACCAGTTCAATCTCGCAATCGCCTTCGATGCCGCCCGACTCGAAGTAAACATTCAGCGAATTCGGCCTATCGACATGGGTAATTTGAACCGAGGCTTTGCGTGATTTACCGCGAAATTCGAACTCAATATCCCAGCTAGAGCCTTTGGCAACGGGGCCGTCGCCCGAGGTGCGAACAACTTCGACCCCTCTGCGCATCGCGGCTCGCTCAAACGATTTATGGTCTGCGCACCGATCGAATACGAACTCCATGCTCGCTTCGATGTCCTCTTTCGTACTGAATTTCATTCGTTTTTCCGTCTTTCACTGACCTTGAGGCCATTTTGACAGAGGATCACCTCAATCGAGATTATCTGCAAGCCAATTGAAAAGCATGAAGTGCGCAATCGATCCTTTGCGCGCCGGAGCGATGTCAGGATGCTCGCCCGTGAACGCCAAGGCGAGTTCCTCTTTCGTGACCCAACGCGCATCTTCAAGCTCGGCAGGATCAACAGTGATTTCGGTCGAGCTTGCTTGAGCATGGCAACCGAACATCAGGTTCATAGGAAAGGCCCAAGGCTGGCTGGCAAGATAGGTCACGCGCGCGCATCTGATCCCTGCTTCTTCGAAAACTTCGCGGCGCACTGCGGCTTCAATCGTCTCACCGGGTTCCACAAACCCTGCAAGGCAAGAGTACATTCTCTCTGGCCATCCAGGTGAACGCCCTAAAAGAACAGAGTTTCCATGGGTCACAAGCATAATGGAAACCGGATCAGTGCGCGGGAAATGTGGAGCACCACAGGACAGACAGTTCCTCTGCCAGCCGCCCATCGCCATCTCGCTTTGGTGTCCACATTTCGAGCAGAACTTGTGGCTGTCATGCCAACCAAGGATCGCCCGAGCGGTACTGGCAAGTTCTGCGTCCTGCGCGGAAAGGTGGGTCATGATCCCGCGCAGTTCCGCAAATACTGCTCCCTCTCCGATCAGAGGATGGTTCTGCTCAGTCGGATCAAGAAAGCCAGAGTGAAGTTCGATCTCAGAAGGATTCCATCCGCTTAGATCGACGGCAAAAGTCGGAGCACCATCCGGCAATCCAAGGAAAATGGGTGCACCAGCCTGATCCATGATCGGATGGCCAACCTCGACAAAGAACAATGCACGACTTTCAGAATCAGTCACCAGTGGCTTACCTCGCCAAAGGATCATCACGCGTGCATCAGGCCGCAGCCAAACCGATTCGGCGTCTGCCCTTAGCTGCGCTGCGCGGTCATAGCCGCTTCCACCAAACGTCACCTCTTCTGCAATCCGCATGACACACTCCAATTCAAGTCGCACAAGCTATGACCAAACCAGAGCGAGGTTTCTAGTCTTCTTGGGACACGATTGGGCCTGACCCCTTGCAAAGATACACCAAACGCCCTAACTGACCCCCCGAGAGGCTGGCGCGGGCGAGCGCTTCGCCAACCCGGTCAGGTCCGGAAGGAAGCAGCCGTAACGATTTCCGCTTGGGTCGCTGTCCAGTCTCTCACCTTTCCGCATAGAAATCACCGACAGATGTGGACCTCTCGCCGCGGGTTGCTTACCTTGTCCCTCGAACAAGATGATCAAGGCTCCCATGTCCGACACAGCAGCACGCCCTTATCAGGTTCTTGCGCGGAAATACCGCCCCGAAACCTTTGCCGATCTCGTCGGACAAGACGCCATGGTGCGCACGCTTCGCAATGCCTTTGCAGCGGACCGTATCGCCCAAGCCTTCATCATGACCGGCATTCGCGGAACGGGCAAAACGACGACCGCGCGGATCATAGCCAAAGGCATGAACTGCATCGGCCCCGACGGGAACGGCAAACCAACGACTGACCCTTGCGGCGTCTGCGAGCATTGCACGTCGATCATGGAAGGCCGCCACGTTGATGTAATGGAGATGGACGCGGCTTCTCGCACTGGTGTGAACGACATCCGCGAGATCATCGATAGCGTTCATTACCGCGCCGCCTCTGCCCGCTATAAAATCTACATCATCGACGAAGTTCACATGCTTTCCACGAGCGCCTTTAACGCGCTCCTTAAAACGCTCGAAGAACCGCCAGCGCATGTAAAGTTCATCTTTGCGACCACTGAAATTCGCAAAGTGCCTGTGACGGTTCTGTCCCGCTGCCAGCGCTTTGACCTTCGCCGTATCGAACCCGAAGTGATGATCGCGCTTCTGCGCAAGATCGCCACCGCCGAAGGCGCTGAGATCAGCGACGATGCCCTCGCCCTCATCACCCGCGCCGCCGAAGGCTCAGCCCGTGATGCAACCTCGCTCCTTGATCAAGCGATCAGCCATGGCGCAGGCGAAACCACCGCCGATCAGGTCCGCGCCATGCTGGGCCTTGCTGACCGTGGCCGTGTGCTTGATCTCTTTGATATGATCCTGCGCGGCGAAGCGGCTGGCGCACTGACCGAGCTTTCGGCACAATACGCAGACGGCGCTGACCCGATGGCAATCCTGAGGGACCTTGCCGAGATAGCCCACTGGATTTCGATCATCCAGATCACGCCCGACGCCGCAGACGATCCCACGGTTTCGCCGGATGAACGCTCGCGCGGTCAGGCGATGGCTGGCGCGATCCCGATTCGCGTCTTAACGCGCCTCTGGCAAATGCTGCTCAAGGCACTGGAAGAAGTCGCGATTGCACCCAACGCCATGATGGCCGCCGAAATGGCGATCATCCGTCTGACCCACGTTGCTGACCTTCCTTCGCCGGCGGACCTTTTGAAAAAGCTGTCCGACACGCCTCCGCCTCCGGGTGGCCCATCGGGAGGTAGTGGTCGTCCTGCGCCTTCAGGCGGCTCAGTCAATGCCACGAGCAGTGCTTATGCCCCGACCACGGGCTCCGGCCCCGTGGCTCGTGGCGGTGCACAGCCCGCGACCGCGCTGAACGCCGACTCGCTCGCCCGCTATGCCCGTTTCGAGGATGTGGTCGAGCTGATCCGCGCCCACCGCGACGTCAAACTCTTGGTCGAAGTAGAAGGCGGCGTTCGTCTTGCCAACTACCGCCCCGGACGGATCGAGTTCCAGCTCGCTCCCAATGCCCCCCAAGACCTTGCCCAGCGCCTCGGTTCGCGCCTTCAGGCATGGACGGGCAATCGTTGGGCCATCACTCTCGTGAACCAAGGCGGCGCACCGACGATCACCGAAGTGCGCGATGCCGAAGAAAACGCCCTCAAATCTGAGGCGACCAAGCACCCTCTGGTGCAAGCCGTCCTCAAAGCCTTTCCAAAAGCCCAAATCAGCACAATTCGCACTCAGGCGGACATCGCGCTTGAGGCCGAGGTAGAGGCGCTCCCCGAAGTCGACGAAGAATGGGATCCGTTCGAAGCGGACTAACCCCCTCGGACCGGCCAAACACACAGGAAGATACAAATGTTCAAAGGACTCGGCGGCCTAGGCGATATGGCCAAGATGATGAAATCCGCTCAAGAAATGCAGGCTAAGATGGCCCAGCTTCAGGACGATCTTGAAAACATGACCGTCACAGGAGAAAGCGGCGCAGGTCTGGTTAAAGCGACCGCAACCGCGAAAGGCGAACTGACAGGACTTGATATTGACCCATCGATCTTTGTTGCCAGCGAAAAGGAAATGGTCGAGGATCTCATCCTTGCCGCCGTAAAAGACGCCCAAGGCAAAGCACAGCAAAAGGCCCAGTCCGAAATGGCCAAGCTGACCGAAGGTCTTGGTCTTCCGGCTGATTTCAAACTTCCCTTCTAAGAACGGGTGACAGGTTCCACGATGAGCCAGAACAAAGACGTCGAGAACCTGATCGAACTTTTGGCCAAGCTCCCTGGGCTTGGCCCTCGCTCGGCGCGCCGCGCGGTCCTGCACCTGATCAAAAAGCGCTCGCTCCATCTCATTCCGCTGGCCGATGCACTGCATCGCGTTGGCTCTACCGCCCGTGAATGCCTCAATTGCGGTAATATCGGCACCTCAGACCTCTGCGACATATGCGAGAGCGAAAAGCGTGCGAACGGCGAAATCTGTGTTGTCGAGGATGTCGCTGATCTTTGGGCCATGGAACGCTCTGGCGTGTTCAAAGGCCGATACCACGTTTTGGGCGGCACGCTATCGGCACTTGATGCCATAGGCCCAGAGGAACTCCGCATTCCAAAGCTGGTAGACCGCATCATTGGCGAAAACGTGACCGAGGTGATCCTCGCCCTTTCTGCCACCATCGACGGGCAAACGACAGCGCATTACATCGCGGATCAGCTGCCCCACGTTAAAGTGACCTCATTGGCCCAAGGCGTCCCGGTCGGAGGCGAACTGGATTATCTCGACGACGGGACAATCACAGCCGCTCTGCGCGCCCGCAAATCCTTTTAAACGAAAAACCCCGACCGAATGGCCAGGGTTTCGCAAATCTGCCCGATGGGCGATAGGATTAATCCTCGTCGCCATCATCGTCGTTATCGGGAAGATTGAAGAAGCTATCCGCATCCTTGAATGCCGAATCGTCGCGCTCGTCCTCTTCGTCATCGTTCCCCGAAAGCGTAAAGGCTTCGAGACCAGCAATCGCCGACGGCATCTTGGGCTCGGGTGCCATTCCAAGCGACTGCTCGGTGCTGACCAGTTTGCGACGCTCGTCGTCCGACATCGCGGTGCCTTCTTTGGCGCGCTTCGCGTTTGCCTTCTGAACGGCAGCGTCAAGCTCGGACTGCTTGCAAAGACCCAAAGCAACGGGGTCGATCGGGGTGATGTTCTGGATATTCCAGTGGGTGCGCTCACGGATCGCCTGAATGGTCGGCTTGGTGGTGCCGACAAGCTTGGCAACCTGACCGTCCGACAATTCGGGGTGGAACTTAACAAGCCAGTAGATCGACGCAGGACGGTCCTGACGCTTGGAAAGTGGGGTATAACGCGGACCACGGCGCTTTTCTTCGCCCACAGCAGCAGGGTTGAACTTGAGCTTGAGCTTGTGAAGCGGGCTCGCCTCTGCCTTGTCGATCTCCTCTTGGGTCAGCTGGTTGTTCGCAACAGGGTCAAAGCCCTTAACGCCCACAGCAACATCACCGTCAGCAATGCCCTGAATCTCGAGCTCGTGCATACCAACGAAGTCACCGATCTGCTTAAAGGTGATCGTTGTGTTGTCCACCAGCCATACGGCGGTGGCCTTTGCCATAATCGGTTTATCAGCCATCGTGACTCTCCTAATAAACAAGCCTTCCCCGTGCCCTGAAAGAGGGCGAGCCATTTTTGGCCCAGTTCACATTGTCGGGGAACTTGGGGCGTATATAGTGCGGGAAAGCAAATTAGAAAAGATCAAAATGTTGAGACTGATTTTCGCGGCAATCACCGCACTAGCGCCGTCGTTTACAAAGGCAGACGGAACTGCAGGCGACTTTGACTATTACGTCATGTCCCTTTCATGGTCCCCCACATGGTGCAGCCTAGAAGGTGACGAACGCAACTCACCGCAATGTGACCCGTCCGAAGACTTTGGCTGGGTCCTTCACGGTCTTTGGCCCCAGTATGAGAGCGGCTGGCCCGATTACTGTCGTACCTCCCACGCAGAACCCACGCGCACCCAGACGAATGCGATGGCCGACATCATGGGCACACCTGGACTTGCGTGGTATCAATGGAACAAGCACGGCACCTGTTCAGGCCTAAACTCGACCCAATTCTACACCCTTGCCCGCGAAGCTTATGACCGCGTGACCCGCCCCGAAGTGTTCCGCAAGCTAAGCAAAGCCGTGCAGCTTCCCGCCTCTGTCGTAGAACAGGCCTTTATCAAGGACAACCAAGGCCTCGACCCGAACGAAGTCACCGTGACCTGCAAAAGCGGCTATATTCAAGAGGTCCGTATTTGTCTGACCCGCGACCTCGAGTTCCGCCGCTGCGGCGCTGACGTCATCAGAGACTGCAGCCTTGATGACGCCCTTTTGGAGCCTATCCGTTAACTTTAAGAACGATTTTGCCAATGTGGGCGCTGCTCTCCATGCGAGCATGGGCAGAGGCCGCATCGGCAAAGTCAAACTCCTGATCCATGACGGGCGCGAACTTGCCTGCCTCGATCAAGGGCCAAACATGTGAACGCAGTTCGTCCGCAATTCGGGCTTTGGCTTGATCTGACTGCGGGCGGAGCGTCGAACCCGTAAAGGTCAAGCGCCGCGTCATCAGTTGCGCAAAGTTCACCTCTGCCTTCGGACCACCAAGAAACGCGATCTGGACCAAACGCCCATCATCGGCCAAAGCTTTGATATTGCGCTGAATATAGGACCCGCCCACCATATCGAGGATCACATCCGCTCCGCCCTCGGCACGCATCACATCTTCGAATTGCTCAGTGCGATAGTTGATCCCACGCTCGGCCCCAAGCTCTTCGCAGGCAGCGCATTTCTCGTCAGACCCCGCTGTCGCGAAAACCCGCGCGCCCAACTCACGTGCGAGCTGGATCGCCGTCGTTCCGATCCCCGAAGAGCCGCCATGAACCAAGAAGCGCTCGCCGGCTTTAAGTCCACCACGCATGAAAACGTTAGAGTAAACGGTGAAACAGGTTTCGGGCAAACACGCCGCCTCTTTCATGCTCATCCCCGCAGGAATGGGCAAGCAATGCGCCGCAGGGGTCGACACATATTCTGCGTAGCCCCCACCTGGAAGAAGCGCACAAACCTTGTCACCCACCTTCAGGCTCGACACTCCCGCACCGACTTCAACCACCTCTCCCGAACATTCAAGGCCGGGAAGATCACTCGCGCCTTTGGGCGGATCATATGCGCCAGCGCGCTGAAGTGCGTCAGGACGGTTCACACCCGCATAGGCAACCTTGATGATCACACGATCATAATCGGCCACGGGACGCGGGCGGTCTGTTATTTGCAGGACCTCAGGACCACCGGCTTTGGTGATTTCCACGGCTTTCATCATCTCGGTCATATCGGCCCCTTATTCTACCCAGCGCCCCGGAAGATCATCCCGAACCGCCGCTTTGGGCGCCTTGATACCACCCAAGAGCCGATCAAGCCCTGCGACCAAAGGACGGAAGGCGGGGTTCTTGCGCACCGAAGCCTTAACCTTTTCAAACCGCATAACATCCGCAATGCGGCGGTCTATGAACTCTTTCGTCGCCTCACCATAGGTCTCGTCGCCAAGCCAATAGAGCACAACAGAACCATAGACTGCCGACAGTGTCGCGCGCTTCGAATACCAATTCACATCATCCGAAGTATCGCCAAGTGCATTCCAAATCGCATCTGCGGTCCCCCAGATGAGGCCCGAACCTTCCGCCGCGTGATGCGGGAGAGCAAAAAGCGTCGTGCCGCGGCGCACCATTTCTCGGTCCGCATCTTCAAGACGGAGCCAAATCGCATGGGCAACCTTTTCGGAATATCGCATCTGGGACAGGTCCGCTGCGGCCATCTTCTCTGCCATCCGCGCATCACCGACACGGTGATAAGCAACGGCCAGATCAATGGCACCGCGCGGGCAAGTCGCGCGCGCCATATCCAACGCTATTCCAGCGTCAGAAACCGCCGCATCAAAGGCGACTTGGCTCCACCCATCAAACACAACATGCGGCTCGATCGCCTCGAGAAGCTTGATCAAAACAGGGTCGAATTGCGTTGCATTCATCGCATCACTCCTTAGTTGCCCCCAGACTAGACAAAAAAGAGAACGGTTGCTATACGGCCCGCTCCTGCAAATTCTTGCAAATCCAACTTAGAAAGGTGGTGAAAACCACATGCAGGTAAGCGTACGTGACAATAACGTCGATCAGGCACTTCGTGTTCTGAAGAAAAAGCTACAGCGTGAGGGCGTTTTCCGCGAAATGAAGCTCAAGCAACATTTCGAGAAGCCCTCCATCCGCAAAGCTCGTGAACAGGCTGAATCAATCCGTCGTTCGCGCAAGCTGGCGCGCAAAAAGCTTCAGCGCGAGGGTCTCGTCTAAGAGAACCTGATAGCACGCAAATGATGACCCCCGAGCTACCGCTTCGGGGGTTTGTCATTTCTAGCGGTCACTCAAGCGGAAGAGCCGTCGTCTGGAGCACAGATTTGAGCGAGAACGACGATTGCATACCCTGAACACCCGGCAGGGATGCAAGATGACGTCGGTGTATCCGCGCAAAATCCTCGGCATCCTTTGCGACCACTTTAAGCAGATAGTCCGCCGAACCTGCCATCAGATGACACTCCATCACATCGGGCACCCGTGCCACTGCCTGTTCGAAAGCAGTCAAGATCTCGTCCTTCTGTCCGCTGAGCGTGATTTCGACATATACTACGGTTTTCCGCCCCACCTTTTCCGGATTGAGTAGCGCAACATATCCCGAGATATAGCCGTCCTCTTCAAGTCGCTGAATGCGTCGATGGCATGCAGATTGAGAAAGGTTCACCCTCTCAGACAACTCAGCATTCGAAATACGTCCCTCTTTCTGAAGAGCGCGTAGGATTCGGATATCCGTCTCATCAAGCTGCATTGACGCAAACTTTTCCCATAAAATTCTATATACTTCGAATTATCTTTCAATATTACACCAAACCATACAAATCTTTGCAAAACAATTGTTCGCAAGCTGGGGCATCTTTGGATCAACGAATACCCAAGGAGCTGCACCATGCACATCGGTTGCCCAAAAGAGATCAAACCCCAAGAATTCCGCGTCGGCATGACACCCAACGCCGCAGCCGAAGCTATTGCCCATGGACACACGGTAACGATTGAAACCAACGCAGGTCTCGGCGCGGGTTTCTCAGACGCCGACTATGTTGCCGCTGGCGCCAAGATCGCTTCAGCCGCTGCTGATGTCTTTGCTGCCGCTGACATGATCGTCAAAGTGAAAGAGCCTCAGGCCGTCGAGCGCAAAATGCTCCGCGAAGGCCAGCTCCTCTTTACCTACCTCCACCTCGCGCCCGATCCGGACCAGACGCACGATCTCCTCGCGTCTGGTGCGACCTGCATCGCCTATGAAACTGTGACCGACGACCGTGGCGGGCTTCCCCTCCTAGCCCCGATGTCCGAAGTTGCTGGCCGCCTTGCGCCACAAGTCGGCGCTTGGACGCTGCAAAAGGCCAACGGCGGGCGCGGGGTGCTCCTCGGCGGCGTTCCGGGCGTCGGTCCGGGCAAAGTGCTCGTGATCGGTGGCGGTGTTGTCGGCACCCACGCAGCGCGCATCGCAGCGGGTATGGGCGCGGATGTAACCGTGCTTGACCGCTCGCTTCCACGCCTTCGCTATCTTGATGATGTCTTCGGCGGCACCTTCAAGAACGGCTATGCTTCTGCAGGCAACACCATTGAACTTGCCCGCGAAGCTGATCTCATCATCGGTGCGGTTCTTGTGCCGGGCGCTGCGGCACCAAAGCTGATCAAGCGTGACCAGCTCAAGGAACTCAAGCCCGGCGCAGCGCTCGTCGACGTAGCAATCGACCAAGGCGGTTGCTTCGAAACCTCCAAGGCCACGACCCACGAGAACCCCGTCTACGAAGTCGACGGCATTATGCACTACTGCGTCGCGAACATGCCTGGCGCTGTCGCCCGCACTTCGACCATCGCACTTGGCAACGCCACGATGCCCTTCATGCTCGCTCTGGCTGATAAAGGTTGGAAAAAGGCCTGCGCGGACGACCCGCATCTTCTCAATGGCCTCAACGTGCATGCTGGCCAACTGACCTATGCCGCCGTCGGTGAAGCGCTCGGCATCGCGACGGTTGACCCGAAATCTCTGATCTAAAAAACAAAAAAGGCGGCCCCAAAAGGAGCCGCCTTTTATAAATACCGTTCCGCTTACTTTTTCAGAGCATCACGAATTTCAAGAAGAACGTCGAGCTCGGTCGGACCTGCTGGCTTTGCCTCGGCAGGAGCCGCTTTTTCCTTCGCCATCACAGCGTCCTTGAGCTTGTTCACTTGACG
Source organism: uncultured Aestuarium sp. (assembly GCA_964461315.1). GTDB lineage: Bacteria > Pseudomonadota > Alphaproteobacteria > Rhodobacterales > Rhodobacteraceae > Marivivens. Next base: position 16,070 of record CAYWUN010000058.1, read on the forward strand.
CACAAGAAGAAACACGACGAAAGCGATGATCAAAAAGTTGATCACGGCCATCAAGAACGAACCATAAGCAAAGATCGAGGCACCTGCTTCACGCGCAGCTTCAAGGCTTGCGCCTGCTGGCACTTCGCCGCTCAGGACGAAATAGTTGTTCGTAAAGTCCACGCCACCGGTGAATAGACCGATGATCGGGTTCAAGAGATCAGCCACAAGCGAGCTGACAATTGCGGTGAATGCAGCACCGACGATGATACCAACGGCCATGTCCATGACATTGCCTTTGGCGATAAAGGCTTGGAATTCTTTCAACATTGGATTTCCCCATTCCGTTACAGCGCCTGTTTTTGTTCGCGCTGGCACAACTATAGCGCAAAATACGCACAATCAGAGGGGTTAAATTTCGTTCTCGGATGATTAGGTTGCGCTCAGACCAAGGAGCAACACATGGCAGACCTTTCGCAATTTCCGATCACCAAACGCTGGCCCGCAAAAAATCCAGATGTGATCCAGCTTTATTCTTTCCCGACGCCGAATGGCGTCAAAATCTCAACCGTCCTCGAAGAGCTAGGGCTTGAGTATGAACCGCATCTCGTCACGCTCGCCGATGCCGACGTCAAAAGCCCCGAGTTTCTTTCGCTCAACCCTAACAACAAAATTCCCGCGATCATCGATCCCAATGGCCCAGATAGCGCCCCAATCGGGCTTTTCGAAAGCGGCGCTATCCTAATTTACCTCGCTGACAAAGCTGGTAAACTCATCGGCAGCACCGCGACCGAACGCTACAAAGTCATCCAGTGGCTCATGTTCCAAATGGGCGGCGTCGGTCCGATGTTTGGTCAGCTCGGCTTTTTCTACAAATTCGCGGGTGCCAAAATGGAGGACCCGACCGCGCGCGACCGCTATATCAACGAAGCCAAGCGTCTGTTGAACGTTCTCGAAAAGGAACTCGAGGGCAAAGAGTGGATCGCAGGCGATTTCTCTATCGCCGATATTGCATTGGCCCCATGGTTGAACGGGCTCAAATTCTACGAAGCGACCCAAGTCACGGGCTATGATGACCTCAAAAACGTGCCCGCCTATGTGGACCGTTTCTATGCCCGGCCCGCAGTCCAAAAGGCCAAGAGCATTCCCAGCTAAACGAAAAAGGGCGGCCCATAGGACCGCCCTTTCTTTTATCCGCGGAGCGTGCCGCCCGTCGCCTTTGTGACCTTTTCGACGATCTTGGCCGAGACAGCCTCTAGATCCTTTTCGGTCAACGTCGCCTCTTT
>CAYWUN010000059.1:0-17328 GCA_964461315.1 uncultured Aestuarium sp.
AGGATCGACGAAGCGCCCGAAACGTGCACTGCGAAGATAGCAAGGTCCATCGAATAGCCAGCTTCCGAGGTGGAAAGCGGCGGGTAGAGAACCCAGCCCACACCCGAACCGAGCTGGCCGTTACCACCGGGAGACAGCATCGAAGCGACGCCGAGCGCGGTGCCGGTGACATACATCCAGAACGAAAGGTTGTTCAGACGCGGGAACGACATGTCCGGCGCACCGATCTGGAGTGGCATGAAGTAGTTGCCGAAGCCGCCGAAAAGTGCCGGAATAACAACGAAGAACATCATCAGGACGCCGTGATAGGTGATCATCACGTTCCAAAGGTGTCCGTTCGGGGTACAGGTCGCATCGGAGGCGATGAAACGCGCACCTTCAAGGCACATATACTGAACGCCCGGCTCCATAAGCTCGAGGCGCATGTAAACGGTGAAGAGCACCGAGATGAAACCTACTGCACCTGCAACGAAGAGGTAGAGGATCCCGATGTCCTTGTGGTTGGTGGACATGAACCAACGAGTGAAGAAGCCTCGCTCGTCGTGGTGTTCATGGCCATGGATGGCTGCATCTGCCATTTGGCTCTCCCATATTGGCGTCATTCAAGGGACAGGACGAGTCACACTCTTCCCGCCAGCTTTGGCATGGGTTCTAGTGCGTGAGGCGCTCTAGGGCAATATTCGAAAGGTGCAATATGGGAGGATAAATTGGCGCACCCCGCCTGAGGGGGAGGTCTCTAGCAAGGCGCGCTAAGAGTTTTCTAGGCCTGTGTTTGCATTGATTCTTTGATTTGGGTCAAAAACCACGCTGAGTTTCACTATTTTTTGCGCTAGCTCGAGCAAGTTCGGTCTTTTCCGAAACGCGCTTCGAAAGTGCGCTTTAGGGCGACATCAACGTCATCCATTGATACGGGCAGACCAAGGTCTACCAAACTGGTGACGCCATGTTCGCGAATTCCGCAAGGAACAATGCCGTCAAAATGTGACAAGTCTGGATCGACGTTGATCGACAAGCCGTGGAAACTCACCCATTTGCGAAGACGGATACCAAGAGCTGCGACTTTATCTTCCTTGATTGAACCGTCGATATTTCGCGGCTTATCCTGCCTTTCGACCCAAACACCGACGCGGCCATCGCGGATGTGACCTGTAATGTTGAACTCGGCCAGCGCGGCAATGATCCAGTTCTCAAGATCACGGACGAAACAACGCACATCTTTGCCGCGCTCTGCAACGTTGAGCATCACATAGGCGACACGTTGGCCGGGGCCATGGTAAGTATACTGACCACCGCGCTTACTTTCATAGACCGGGAAACGGTCGGGATCAGTCAGGTCGGTAGGTTTGGCCGAAGTGCCAGCAGTGTAGAGGGGAGGGTGCTCGACAAGCCAAATCGCCTCATCTGCTTCACCTTTGTAAATGGCCTCTGCGCGCGCCTCCATGAACGCGACGGCTTCGTCATAGTCGGTCAAGCCGGTCGAAGTGATCCATTCCACCATGTTTTATCGGGGAAGTAGCCCCGCCTCCTTGGCCGCTGCGATATTGGCTCTGCTGACCGGTATCTCTGGACCATGGCGCATCGTCAAGATTGCTCGGGCATCATCGCGACGGACCGAAGTCACTTGGTCTATCGCGACCCAATGTGAACGATGGACCTGAAGCCCTTGGGTCGCTCCCGTTTCTTTGATCGCATCGGAAAGTCGCAGAAGAATAATCTCTTCGCCCTTAGTGGTGCGGACACGGACATAGTGATCTTCAACGCTTATTGAAACGAGGGGTCCGCGCTTTTCGATGGGGAGTCTGTCGAGCAAAGGCACACCCTCTGCCGTAGGCACTTCGACATAGTGCTTTCCGATGGCGTGTAGGATCAAGGTGATCACGATCGAGATCAAGAGGACATTCAAGCTAAAGGCAAGGAACTCATTCAGATCGAGAACCGGACCGAACACGAGGTAGATAATTCCAAGGACCACACAGAGTATCGCTAGGGCGCTGATCAACGCTTCCAAGCCAATGGCAATCCATTGTGGTGCGCGGTGCCGAAATGCAGAACGGCATAAGGCCGAGACCGTAAATCCCACCGAATAGGTCACGTAGACCTGCAAAAGCCAGAATCCAAAACGTGGAAAGGCACGCAAAATATCTATGGTCCCGAATGGACCAATCACCGCAAGGATGACCGAAAGCCCCAAAGCGATAATATGGGTCAAGGGACGCGCGAAATGTGTCTGCCATTCACGAAACGTGGGTTGCAGTAGGCTTTTAATCACGAAGTTCCTCGTATGCTTCACGTATCAAGCATTGAGCGGTCTGGATGATGCACTCAAGGGTTGCTCATCGAAAACTTAGTTCCCGAAAGAGTGAGACACAATGACTTTGGACCCTTTTCTTCAGGCCCCGCTTTATATCCAAATCCATGCTGCTTGCGCGGCCTATGCTTTGGTATCTGGGCCTTTCGCGCTCTACAGCCGCAAACGGAACCGCTTCCATAAAATCGTCGGCTATAGTTGGCTTGCTGCGATGGTTTCTGCCGCGATCTCGTCGTTTTGGATTCACAGTTTTGGGGTGATCGGCCCACTAAGCCCGCTCCATGCGTTGGCGGTGCTTGTTTTGTTTTCTGTGAGCCTTTCGCTTTACTTTATTTTCAAGAGAAACATCACAGGCCACCGCAAGACGCTCACCAATCTCTACTGGAGGGGTGTGGTGCTCGCTGGGGTTTTCAACTTCCTTCCCGGGCGCTCCTCTAATCGTGCTGTATTTGGCGAACACGAACAGTTGGGCTGGATTGTAATCGCCCTTGGCCTCAGCTTGGTTCTCGCATCGCTCGTCTATCGCAAGGGACATGGGTTCGTCCTCCCATTCCAGCGCCGCAAAAACCTGCTCGTTTAACAAAGGCGTAGGTGGCTACAAGGGGCAAGGCATTCATTTTCATGGAAAAAATGGAAAAGCAAAAAAATCATGACAAAGGGTGTTTTTCCTCTTCCCTTCCTCCGAATCCAAGGTTAAACACCGCCTCACCAAGCCAGAAGACAGTGCGGTCGTGGCGGAATTGGTAGACGCGCAGCGTTGAGGTCGCTGTTCCTTAACCGGAGTGGAAGTTCGAGTCTTCTCGACCGCACCATCCTTCCTCAGGAAGGTCAGAAACGCCCCTAGGGGCGTTTTTCTGTTTCTGAGCTAAAGGTTTATTAGCCTTTGCCGTTCTACGTTTCGATAAACCATAACTATGCGCTCGAAACTGTAGATGACGACCTTTACCGGTATAAACACAACTGACATTTCTATTGTCAGCGGAAGCTGGACTGCTGGTGGATTCATTCGTCTGGACCCAAGCTGGACGCAGTCGACTGACGCTTACACATTTGAATTTTCGATTCTTGATTTAAATGGCGTTCTGAACGGGGATTCGTCTCAGAACGAAGTCGGCGACGATTCACTTCAGACGCTTACCGTTAAGAACGAATTAGGTCAGGTGGTTGATAGTGGCCGTGCTTACGCCGAAGACGTCACAACGCTCACCGACCAGTATGGCAATGTCATCAAGCTTTATCGGATCGAGATTTCCGGACGCTTTGTCGGATACCTCGTCGACGGGCAGCTGGATCCGGGCGAGACCTATCAAATCACTTCGGTCCAAGACGTTACCACTGCGAATGATCCAAACTATTCTTGGCTGGATAATCAGACCTTTGATCCGAATGTCGCCAACGAAGTCTCGCTTGGGGACTTTAACGACACCTTTTACGCGGGTTCTGGCGATGACCGTATTTCAGGCCGCGCAGGCGATGACACGATTGATGCCGGATCAGGAAATGACCTGATCACAGGTGGCACCGGAAACGACACCATCACCGGCGGTGTCGGTAATGATTACCTGTTGGGTGATGGTCAGCTTTACGCGATGGAGACTTGGCCCTCGGGCCCAAACAACACGCCAACGACACTCACGGTCGTCAATAGTTCGGACGGCCCGATCCTTCTGCACAAGATCAATGCCGACGGCACCACGACGCTTGTTCACGAGCTGTCGGCGGGGGAGACCTACAATCTCAACACATTTGTTGAGACGAATTATGTGCTGCGCGATCCCGACAATTTCTTCTTAGAAGTCATCACGGGCGAGCCGAACCAGACCTTCACTTATACCAGCTCTGTCAGTGATACGCTCTACGGCGGAGATGGCACGGATACGATCTATGGTCAGAATGGCGCCGACATTCTCTATGGCGGCAATGACAACGATCTAGTTTACGGCGGCTACGGCAACGACAGGCTTTACGGCGATGCCGGTGCTGACACGCTTTATGGCGGCGCTGGGACGGATTCTTTTTACGGCGGGACCGGCACAGATACGATTTACGGTGGCGCGGATCAGGACCATTTCTATATGGCGGCCGATGGCGATCACGACACAATCGTCGGCGGCGAGATGGGGAGTGACACTGACACTCTCGATTTCCTTGGGATCGACTCTGTTGGCGTAAATGTAACGCAGACTGGCGCAGAGGCGGGCACGGTTACCTCCACATCGGGTTCGACCCTTGCGACATACTCCGAAATCGAAATCGTTCTCTTGACGGACCAGAACGATACCTTCGTCGGTTCGGATGCAGTCAATTATAATGACATCGTCTATACAGGCGGGGGCGACGACACGATCTGGGGCGGTGGCGGCGATGACTACCTACTCTTTGGCTCGGGCAACGACGTTGTTTACGGCGGTGACGGTAACGATACGATCGATGATGTCGGCGGCACGCAGTTAACCGGTACCGATACAGTCTACGGCGGCGCAGGCAATGACACGATCTACACCGGTGAAGACAATGACATTCTCTATGGTGGTGCCGGAAGCGATGCTCTTCACGGTGAACTAGGAGACGATACGCTCGTTGGTGGTGACGGCGATGACTATCTCTTTGCTGATGCGGGCGAGAAAGATGTAATCGTCGCGGGGGCGGGAAACGATACTGTCTACGGTTTTGATCTCGCTGATCCGGATCTTGATGGCTACACCAATACTCAGATCGACGTCACTGGGCTCTCCAATCTTTCGGGTGATCCGATCAAGACCCGAGACGTTACCGTTGTGGATGACGGCAACGGCAACGCAAAGCTCATATTCCCGAACGGCGAGACGATTGTTCTTTGGGGGGTTGCTCCGACCTCGGTCGATTCTGGGGCCGAACTGAATTCTATCGGTATTCCGTGTTTCACAACTGGAACGCTGATCAAAACCCTACGCGGCGAAGTTCCTGTCGAGTTCTTGCGTCCCGGTGATATGGTCATCACACGCGATAATGGCCCGCAGGAGCTTTTATGGTCAGGCCTGCGCAGGCTAAACGCGCGCGAACTGGATGCTGCGCCCCATCTGCGGCCGATCTGGCTTGCTCCGGGTGCATTCGGCGGTGAGAATGGACTTTTGATTTCGCCCCAACATGCGGTCGAAGTGGATATTCCCGAACGTGGAAGGACACCGCGTTTTGTCCGTGCGCGCCATCTGGCACGGCTGAAGGGCGGAAAGGTTCGAGTCGCCCAAGGAATACGCAAAGTGACCTATGCGCACCTCCTCTTTGCTGAACATCAGGTCATTTATTCAAACGGAATCGCGACAGAGAGCTTCTATCCCGGCGATATCGCGCTAAATTCACTCTCCGAAGCATCTCGCTGTGAGCTGGAGGCTTTGTTGCCTGATTTCGGGCGGTTAGCAGCCACAGCGTATTACGGAGATACGGCGCGGCCCGTAGCCCGATTCCGTGATTTACCCGAAGATTTGCGCGAATTAACCCTTTCCAGCTGAAGCTGAGCACCACTTACAAAGTAAATTGTCCTGTCGGTGCCAAAAAGCGCAGTCGAGTTTCCTCGGGTATTCTTTTGCGCGGGGAAACTTCCCATTTTGTGACGTTTTTGGACCATTTTTGGTCTGATAAGTTGCATTAACTGAAATCACTTGATCTACTTTAAAAATATAAACGCAGCACAAGCTGCCAAAAATAACGTCAGGGAGAGACGGCTTGACCAATACCGCCAACGACGGTGCGTTCGTCGAATTCGAACGGGTTCAAAAGAGCTATGACGGGGAAACGCTCGTTGTAAAAGATCTCAATCTAACCATGCCTAAGGGCGAGTTTCTGACCATGCTTGGGCCGTCGGGTTCGGGCAAGACGACTTGCCTTATGATGCTTGCTGGTTTTGAGACAGCCACCCACGGTGAAATTCGTTTGGGCGGGGTGTCGATCAACAACATTCCTCCACACAAGCGTGGCATCGGGATGGTGTTCCAGAATTACGCTCTTTTCCCTCACATGACTGTTGCTGAGAACCTTGCCTTCCCGCTCGAAGTTCGCAAGTTGGGCAAGTCTGAGCGTGAAGAAAAGGTAAAGCGCGCTTTGGATATGGTCCAAATGGGCAGCTTTGGCGGGCGTCGTCCTGCTCAGCTTTCGGGTGGTCAGCAGCAGCGTATTGCTCTTGCCCGCGCCCTTGTCTTCGAGCCCGAGTTGGTCCTCATGGACGAACCTCTTGGTGCTCTCGACAAACAGCTTCGCGAGCACATGCAGTTCGAGATCACTCGCATTGCGCACAACCTCGGTATTACGACCGTTTATGTGACGCACGACCAGACCGAAGCCCTGACAATGTCTGACCGCGTTGCAGTGTTTAACGATGGTCGCATCCAGCAGCTTGCGCCGCCAGATGAGCTTTACGAAGCTCCGCAAAACTCGTTCGTTGCGCAGTTTATCGGTGAAAACAACACGTTGAACGGTGTTATTCAGTCGATTTCCGGCGAACGCTGCACAGTCAAACTCGATAGCGGTGATGTTATCGACGCCAAGCCGGTGAATGTGACCAAGGTGGGCGACCGCACACAGGTTTCGATCCGTCCAGAGCGAGTTGAAATCAACAAAGACCGTCTCAGCAAAGATGCGCACACTCTCAAAGCAGAAGTGTTAGAATTCATCTATATGGGCGACATCTTCCGCACACGTTTGCGTGTCGCCGGAACCGATGATTTCGTGATCAAAACACGCAACGCACCAGATCAGGTCCGTTTGCAGCCAGGCCAACAGATCGACATCGGTTGGCTTCCAGAAGATTGCCGAGCGCTGGACGCCTAAGTCCCGCTCAAGCAAAACTCCCTCTGTCCGGCCCGGAAGGGCAGTGGGAGCAAAAACGAACCGGGTATAACACGGGAGACTAACATGAAACTTGTAAAGACCCTTCTGGCAACTTCGGCAATGACCGTTGCTGCTGGCGCGGCTACCGCAGAGATGGCCAATGAAATGACCATCGTAAGCTGGGGCGGCGCATATCAGGCAAGCCAGACCAAGGCTTACTTCGAGCCCTACAACGCAATGAACGAAGGCCTCACCATTCTCACCGACGAAAGCTCGGGCGATGCAGTGACCAAGCTGCGCGCGATGTCCGAAGCTGGCAACGTGACTTGGGACCTCGTAGACGCTGTTGCTTCTGACGCAATGCGCCTCTGCGACGAAGGCCTCGCAATGGAAATCGACCACGATGCAATGCTTGCACCGGGTTCGGACGGTTCGACCGCTTCTGAAGACTTCGGCGACATGATCGTTTCCGACTGCTTCATCCCGCAGATCGTTTACTCGACCACCTTCGGCTACCGCACCGACCTGCTTCCCTCGAAGCCTGAGTCCGTTTGTGCGATTTTCGACACCGCAGCATACCCGGGCAAGCGCTCGCTTGAGAAGCGTCCGATCGGTAACCTCGAGTGGGCTCTGATCTGTGACGGCGTTTCGATTGACGAAGTATATTCGACCCTCGAGACCGAAGAAGGCGTTGCTCGCGCATTCGCGAAACTCGACACCATCAAAGCTGACACTATCTGGTGGTCTGCTGGTGCAGAAACCCCGCAGCTTCTTGCTGATGGTGAAGCTGTAATTGGTTCGACCTACAACGGTCGTCTCTTCTCGGCGATTGCTGAGCAGGGCCAGCCGATCGGTATGCTCTGGGATTGGCAGATGCTCGACCTCGACGGTTGGATCATCCCCGCTGGTCTTCCGGAAGATCGTCTCGCACGCGTAATGGACTTCGTTTACTACGCAACCGACAGCCAGCGTCTTGCTGACCAGGCCAAGTACATCTCGTACGGTCCGGCTCGTCAGTCGTCTGCTCCGCTCGTAGGTAAGCACGCTGACCTCGGCATCGACATGGCGCCGCACATGCCGCTCGATCCGGCAAACTCGGTCAACACCTTCCTGTTCAACTACGAATGGTGGGCAAACTACCGCGACGATATGGACGCGAAGTTCCAAGCTTGGCTGCTTCAGTAATCTGAACGCCTTTTGCAGAGGGCCTTATGGCCCTCTGCATCCCCTTCGTTTTTGCCGAAAGCTCAGTGCTGAGCCTCCCGCAAAGACAAAGGTTCAAAAAGAACCTGACAAAAGACAGGGAGCGATTATGGCTCAAGATGACAGAACTGCCGGTGGCGTAATGCTTGCCGCTGACGGAACTCCGCTAAAGAAAAGTCTCGACCGCGCACTGCGAGCTCAGAAAATTCGAGCTCTCGCACTCATCGCGCCGCTACTGGTCTTTATCCTCGTGAGCTTCGTCTTCCCGATTGGCGAAATGCTTTTGCGCTCGGTTCAGAATACTGTTGGTACCGATTACATTCCTGATGTTCTTCCGAACGTCGTGGTGGAACTTGAAGAATGGGACCCTGCATCTGGCGAGGCTCCGCCCGAGGCTGTCTATCGTGCGATGGCTATCGATTTCGCTGTTGCTTTTGACAACAAATTGCACACGCAGCTTGGCCGACGTTTCAACTATGAAAACCCCGGCATGTCGTCGCTTTTCCGTAAATCCGGACGTCCTGTCACCAAGCTCGACCCTGAGGGCGGCAATCTCAAAGAAGCCTTCCTAGATATCGACAAAGATTGGGGCCGCGTTGATTATTGGGCAACCATCAAGTCAAACTCTGGCCGCTACACGATTAACTACTTCCTTGCAGCTTTTGACGCCGAGCGCACGCTCGATGGCATCCAGCTCAAGTCCCCAGATCAGCGCGTTTATCAAAAGCTCCTGCTGAGAACTCTTGGTCTGAGCCTTGTTATTACGCTCTGTACGCTAGCGCTGGGCTATCCCGTGGCCTGGTTGCTGGCGGACCTTCCCTCACGCACTTCGAACCTTTTGCTGATCCTTGTGCTTTTGCCGTTCTGGACATCGCTCTTGGTGCGGACCTCTGCTTGGAAAATCCTACTTCAAGAACAGGGCGTGATTAATGATATTTGGATTTGGCTCGGCTTTCAGGACCGCCTATCGCTCATCAACAACCAACTCGGTGTGATTATTGCGATGACGCATATTCTGCTGCCGTTCATGGTTCTACCGCTCTATTCGGTCATGAAGACAATCCCGCCCTCATACCTTCGCGCGGCTAAGTCGCTTGGTGCGACCAATACCGTCGCGTTCCTTCGGGTCTACTTCCCGCAGACGACGCCAGGTATCGGGGCAGGCGGCCTTCTCGTCTTCATCCTTGCCGTCGGTTACTTCATTACGCCTGAACTTGTGGGTGGTGCGGATGGCACGTTTATCTCGAACCGCATTTACTACCAGTTCTCTGCGTCTGGTAACTGGGGCCTCGCAGCCGCTCTGGGCACAGTGATGCTCGTAGTGGTTCTGGTTCTCTACTACATCTACGACAAGCTTGTCGGCGTCGATAACGTGAAGCTGGGGTAAACGAAAATGGCGACAACTCTTCAACCCTATGCAACAACTGGCCAGCGCATTTGGTTCTACACGTTCCGAGTGCTCTGCGGGCTGATCTTCTTTTATCTGATCTTCCCGATCCTCGTTGTAATCCCGCTGTCCTTTAACTCTCAGGACTTCTTCACCTTCACGCCCGAGATGCTCCGCCTTGACCCAGATGGGTTCTCGCTCAAGCACTATCGCGACTTTTTTGGTGAAAACGGCGATTACAGCTGGCTCCAAGCCTTTGGCAACTCGATCAAGATTGCGCCGCTTGCAACGCTGATTTCGGTCGGCCTTGGCACGCTTGCCGCGATTGGTCTGACGCAGCCGCATGTGCCGTTCAAGCGTCAGATCACTGCGCTGTTAATCTCGCCAATGATCGTTCCGTTGATCATTACCTCGGCCGGTATGTTCTTCTTCTATGCGAACATTGGTCTTCAAGGCACGTTCATGGGTGTTGTGCTGGCACACGCTGCTCTTGGGATTCCTTTCGTAATCATTACGGTAACGGCGACCCTCTCGGGCTTTGATACTTCGCTCACACGTGCTGCGGCGAATATGGGTGCGGATCCTTTGACGACATTCTTCCGTGTCCAGATGCCACTCATCCTTCCGGGCGTGATTTCCGGCGGTCTCTTTGCCTTTATCACCTCATTTGACGAAGTCGTTGTGGTTTTGCTTGTTGGCTCGGCGGGTCAAAAGACTCTTCCGTGGCAGATGTTCATCGGTCTGCGCGAGCAGATTAGTCCGACAATCCTTGCTGTTGCGACGATCCTTGTCGCAGTTTCGATCGGTCTCTTGACGACTGTGGAAATGTTGCGCCGTCGGTCTGAGCGTCTTCGCGGGATGTCGCCCAGTTAAGCGATCACTCGTTACTAGCAAAGAATACGCCGGCGCAATTCGCCGGCGTTTTGGTTTGTGGACGTCTGCCCAGCTATGGAATGATGAGCAGCCAACCCCAAATTGTTAGGATCGAAACAGCTGTTGCAATGAGAACAGTTGACGCTGCGACCCGCATAGCGCGCTGATACATGTTCGCGAAAAGAAACGCGTTCACACCAGGCGCCATCGATGCGGTAAGAACGGCAGAGCGGAATTCACCTTGGGTGATCCCAAGCCATTTGCCCATTGTCCAAGTCACGGTCGGGTGAATAATCAGCGAGACAAAGACCATGAAAATGATCGCTCGCATGTCGCCTTCAGGGCGGTAACGATAAAGAATACCACCAAGTCCGAAAAGCGCTGCGGGAAGGCCCGCCTTGGTCATGAGACCAATCGCATCCCAGAGAACATTGGGGAGAGGCAGCCCGCTGAAATTAACGATCGCTCCGAGTGTGATGCCGACAATCAGGGCATTGTGGAACATCGCGTTTAGGACTTTTGCTGGGAGCTTGGCGAGAGATCCGCCCTTATTCTGCGTGATTTCCATCGCGGTAATCCCGATGGCGTAGCATAGCGGGGAGTGGATCGCGATAATCGCAAAGTTTGAAACAAGCGCTTCGGTGCCATATGCGCGTTCAGTTATCGGAACACCTAGGAGCAGCGAGTTCGAGAAAAGACCGATAAAGCCAATCGCAATAGAATCTTCCCAAGAGCGCTTGAAGATGAAGCGTCCACCGAGTGTCCCGATGATAAAACCAGTTATGGCGCCGGTATAAAAGCTCACCAGCAGTGGCAGGTTGAAGTTCTGCCCGATATCGAGTTTGGCAACTCCGGTGAACAGCAAACATGGGATCGCGAAGTTCTGCGAAAACTTCATAACAAACGAAATCCCTTCGTCAGGGAACAGTTTGCGCCAAACAGCGAGGTAACCCGCACCAATCACGATGAAAACGGGCAGGATAACGTCAATCAGAGCGCCCATAATGGGACCTTTATCTAGGGTGCCTAGAGCGGCAGAGTGATTGTCATTCCATCGAACGCAGGCTCGATATGATCTGGCGTTTCCGCAGCCACATCTTCGTAGTCAAGGTCGATGTGCATATTTGTAAGGACAGCGCGTTTTGGCTTTACGCGTTCAATCCAGTCCAAAGTTTGTGACAAGTGCGAATGGGTCGGGTGTGGGGTGCGGCGGAGCGCATCTACGATCCAAACATCCAAGCCTTCTAGGCTTGGCCAGACGTTGTCAGGAATAATTGCGACATCAGGCAAGTAGGCTAACCCATGGAGGCGGAAACCGAGCGCGTCTATCGAGCCGTGGTTCACTTGGAACGGCGCGAAGCTGATCGCGCCGCCTTTGCCGTTGATCTCAAACGGACCATTGATCGTGTTGAGGTCACATATTGGCGGGTAGGGTGAGCCTTTGGGCTGCACAAACGCATAGCCAAAGCGCGACAGAAGCGAGTCTGAAGTATCACCATCCGCCCAAACCTGAAGACGTTCACGCGTGTTGAAGACGACCTGTCGAAGGTCATCAAGGCCATGGACATGGTCCGCATGAGAATGGGTCATGACTACAGCGTCGAGTTGACCAACTTCTGCGTCGATCAGTTGTTGGCGCATATCGGGCGAGGTGTCGATCAAAACACGGGTCACACCCTCTGCACCAAAGCGGCTTACCAGCGCAGAACAACGCGTGCGGCGGTTCTTTGGATTGTTAGGGTCACACTCGCCCCAATGGCCGCCGATACGTGGGACACCGCCAGAAGAGCCGCAGCCAAGAATACGAAACTCGATGCGGTCACTCATGACGCGGCCTTTGTGAAGAGGCGATCAAAATTGGCCATGGTTGCGGCCGCGAAGTCTTCATAGCTTAGCCCAAAGACTTCGGCGCCAACAGCTGCTGTATGAGCGCAATAGGCAGGCTCATTCCGTTTTCCGCGGAAGGGTTTGGGCGCGAGATAGGGGCTATCCGTTTCAACAAGAATGCGGTCGAGCGGGGCAGCGGCAAAGATGTCTCGGACATCTTGGCTCTTGGGAAAGGTCGCGATGCCGGACATTGACAAATAGAAGCCAAGATCAAGCATTTTGCGCGCAAGCTCTGGGCCAGAGGAGAAGCAGTGCATGACGCAAGAATATTCGCCCTTGCGATATTCCTCTGTCAGAATCTCGGCCATATCTTCATCCGCCGAGCGAGAGTGGATGATCAGTGGCAAGCCTGTTTCACGAGCAGCCTCGACGTGAATGCGCAGCGAGGTCTTCTGAATCTCGGCGCTCTCAGCTGTGTAGTAGTAATCCAAGCCCGTTTCACCGATGCCAACCATCTTGGGGTGCTGAGCCACTTCGATGAGGCGCTCCACAGTCATGAGCGGTTCAGTGGCCGCGCTCATCGGGTGAATGCCGAAGGCATAAAATACGGGATCAAACTTTTCGGCAATTGCGCGCACCGTGGGTTCATTTTTGACCTTGGTGCAGATCGTGACCATCCGCTCAACGCCAGCTTCTATTGCCCGCGCAACGACTTGATCAACTTCACCTTCAAAATCAGGGAAATCAAGGTGGCAGTGGCTATCTACGATACGGGCAGTGGTCATCAGGGGGTCCGGCGCTTGCTATGCGGCGACCTGAACCGCCGTTTTTTCAATCCTAAGAACCATATCAAGGATCAGAGCGGAAGGGTCAAGGTTCACCGCCCGTCCTTGGCGGACGCGAGCACTAAGTTCTTGTTGCAGCTCAGCCCATGCGCGCGCTGCTATATCCGTAGGCGAAAGGCGAGCGAGCAACCGAGCCTCTCCTTGTGCACCTTGGGTGGATGGCTCACCAAGGAGACCAGCACGCGCGGCGCGCGCCAGAAAGACGTCGATAAGGTCCACCATCATTGGGAAACGCGTTTCGGCGTTTTTGCCCGCGCAGCTTTCGGCAAGCTTGATCGCTTCCTGGCGGTCCATGCGCGGCATACCCTCAAACAGGTTTACGATCTCGTGGTAAAGTTGGAGACCATCATGGTTCACAAGCCGTATTGCCTCTCCAACGGAACCGCCCGCGAGTGTCGCCAGAGCTTCGCCACCTTCTGTGTGAATGCCGGCTTGAGCCATAGCCTCGGCGGTATCTTCGGCGCTCAGTGGGGCGCATCGCAATTCGCGGCATCGAGACCGTATAGTGGACAAAAGTCTTGACGGCTGATGCGCGATCAAAAGAATTGTCGTGTTTGCAGGAGGCTCTTCCAGCTCCTTCAAGATCGCGTTCGCGGCATTGCGGTTCAGTTCGTCCGCAGCATCTACGATAACGACGCGTCTGCCACCGTCCGCTGCTGACATGTGGAAAAAGTTCTTCACACCGCGCACGGCGTCCACTGTGATCTCTGCGCGGAGCTTGCCTGACTTCTCGTCAAAGGGGCGGCGCACAAGGAACAAGCGTGGGTGTGCTCCAGACTGCACGAGCCTCGCATCGGGGTGCTCGGAAGAAACGCGCAATGTGGTTGGGGCGGGGGGGGCATCGCCAAAAAGCCCGCCGTCTTGCGGTGTTTCTGCCAAAAGGAAGGTTGCAATTTTCCAGGCGAGTGTGGCTTTGCCGACGCCTTTTGGGCCAGTGATCAACCATCCAGAATGAAGGCGTCCCGATGTATAGGCTTCTAGAAAATCAGCCTCTGCGCGCTCTTGACCAAACACCTGTGCCGTTTCGCGCGGATGAGGCGCACCTTCGATGCGGTCTGGTTCAGGGAGCGCGTCGCTCATAGCTCAAATCCGAGACGATCAGCGGCAAATGCCGCGACTTCTGAGGCAACAGCATCGACAGAGCGATTTCCGTCAATTACGATACAGCGCTCGGGGAAGTCACGCGCTAGGGCAAGAAACCCGTGCCGAAGTGTTTCCTGAAAACCTAGGCCGAAGTCTTCGAAGCGGTCTTCGCCCGAGTTACGAGCGAGGCCACGGCGAAGCGCAACTTCGGGGTCCATGTCGATAATGAACGTCAGGTCTGGCTCCTTGCCGATCATCAGGCTGTGGAGCTTGTCTACAGTGCTGCGAAGGTCTCCACGCGTGGCGCCCTGATAGACGCGCGTTGAATCCGCAAAGCGATCAGAGACAACGCATTTCCCTTCGGCCAAAGAGGGCAGGATCGTCTTTTCAAGGTGGTCACGCCGAGCTGCCGTAAACAGCAGGATCTCAGTTTCAGCGGACCAGCGGTCCGGGTCCCCTTGGAGCACCAATGCGCGAATTTCCTCAGCGCCGGAACTCCCACCTGGTTCTCGCGTGCGCACAATGTCGATGCCCGCAGAATTTAACCGTTCCGCCAAGCGCGCAGCTTGGGTCGATTTGCCCGACCCATCGATCCCTTCAAAGGTGATGAAGATGCCTTTGCCCTTATCAGCCATTGTTAGCCTTCGACATCCGCGGCGGGGAGGATTTTGCCTATGATGACTTTGGCCGCCGTGGACAACTTTACGCCGAAACCACCATTCGCAACTGCGTTTTCGGCAACGAGTGGAACGCGCGTTTCTGGTAACCCTTCTAGCGCAATCACGAGTTCGCCAAGCTGCTGGCCTGCGACAACGGGTGCGGAGATAGGGCTTTTGAAAACAACCTGAGCATCAAAGTCGCCGTTGCCAAGTGCAGGCACAAGAAGGTTCACATCTTCTGCAACAGTGAGACCAACAGTCGTTGCCTCCCCCATCCATACGCTAGCGTCAGCAAGACGGGTGCCAGCGCGCGCTACATTCTTTTGGGCAAATTGGCGAAAGGCCCAATTGATGATCTTGCTCGACTCTTCGGCGCGTTGATCTGTGCTTTCAAGGCCTGTGACGACAAAGATGATACGGCGATCGCCTTGCTTAGCTGATCCAACTAGGCCGTAACCTGCTTCGGTCGTGTGTCCGGTTTTAAGGCCGTCTGCGCCGAGGCCAAGGCCAAGGATCGGATTACGGTTTTGGCTGTTCGATGGGACACGCCCGTCAAAGAGAAACTCTTGCTCTGAAAAGAGCGGATAGAAGGTCGGAAAATCCGAAATCAGTCGATCAGCAAGAATACCAAGGTCACGTACAGACATACGTTGAGTGATCGCGGGCCAGCCGTTCGAGTTGGCAAATGTCGAATTCATCATGCCAAGTTGTTTCGCACGCTCCGTCATCATGCGGGCGAAACCCGCTTCTGTCCCATCGGGAGAAAGTGCTTCTGCGATGACCGCGCTCGCGTCATTTCCAGACAAAATGATGATCCCGCGCAAGAGGTCTTCGACGCGCACACGCTCTCCCGAGCGTAGGAACATGCTTGAACCTGTATAGTCCATCGCATGTTGTGACACCGTAAGCTCTTCGTTGATGTCGAGGCGTCCCGTGGAGATTGCCTCAAACGCCAAGTAAACGGTCATCAGCTTGGACATTGACGCAGGCGGTAGTGGTTCGTCCGCATTCTTTGCCAAGAGGACAGTATTTGTCGTCTGGTCAAATACATAGGCCGCACGGGCTGGCGTCTCGAAAGACTGGGCAATTGCAGCACTCGCCGAGACGACAAAGGCGACTACGGTTACGGTGGCGCGGAAAGCTTTGATCAGGGACATTGGCTCTCGGGTTCCTTTTAGTTCGTCACCACGTAGGCGTCAGCAAAACCCATACCTTTGACCTTTGCCAAAAGCTCGGCGCGCTCAGCTTCGGTTGCAGCAGGGCCAACGATAACACGCCAGAATGCCCGACCTTGGCTCGATTGTTCTTTGACTGTTGGGAGAATTCCCGCGCTACGCATTTGATCCGCAGTGCGAGTTGCGTTTTCTTCAACACTAAAGATACCGAGCTGAATATAGGGCTTGGATAGAGTGCTTATCGCCGGCTTAGCAGTTGGCGCGGGAACGGTTGGTGCGACTTCTGTCGTCGCGACTTGGTTGTTTTCAGCGTTATCAATAGCGGCGGCTGCGCCAGCAATCGGATCAAGCGAGGTTGCAGTGATTTCAGTCGGGGCCTCAAAGTCAACGACGGCAGTGTTCGCTGTCTCAGTTACTTCCTCGCGGCGAAGCGCTACGACTTGCAGCTCAACAGGCGCTCCTGCAAGCATCTCAAGTGCGGCAGCGGCATCCGATGAAACCTGAAGTGCAGGACCGGGGTTTTCACGCTCGCGGCGGAAGAGGGCACCGATCACAAATTTACCGTTAGATTGATTTCGAATGATTACGCGTTCCGGATCAAGAACATCTGGGTGCGCAACCCAAACACCGCCCAGCGAAGGCCGTCCATCCCAAAGACCTTTTTCGGTAGCCTGAAAGACCTCGGGCGCTTCAATATCACGTTCGACAAGCTGAACTGACTGAGCTGGTGCATCGCTCGCCGCCCCTTCGCTTTGGCCAAAGGGGAGTCCTCCACCTTGACAGCCTGCCAGCACGAAAAGCGCGGCGGCTGGGACTACTGTTGATTTGAGTAGATTGAACAACTTGCTCTTCATGTGTCTCTCATTGCCTCGATCGAAACTCGCTCTTTGCTCGGAGCTTCTATTGTTTTGCGGGTTAGCCCCGCCATCACTCGCGATCATAGCGCTAGGGGGCTAATATTGAAAGTGTGCAAGAAGCCCGGTGCGCGGATTTCCCCAAGTTGTGATTGGTTCTTTTAGAATCGGAAAGCCTTGGTTATTCCCACCTCCAACGGAAGTGTGGCCGAGTGGTTTAAGGCTCTGGTCTTGAAAACCAGCGTAGGGGAAACTCTACCGTGGGTTCGAATCCCACCGCTTCCGCCATTACCACAAAATCCTTATAAACA